>JABSSC010000044.1 GCA_013214635.1 Paracoccaceae bacterium | reverse complement strand
GCGAGGTCTACACGCAATTCGTCTTCGCTAACGCGATATGTGGGTTGGGTTCCATCCATCGGCTACTCCACGATCTCCGCCGTCTCGACCACGGCGTGAAAAAGCACATCCGCCCCGGCGCGCGCCCAGTCGGGTGAGATCTCTTCAGCCTCGTTATGGCTCAACCCATCGACGCACGGGCACATAACCATAGCCGTCGGTGCCACCCGATTGATCCAGCAGGCATCGTGCCCCGCGCCCGAAATGATGTTGCGGTGGGAATAGCCCAACCGCTCCGCCGCACTCCGCACAGCTGTGACGCAGCCTTCATCAAACGCAACGGGATCAAAGCCGCCAACTTTCTCAAACTCGACGCTCAAACCCATCTCCTCACAGATGGTCGCGGCCCCAAGACGCAGCCGCTGCTCCATATCTTCGATCACCTCCAACTGAGGCGAGCGAAAATCGATGGTGAAAACGACCTTGCCCGGAATGACATTGCGGGAATTCGGGTAGACATCGATATGTCCCGCCGCGCCAACAGCATCCGGCGCGTGACTCAAGGCGATCTCATCGACCAGTTCCAGAACCCGCGCCATGCCCAGCCCGGCATTACGCCGCATCGGCATCGGGGTGGAGCCGGTATGGCTGTCTTTTCCAGTAATCGTGACTTGCGTCCAGCTCAGCCCCTGCCCGTGCGTCACAACACCAATATCTTTGCCCTCGGCTTCCAGAATTGGGCCTTGTTCGATATGAAGCTCAAAAAACGCGTGCATCTTGCGCGCGCCAACCTCTTCCTCACCGCGCCAGCCAATCCGCTTTAACTCGTCGCCAAACGTCTTGCCGTCCGCATCTTCGCGATCATAGGCCCAGTCCTGCGTGTGGATGCCCGCAAACACGCCAGAAGACAGCATCGCGGGTGCAAACCGCGTCCCTTCCTCATTGGTCCAGTTCGTTACCACAATCGGATGCTTGGTTTTGATGTCGAGATCATTAAGCGTGCGAAGGATTTCCAGACCGCCCAGCACGCCCAAAACCCCGTCGTACTTGCCACCCGTCGGCTGCGTATCAAGGTGGCTGCCCACATAGACCGGAAGCGCATCAGGATCAGTTCCCTCGCGACGCGCAAACATGTTGCCCATCTGATCGAGCCCCATCGTGCAGCCCGCATCTTCGCACCATTTCTGGAAAAGCGCACGCCCCTCGCCATCTTCGTCCGTGACTGTCTGGCGATTGTTGCCACCTGCAACGCCGGGGCCGATCTTGGCCATTTCCATCAGGCTGTCCCACAGCCGTTCGCCGTTGATCTTGAGGTTGTCAGTCGGGGCGGCCATGGTCGCAGCACTCCTGCCAGTCGTTCAATTCCACCAGACTTTGCACTATATCAAAGACTTGGTTTGACCAAATGGTCAGGATCACGCTAGCAGAGCGCAGGGGTCAGTCAAGCAAGCCCTGCTCAGTTCGGAGAGTCGCATGACGCGTGACGAAGAAACAGGCATGCCAGAGCCTAAAACGCGGATTCAGCGGCAAAACTTCGAGGCGATCCTCGAAGCCGCGTTAGAGGTGTTCTCAGCCCAAGGGTTTCGCGGCGCAACAATTGACGAGATTGCCAAGGCGGCCGGGCTGAACAAACCCAATCTCCTGTATTACTTCCCATCCAAGGCCGCGATGCACCAGACGCTGGTGTCAAAACAGCTCAACACATGGCTGGAGCCGCTCGAAGGGATCGATCCTGACGGAGAGCCGGTGGAAGAGATCTTGAGTTATCTCAGGCTCAAGCTTTCAATGGCGCAGAAATACCCGCGCGAAAGTCGGCTATTTGCGAATGAAATCCTCCAGGGCGCGCCTGGAATTCTCGATGTAATCAAAGGACCGCTGCGTGACCTTGTCGAAGAAAAGGCTCAGGTCATTGCGACTTGGCGCGATGCCGGACGCATCTGTGTGGCCGAGCCGCGGCATCTGATCTTCTCAATCTGGGCCACGACGCAGCACTATGCCGATTTCGACGTGCAGGTGCGCGGAATCTTGGCCGAAAAGAACGCAAAAACCTTTGCAGATGCAGAGCGATTTCTGACCGATTTCTATCGGCGCGCGTTAACGCCCGCTTAACCACTGACTGAAGTCGCGGCGCAAATTTACTGTGCCTTAACACTTTAGCCCCATGTTGACGGCTGCTGTGGGGGCCCAACTTGTGGAGAGTGTGGGATGCTTGCCCCTGCCCCCGTTACCGGCGCTGCTGCGCCGCCAATCACGCCAGACCGCCGCGCCGATGCGCCACAGGTTCCTGCCGCGCCCGCGCCAACCGCGGGGACCAGCCCAAGCGCGGTGCAACCCGCGCCGGAAACTGAGAGCGCGCGGCCCGTACCGCCTGAACTGCCACCCGCTGAGATCGATGAGACGCCCCCAGAGCCCGCGGACCTAATCGCGTCTCTCAACGAGGTTCGCGACACCGACGTCGCCCCCATCGATCCCGGATCAGATGGTCCGTTTGGACCACCGCCAGCCTTTGATCGAAGCCCGCTGCAAGCGCAGCGCGAAGGGTTCCCAAACTTGCCTGACGAACTTCTGACCGAAACCTACTCCGCGTCACAGCAGGCCCTGACGCCAGACGACCCAACCGAGATCGGGATCAGCAAATCCTTATGAGGCTAGACTATTTGGCGAAAACAAAAAAGCCAAAGAGCGATTGAGGCGCCAGGCGCGTTGCGTCGGCATGAACGTCAGTCAACGCATCTGCGAGCGCCTGATACCGGTCAAGAAAATCACCTGAAATGCCCACTTGGGCACTGACCTGTCGCAAAGCGCGCATCGAAGTGTCACCAAGGGACGCAGCAGTATTACTTGGTTCAAACCGAAACGCGCTAAACCCGATCTGCCGTGCAAGATCCGCCATATCGTCGACAGGAAACTGAAATTTGTCCTCAATCGCGCCAAGCGCATCGCGCGAACCTTCAAGTTGCCGACGCTTCTGCCCTGCGCGCATAGCGACCGCATTCAGGACCATACGCTCTTCGTGGGATAGCTCATCACCGCTGAGCTGGGCGCAGACTTTGATATTCTGCGCCAGCAGCGACGCAAATGCGTGCGCGTCGAGTACGGGTTCGCCAAAGGCACAAACACCCTCATCGTTGAGCAGATTGAAGCAGGCGCGGAGGGTATCCTCGAAACGGGCGATGTGATGGAGAACAGAATGCCCCACAATCGCGTCGAAACTACCCTTTGAAAATCCGATTTCATTGCCGTCCACTGCCGCAAGGATCAGTGCATCGTTGTTCGCCCAAGGTTACGCCGTTAGTCTCTTGAGGAAGCTCGGAGAGATATCCGTCGCCACCAGCCGATCGAGCGAGAACGCGGCAAGAAGTCCGCGCGTCAGGTTCCCCGATCCAGCCCCGATCTCGAGAACGGCCATAGGATCGGGTCGGCCCACTTCCCGAAATAGCCTCTGATATACCCGGGCAATTCCGTCGCTTGAAACACCAACCGCGTGATCGGCATCGTAAGTTTCGATATCGAGGAGTGTATCCGCGTCGGGATCAGCCCGGAGGTCCAGAAACCCCTCCGCCGACGTCGCCACGTGTCCGCAAGCCGAACAGGGGGCCGCATACGTTTCGACGGGCCGCGCGACGCCGCAACTGGCACAAGAGAATTCAAGGGGGTGACGCGCCACGTTCGTTCCTTCTTTGCCGTTTTGGTACCGCGTCGAAATCGCGATGGGAAGGACATATTCGAAGGGGTGATCGCCCTCCACCTTGGTGGCGTCGAATAAAGCGAAAAAACGCAAAACGGCATGCATATTTCCGGTGATTAATGCGTGTCACTTTCGAATTAGTCCGCAATCGAGCGCAAAACCCGCGAGACGCGCGCTTTTCAGGCGCGCGCACCTCGCGTATAAGCGCCGGAACGAATTGAATAACACTGGGCCTGGGAGCCGGAGCACGCATGACAACCAAGAAACATGAGACTGATGTTGCGTTTATCGAAGCACTGGCAAAGCTCTTGCGGGAAAACGACCTTACCGAATTGGAGGTCGAGCGTGAATATGGTGAAGACGACAGCCTGAGTGTCCGCGTAAGTCGCGGTGGGCCCGTTATGGCCGCACCAGTTGTTGCCGCCCCCGCGCCAGTCGCGGCACCGGCAGCCCCAGCCGCACCCGCCGCCCCTGCGCCCGCAGAAGAAGTAACAGACCCCGCCGCGCTTCCCGGTGCAGTTACATCGCCCATGGTTGGCACAGCTTATCTTTCCGCCGAACCAGGTGCTGCGGCATTTGTGAGCGTTGGCGACAAGGTGACCGAGGGCCAGACCCTGATGATCGTGGAAGCCATGAAGACGATGAACCACATCCCGTCGCCCCGCGCCGGTACGGTGAAGCGTATTCTGGTCGAAGATGCCTCGCCGGTCGAATTTGGCGCACCGCTCATGGTGGTCGAGTAAGCGTCATGTTCGACAAGATCCTGATCGCCAACCGTGGCGAGATTGCCCTGCGCGTCATCCGTGCCTGCCGCGAGATGGGCATCAAATCAGTCGCCGTTCATTCGACCGCCGATGCCGACGCGATGCATGTGCGCATGGCCGACGAAAGCGTCTGTATCGGACCGCCGCCCAGCCCGGAGTCCTATCTGTCAATCCCGGCCATTATCTCGGCCTGCGAAATTACCGGCGCGCAAGCCATCCATCCCGGGTATGGGTTTCTTAGCGAAAACGCCGGTTTCGTTCAGATCGTCGAAGATCATGAACTGACCTTCATCGGTCCCACTGCGGAACATATTCGCACCATGGGGGACAAGATCACCGCCAAAGAAACGATGAAGCAGCTTGGCGTGCCGGTTGTGCCCGGTTCTGACGGCGGCGTGCCAGATGTCGAGGCGGCCAAAGCCATAGGGCGCGAATTCGGCTATCCCGTGATCGTCAAAGCAACCGCTGGCGGCGGCGGTCGGGGTATGAAGCTCGCGACCTCAGAAGAAGAAATGGAAACCGCGTTTCGCACCGCGCGGTCCGAGGCCAAAGCGGCCTTTGGCAATGACGAGGTCTATATCGAGAAGTATCTCGGCAAACCGCGCCATATCGAAATTCAGGTCTTTGGCGATGGTAAGGGCAATGCCGTCCATTTGGGTGAACGCGATTGCTCGCTCCAACGGCGTCACCAAAAAGTCTTTGAAGAGGCCCCCGGCCCCGCAATCGACGCCGAGACCCGCGCGAAAATCGGTAAGATCTGCGCGGATGCCGTGGCCCGGATCAACTATATCGGCGCCGGCACGATCGAGTTTCTTTATGAAGACGGCGAGTTCTATTTCATCGAGATGAACACGCGCCTTCAAGTCGAGCACCCCGTGACAGAGGCCATCTTTGGTGTCGATCTGGTGCGCGAGCAAATTCGCGTGGCCGCCGGTTTGCCGATGTCGTTTTCCCAAGAGGAACTTGAGGTTCACGGCCACTCCATCGAAATCCGCATCAACGCAGAAAAACTGCCGAACTTTTCGCCCTCTCCGGGCAAGGTCACGCAGTATCACGCGCCCGGCGGTCTGGGCGTACGGATGGATTCAGCGCTTTACGCCGGCTATTCGATCCCCCCTTACTATGACAGCCTGATCGGCAAGCTCGTTGTCTATGGTCGCGACCGGCCCGAGGCGCTTGCGCGGCTCGACCGCGCGCTTGGTGAGCTGATCGTCGACGGGATCAACACCACCGTGCCGCTTTTCAACGCGTTGCTGGCCGAACCCGACATCCTCACCGGTGACTACAATATTCACTGGCTGGAGCGGTGGCTGGAGACAAACCTTGGCTAGGCAGACCGACGCGTTGCGCCGATGCGCGCAGAGGATCTGACGGCAGAACATCTGCTGCGCGCCTATGCGGCGGGCATTTTTCCGATGGCGGACTCACGGGACGATCCGGATGTGTTCTGGGTCGACCCGACCGAACGGGGCATTCTGCCGCTTGACGGGTTTCACCTCTCACGCTCATTGAAGCGCCGCTTGCGGTCGGACATCTACCGCCCGTCGCTTGATCGGGCTTTTGAAACCGTGATCGACCGTTGCGCGGCCCGGCCTGAGACGTGGATCAACGCGCCGATCCGTCGGCTCTACGCCGATCTTCACCGGATAGGACACGCCCATTCCTTGGAAGTCTGGCAGGGCGATGACCTCGTCGGAGGGGTCTATGGCGTGCGGTTGGGCGCGGCCTTTTTTGGGGAAAGCATGTTTTCGGCGCGGACAGACGCCTCGAAGGTCGCGCTGGCCTATCTGATCGACCGGCTCAAGCAATCGGGTTTCACGTTGTTTGATGCGCAGTTTCTAACAGACCACCTCGCCAGCCTTGGCGCGGTCGAGATCAGCCGCGACGCCTATCGCGCGCGACTGGCAAAAGCGCTTCAGTCCGCGCCCTCGCTGTCCGTCTCCGAGCCGTTTTCAAGCGGCGCGTCATTGGTGCAGCGCATCACCCAAACATCATAGCGCGCGTGATCAAGCGCGCTCAACGCGGGGCTTGAGGCGACCATCCACCCCGCAAAGTCCGGGGCGTCACGACCGTCACTTTGAACCTCGACCCAGGCAAACGCGTCGCCAGTGGGGTTATCCGCAGGTTGGCGGCATTCGGCCATGCGCACGATAATGCGTCCAAGGCGTTGCGTGTCGCCATTGGCCAATTCCATCTCGACCACTTCACCAGTGACTTTGTCCAGACCCTTCAGCATCGCACCATCGGCGCGCTGAACGCGAACGGTTACCGACCGCGATTCAATTTCGAAGTCAAAGACCGGTCCGGTCTCTTGACTTGGGAACAGGGGATCGCCGGTCTCAGGCGTTTGTCCAAATTCAGAGAGGTCCTGTTCCGGACGTGCCTCGGCGCCAGACGCATTCCCCGACTGGTCGTTGTCAAAGTCAAAGGGCGCATCCAACGGCTGAACCGTAATGGTCGATTGCTGCGCCCAAACCGGCCCCGTCATGGCGAGGCAAAGTACCAGAATTCGGATCATTCGCTGCCCGATGCAAATCGCAGCAGCAGCTGTATCAGACTGACCGAGCTTTGCGTGTCTTCAATCTCGGCCCCGGGCTCAAGATCAAATGGGGATCCCCCCGGTAGCAGCTCGACAAAGCTGCCCCCCAAAAGACCCTCTGACGCGATGATCGCGGCGGTATCCTCGGGAAGCGTCAGATCACTGTCCAGCGTAAACGTGGTGTCGGCCCGAAAGGTCTGTGGGTTCAGATCCAGCCCTGTCACCGTGCCGACCTTCACACCGGCCAACCGCACGTCCGTTCCGACCGAAATCCCCTCCACCGACCGGAAGGACGCGGTCAGGTCATAGCTGTCGCCGCTTGTACCGCCGACACCGCTGAACTGCGTGGCATAGGCCGCGAACCCAATCGCCGTCGCCAGAACGACCGCGCCGATGATGACTTCTGATGTTTGTTCGGACATTGCGGCCCTACTCCGGCTGCCACGCCTCGTAATCACGGTAATCCTTGGGCTTGGCCTGCTTAAGCGACCCCGACGGCGCATAAGCCGCCATCGTACCTGTCAGATTCTCCTGATGCGGCTTTTCCCACGATTTCTTCGGCAACGGCGCTTCGCTTGGCGGGGTGTCCCAGGTGCGGTGCAGCCAGCCATGCCAATCCGGGCTGATCCGGCTCGCCTCAATCTCACCATTGAATATGACCCAGCGCTTGCTGTCATCTTTGGTGCGATAATAGACGTTGCCTTCGTCGTCTTCGCCCACCTTCACACCCTTGCGCGAGGTGAACAGCTGCGTGCCAAACGTCTGACCATTCCACCAAGTCAGCGCACGCACAATCGAAGAGCCAAGTCCCATATCTGTCTCCAAGGTCAGAGCCTGCCTTCACGTATACAGGCTTGAGTGGGGGCGTCCAGTGGTCAGGCCGCCTCACCCCTGCGGCAGGCGCGCCGTCACTTCAATTTCGATCTTCATCTCCGGCTCCTGCAACCCTGCCGAAATCATCGTCGCCGCAGGACGGACCTCCCCAAACACCTCCGACGTCACGGGCCAGCAGGCCGGCCAATCCGCCGGATCCGGCAGGATATAGCGCACGCGCACCACGTCCGAGAGAGAGGCGCCAGCCTCGTTCAGAGCCGATGCGATCGTATTCAACGCGTTGCGGCACTGATCCGCGACCGAAGTTGGCATCACCATCGTGTCATAGTCATACCCCGTCGTCCCGGCCACAAAGACCCAGCCGTCGCACACCACGGCACGGGAATACCCAATGCTGGCCTCAAACGGCGATCCGGTGGAAATAAGACGCTTCATGGGACATGGGCTATCCGCACAGAACAGCCGTTTCAAGGGCGGCGGAGCGCACGCGCCCCGACTTCATTGGTCTTCAAATACCTGATGCCGCACGGAACACATTAGAACCAAGCGCGGGCGCTAGTGCGCCCCACCCATAATGCCGGTCCGCACCGCATAGTTCGCCGCGATCTGGTAGTCGGGGTCGTCATCGCTGTCGATCATCAAGGCACCGGCCCGCGACAACAACTGGTGACAATCCCGGCTCAGATGGCGCAGGGTCAGCCGCTTGCCTGCGGCCTCATATTTTGCCGCCAAAGCGTCGATTGCCGTGAGCGCGGATTGATCGACCACCCGGCTTTCGGCAAAGTCAACGACCACCATCGACGGGTCATTCGCGGGATCGAAAAGCTCTCCGAACCCTTCAGCCGATCCAAAGAACAACGGCCCTTGAATTTTGTACACGCGCGCACCCTCGGGGGTTTCATAAGTTGTCGCGCGGATACGCGTGGCGTTGTTCCACGCATAGGCCAAGGCCGAGACGATCACGCCCACCACAACCGCAATCGCAAGGTCATAGGCCACGGTCACAACCGTCACCAGAACGATCACGAGCGCATCGGTCAGCGGCACTTTCCGCATGATGCGGAAGCTGTTCCAGGCAAAGGTGCCAATCACCACCATGAACATGACGCCTACCAGCGCCGCCAGTGGGATCTGTTCGATCAACGGGGCTGCAACAACGATGAACAGGAGCAGAAACAGCGCGGCCGAGATGCCCGACAGCCGCGTGCGGCCACCTGATTTTACGTTAATCATCGATTGCCCGATCATCGCACAGCCGCCCATGCCGCCGAAAAAACCGGTGACCGTGTTGGCGGCGCCTTGCGCAATGCATTCCTGGCTCGCGCCGCCGCGCTTGCCCGTGATCTCGCCCACAAGGTTCAGCGTCAGAAGGCTTTCGATCAGACCAATGGCCGACAAGATCAGCGCGTAGGGCAGAATGATCGTCAGCGTCTCCCACGTCAGCGGGACGGCGGGGATGTGAAAGCTGGGCAAACCACCTTCGATCGAGGCCAGATCACCAACCCGCGGCACATCGATGTTGAACGCAATGACCAGAAGCCCAACAATCGCTATCCCAGCCAACGGCGCAGGGACAGCACGCGTCACTTTCGGCGTCGCCCAGATGATCGCCATCGTCAGCGCCACAAGCCCCAACATCAGGAACAAGGGCCACCCGCTCAGCCATTCGCCATGGGCCATGCCATGGCCCGAGGATTCTGCCGTGCCCGGCACCTGAAACTGCGAAAGTTGGGCAAGGAAGATCACAATCGCCAAGCCGTTCACAAATCCCAGCATCACCGGGTGCGGCACCAGCCGGATGAACTTACCCAGCTTAAAGATCCCCGCAGCGATTTGCATCAGCCCCATCAACACAACGGTGGCAAACAGGTACTCAACCCCATGCGTCGCAACCAGCGACACCATGACCACAGCCAGCGCGCCTGTCGCGCCTGAGATCATGCCGGGCCGTCCGCCAAAAACAGCCGTGATCAAGCCAACGATGAACGCCGCATAGAGCCCGACGAGGGGATGCACGCCCGCGACAAAGGCAAACGCGACCGCTTCCGGGACAAGCGCAAGGGCGACCGTCAAACCCGACAACAACTCTGTCCGAACCCGTGCGACGCCGTTCATTTCCCCGCCCCAGAAATCAGCAAATCCGGGGCGTGCGGCCAAAGCCGCCATCATAATCTTTGTCATCGTCTGGCTTTCTTCGCTCGATCTTGGGAACGCCACTTAGGGCAGTCGCGTCCTCAAAGCACGGTATTCTTGGGTATGCAGGTTAAGCGGCCTTTAAAGCCAAGTCCGATTTACGGCAAGGGCACCGGCCCGCGCGCAAGGCTGATATGTTTTGCGCGCAACAGACACCCTCAGCCCGGCTTTACGAAAAGCAGCGCGTCCTGAAAATCATCCCCGACGCTGCCATCCGCCCAAGTTCCCGGAAAAACCTGGTCAAGCTGCACCCCATGCTCCTGCGCAAGTCCCGCCCAGAACGACTGTTCAAACGCCACCGCAAGATCGGGTTCATCTGCCGACGCGACATATGTTCCTTCGCCAAGCGCATAAAACTCAAAGGCTGCGGCCGTGTGCGCTGGCCCATCACGCAACAGAAACGTCGTCAGATAAAGCCGACCACCCGGTGCAAGGCATTGGATCGCCTGCGAAAAATACTGACGCGCCGCAGCAGCACCGAGATGAGTAAAGACCGACAGCGCAACCGCCAGATCCTTCGATCCCGGCGGATAGGGAAACTCAAACTCCTCGGCGCGTATCCCGCCCGTTGGCGCGTAAAAGCTGTTGGCGACCCGCACCCGCAGAACCTCAAACCCGCTATAGCCCTGGAGCGCCTTGCGCGACCACGCGACGCCAAGCTCAACCGGATCGAAACCGCGATAGGTCATATCCGGATAAATCTCGGCCAACGCGACCGCCAACCGACCAATCCCACTTCCAATGTCGAGCACGCGGTCCGCGCCCGTCAGGCCAGCGCGTTGTTGAAGCATCGCGCGCTGATGGCGACCGACGGCGCGAAATTCGCCCGCGCCCGCGAAGTTCATGAAATCCGGAGGTGCCCCGTTACCGTCGAGAAAGGGTGTAAAACGCACAACGGCGCCCAAAACGGGCGCCGCGACTGCGTATTTGAACCATCGGCCTGTGCGGCTTGAACGCGACACGTCCGGCGCGGGCTTAGCTTGCGCTGGCAGGTTCCTGTTTCTGATCAGCGTGGATCATCAGCGGGGCCTTGTCCGCATTCACGGCCTCTTCGTTGACCACAACCTCTTCGACACTGTCCATTCCGGGCAGATCGAACATCGTATCAAGCAGGATATCTTCCATAATCGACCGCAGACCCCGCGCGCCGGTCTTGCGCTCAATCGCACGCTTGGCGATGGCGCTCAACGCGTCGTCAGTAAAGGTCAGCTTGGCGTCTTCCAACTCGAACAGACGCTGGTACTGCTTGACCAGCGCGTTCTTCGGCGCGGTCAGGATGGTGACCAACGCATCCTCGTCCAGATCCTGAAGCGTCGCGATCACCGGCAGGCGGCCAACGAATTCCGGGATCAACCCGAACTTCAGCAGGTCTTCCGGCTCAAGCTCCATGAACATTTCACCGATGCCGCGCGAGTCTTCTTCTTTGACCTCGGCGCCAAAGCCCATGGCAGAGCCTTTACCGCGCTGCGCAATGATCTTTTCGAGACCCGCAAACGCACCGCCGCAAATGAACAGGATGTTTGTCGTATCGACCTGCAGGAATTCTTGCTGCGGATGCTTGCGACCACCCTGTGGCGGAACGCTGGCAACCGTGCCTTCCATGATTTTCAACAGCGCTTGCTGCACACCCTCGCCCGACACATCGCGGGTGATCGAAGGGTTGTCAGACTTGCGGGTGATCTTGTCGACTTCGTCGATATACACGATGCCGCGCTGCGCGCGTTCAACGTTGTACTCACTGGCCTGCAAAAGCTTGAGAATGATGTTCTCGACGTCCTCACCGACATAACCTGCTTCGGTCAGTGTCGTGGCATCGGCCATCGTAAACGGCACATCCAAAATCCGCGCCAGCGTCTGCGCCAACAACGTCTTGCCGCAGCCTGTGGGCCCGATCAGCAGAATGTTGGACTTTGCCAACTCAATATCACCGGATTTCGAGGCATGATTGAGGCGCTTGTAGTGGTTGTGAACGGCCACCGACAGCACGCGCTTTGCATGTGCCTGCCCGATGACATAGTCGTCCAGAACTTCACAGATTTCCTTTGGGCTCGGCACGCCATCGGTGGATTTTAGCCCGGCCGATTTCGTCTCTTCCCGGATGATATCCATGCAAAGCTCGACGCATTCGTCACAGATGAACACCGTCGGTCCCGCGATCAGTTTGCGGACCTCATGCTGGCTCTTTCCGCAGAAGGAGCAGTAGAGAGTGTTTTTGCCGTCGCCCGAATTCGTTGCCATCACGTATCCTTTGCGGCCCGAAGCCTCTGTCGTTTCTATCCGTACTGACTGGTGTTCAGCACGGCACCCCCGCCCTAATGCATCGCAGCCTAGGGCAGGCGTGGACCGGGCACAACGTCAAACTGGCCCGGCCCTTAATTGCGTCAATCCGCGTCGGCGTCGCCGCCACGGTTTTCAAAGATCTGGTCGATGTGACCCCATTCCAGCGCCTCTTCTGGCGACATGAAATTATCCCGCTCAAGCGCCGCCTCAATCTCTTCTACCGGGCGACCGGTATGTTTCGCGTAAATCTCGTTCAAACGCGTCTTGAGCTTCTGGGTTTCCTCGGCATGGATCATGATGTCTGTCGCCTGCCCCTGATACCCGCCAGATGGTTGATGAACCATGATACGAGCGTTCGGCAGGGCAAAGCGCATGTCCTTTTCGCCCGCAACCGCCAGCAGAGATCCCATCGACGCCGCCTGGCCCACGATAAGTGTGGACACTTTGGGACGGATGTACTGCATCGTGTCATAGATCGACAGGCCGGCGGTCACGACACCCCCGGGGCTGTTGATGTACATGCTGATTTCCTTGTTCGGGTTCTCCGACTCAAGGAACAACAGCTGCGCAACGATCAGATGGCTCATTCCATCGTGCACCGGACCGTTCAGAAAAATGATCCGTTCTTTCAGCAAACGCGAGAAAATGTCGTAAGCGCGCTCCCCCCGGCTGGTCTGTTCGACGACCATAGGGACGAGGTTCATATAGGTCTCATAAGGGTCTTGCATGATGACTGCCTGCTTTGGTGTGGAGGTGCCATAAAGGCTTGGGGTTACCCATGTCTTAGTGACGCGATCCGGGGGCTTCAAGGGCTGGCACCTTTTTGCCTGCCGTCGCACTTGAAGCCGGGGTCTGCAAAAATACCTCCCTGCGATGACATTTGACCCCACCCGCACAGCCGCCCTCGAACGGCTATCCGCCTTTGTGCCCTTGGCCGGTCGCGCCTATGCCGCCCAGCGCAATTACGACCGACCCGGTCACGATGATGTGTCCCGGCTGTCGCCCTATATCCGCCATCGCATTCTGACCGAAGAAGAGGTCTTGCGCGCCGTGCTGGGACGCCACAGCCTGTCGGCGGCCGAGAAATTCGTTCAGGAAGTCTTTTGGCGGACGTACTGGAAAGGCTGGCTCGAACAGCGTCCCACCGTTTGGTCCGATTATCGGCGCGGCTTGAATGGGGCCCGGAACCGGATCGCGACCGAAGGGGGGCTGCGTGCAGACTGGGAGGCAGCCTGTCGGGGCGATACCGGGATTTCCGCGTTCGATCACTGGGCAAAAGAACTCGCGGATACCGGATACCTCCACAATCACGCGCGGATGTGGTTCGCCTCAATCTGGGTGTTCACGCTCAACCTGCCGTGGGAGCTTGGGGCAGATTTCTTCATGCGGCACCTTCTGGACGCGGATGCGGCCTCAAACACGTTGTCGTGGCGCTGGGTCGCGGGGCTGCAGACGGTTGGTAAAAACTACGTTGCGCGGGCGTCAAATATCTCGAAATACACAGAAGGCCGTTTCGTGTTGCCACCCGGCCAACTTGTGACCAACCCAGCCCCCTTGCCCGCACTTCCGCCGACAGAACGCCGACCAATTTCCGACGTTTTGCCGACATACGATCCGCAGCCCGCGACGCTGATCCTGACCGATGATGATTTGTCATCCCGCGCGATCCCCGAGGGCATCGAAATTCAGCGTACGGTGGTGCTCGACACCACGGCGCTGCGATCACCGCTGATCGTGTCCGATAGATCAAAGGCCTTTGCAAAAGCCGCTATGGCAGATGCGGTGACGCGCATGGCAGATCGATTGGGAGAGGTCACGCACGTCACGCTGGACGCCGACGGGGCGGACGCGCTGAATGACGTGATTTCCGCGGAACCCGCGACCCAGATCGTCGCCACTTATGCGCCCGTCGGTCCCGGTGCGGAGGCCCTGGCGCGCATCACCAGAACGCACAAGATCGCGCGGCACATGCAGACCTATGATCGCATTTGCTGGCCGTCCGCGACCGCAGGGTTCTTTCGCTTCAAAAAGGATATTCCCAAGCATCTTCAGAGACTTGGGATCTCTGCCTAGGTTATTCGGCTGCGAGGTGCGGGGGTGGCGCGCTGCCATCCAGGCGGCGTGCAAAGCTGTCGTTGGCAAAGACCACGCGCCCGCGTGCAATGACACAGGAAATGTCGCGCGATCCCTGTTCAACGATGATCATGTCTGCCCGCATCCCCGGGATCAAAGCGCCACGGTCGCGAAGCCCCAGCATCCGTGCTGGCCCTGACGACACGAGCGCCCAAGCCTTGGGAAGACTGGCCACACCGAGATCGACCAACGTCCACGCGGCCTGAACAAGCGACGGCGCGTGATTGCCCGACGCAAGCGCGGTGCACAAATTCGCCGCCACGAGTTCAAGCGCAGACGCCCGCCCCGGCCCATCGCCCCGGCAAATGTCCGTCGCCCGCAAAACGACCGGGTCCCCCATCGCATGAGCCGTCGCTGCAGCGCTCCGGGTGGCAGGGAACTCAGCGATCCGCGCACCGATCATGGAATAGGTCTCACGTCCCTCGGCCGAAACATCGGCGTGGCTCGCGTAGTAAACGCCTAGCACATCGAACGCCTCGGCCAACCGGCACAGATGCCGGGGAACTTCCGACCTCCGCTCAGCCGCGGCTTTGAGCCGAACAGCGTGAAGCTCGCTCCGCACACGCAACTGAGCCTCTGCACGTTGCGACAGTTGACCGGGTGGCGCAATTTCAGATCCGAACACAACATAGTCGACGCTGTATC
The DNA here is from genome assembly GCA_013214635.1 of Paracoccaceae bacterium. Lineage (GTDB taxonomy): Bacteria > Pseudomonadota > Alphaproteobacteria > Rhodobacterales > Rhodobacteraceae > JABSSC01. The sequence continues at coordinate 25,961 of JABSSC010000044.1, read as the reverse complement.
GCCGTATCGCGGCAAGCATAACCGCTGCGGTTTCAGGCATATGCGTTTCCACCATCAACCGTGCCCGCAGATCGAGATCTGTCAGCGGCTGATAGGTATTCAGTCCCTCGAGGAATGCCTCAGCGTATTCCGGCGACCGTGGGCCTTCATCAAGGCTCCAGTCCTGCGCGATCCAAGCAGTTGTGATGCCAGCGCGCGCCAACCAAACGTCTAGCGCAGCCAATCGTGCAACAGGGTCATCCACAGCGGCAGCGACTTCGACGTGGGGATCTACCAAGCCGGGCAAGACTTGAAAGCCGGTTACGTCCAAAGCTTTCGCTCCGGTGTCAACAATACGCCCAGCACGGATGGACAAGGAGGTCTCGGTCCAACCTTCTGAGAGCAAAATTTGCGCTCCGCTAAGTGTTATGTCGGTCAATTCGATTGGCATGAAGTCATTGAATCACGAAAAGTGACGCTGTGGATAACTTTGCGATATGACTCGCGTATGACGCTTTTTCTGAAGGTTGATGAATTTGGGAAGCTCACCCCGCATTCGATGGCAACCCCCCATGGCTTGCTGGCGGGGGCTGGTTGCGGCACAAGGCGCAGCGAAAGGACGTGATCATGAATGACCAGACCCTGCCCCGCCCCGCCGCGGATCAGCTTGAAGCCGCACTCGGCGTCCTGCGCCAACGTTTTGGGGAACGCTTCACGACCAATCCGGGTGTGCGCGAGCAGCATGGTCATACGACGACCCATATCCCCAATCAGCCGCCCGATGCGGTGGTCTTTCCCCGGTCGACCGAAGAAGTGGCCGAGATCGTCCGGACGGCAGCCCAGTATAAGGTGCCCATTGTCCCATTTGGCGTCGGCACATCGCTCGAAGGTCACGTGAACGCAGCGGCAGGTGGCGTGTCCATCGACTTTGCCCAGATGAACGCCGTGAAATCCGTGCATCCCGAGGATTTGGACGTGGTCGTGGAACCGGGCATCACACGCACGCAGTTGAACACGCACCTACGCGATCAGGGACTGTTCTTTCCGATTGATCCTGGCGCAGATGCAACGTTGGGCGGCATGGCAGCGACGCGCGCCTCGGGTACCAATGCCGTGCGTTACGGCACGATGAAGGACAACATTCTCGCCCTTGAAGCGGTCATGGCCGACGGCCGCATTATCCGAACGGGGACGCGCGCGCGCAAAAGCTCGGCAGGATATGACCTGACACGGTTGCTGGTGGGCTCCGAAGGCACGCTGGGCGTTATTACCGAACTGACGCTTCGGCTTCATGGGATACCTGAGGCGATGGCATCTGCCCGGTGCACCTTTCCCACGGTCTCGGCGGCCTGCGACGCAGTGATTGCGACGATCCAGTTTGGTATTCCCGTCGCCCGAATCGAGCTGCTGGATGCGCTTCAGGTCAAGATGGTCAACAAATATTCGGGCCTTACGCTGCCTGAACAACCGCTCCTGCTTTTGGAATTCCATGGATCTGAGGACAGCGTGGCGGAGCAGGCCAAAAGCTTTGGCGAGATTGCGGATGATGCGGGTGCGCAGGATTTTGAGTGGACTGGTCGCGCGGAGGACCGCACCAAGCTTTGGCAGGCCCGCCACGATACCTATTGGGCGAACATGCAATACATGCCCAATATGGCCTCGCTGGTGACGGATGTGTGCGTACCCATCTCTCGGCTGGCCGATGCGGTAAACGCCGCTCAGGACAAGGCGCGCGAGCTGGACGTGCTGGCCCCGGTGATCGGTCATGTGGGTGACGGGAATTTTCACCTTACCATTTTGATACCAAAGGGCGACGAGGCAGCCTTTGAGAGGGCGAAGTCATTTGTGGGTTGGCTGAACGAAATGGCGATCTCGATGGAAGGGACGTGCACCGGAGAGCACGGTATTGGCCAAGGCAAACGCAAGTACCTGCCACAGGAATTAGGCGATGCCCCCGAGGTGATGCGCGCAATAAAAATGGCGCTTGATCCAGACAACCTCCTCAACCCGGGAAAAATATTTTAAGAAAGTCATGTCACTGCCCGTGGCGGTGACGATGACCTAAATGCGTATCCGGAAGGACAACCATGGCTGATCGTACGTTGGGGCGTACCCTGTGGAACCTGTTTCTCGCCCTGCTGAATGCGACGCTTATTCTGGTCGTCGTCAGCCTCGCTCTGGCATGGGGCGTGTCCAACAACCTTCGGAGTATCACGGCCGACTTCGCGCAGAACCTGATTGATGTGGCCCCATTGCGTGACGAAGTCGCCGGTTTGCGGACAGAGGTCGCTGCGCTGCGCGAAGACTTGGCGACCGTGACGGCTGCTGGAGGCGAGCTTCAAAGTGCGGCCCTCACCCGGTTGAACACACGGGCGCAAGCGGTGGACGATAAGCTTGCGGCGATGAACGCGCGCGCCGAGGCCCTGATGCAGGACCCCGGCGTGCTCATTGATAAGGCTGTCGCGCGCACAATCAGCGCCGTCGCGGATCAGGCGGGCGCTCTGGCGACATGCACGCCAGAGAACCCAACCGGCGCGTCACTATAGATACAGCGCCTCAAAGATGGCGATGGACGCGCCGTCGGCATCAAAAAGCTCCAACGTCTGGCCGGTAATCTGATAGCTCGCGGCACTGCCCAACACCTGAGCCAAGTCGCGTTCCAACTGATCAAGTGGCGGCGCGCAGGCCATCATGGTGGCCGCACCCGGACCGAAGCTGATCGCGTTATCCGGACCAAATGTCAGCGCACCGCGCATCTGGTTGCAGCCCACGCTTGCGCCCCAAGCCGTTCCACCTTCGAGAATGGTCAGTCGCGCCTCACGCGCGCCTTCAACCGGTTCAAAGGGGACCCCCAGCAGAGACTGGATCGTCCAAAGGCCATTCTCGGTGATCGACGCATCGGCGCGGCTGCGCTCGCAAGTTAGGTCTTGGGCCACACGCACGAAACGGTCCACGACAATCGTTGGGCGCGGACCACCTTCCATGCCCTCACGCTCGGCAATCTGTCCTTCAATGACGGAAAGAAGCGGTGCGCCCGGCGCGGATCGGTTTGCAAGATAGGCTTGTTCAAGCGGCAGATAGTCTGCCTCCATCGCGACAGGATAGGTCCGACCCGTCAGACATTCTTGAAACACCATCGCGTCGGCCATGTAGATCACTTCACCATTCATGAAGGTCTGGATGTCCGTCGGCTCAAGCGCACCGGTTCCCTCCAAGTCATATGGCAGGTCCGAAACGATGGTGTTGCCGTCGATATCCGTTGCTCTGAGCGTGGCTGGTCCAGTCACCTCGAAAACCATCGGAGCCTCAGCGCCTCCACGTAGGATCAACGCCGCGCGATCCTCGGCCCCGGTCCATTGTCCGAGATCGTCGCGGGTCAGGCTCTCTTCACCTTTCAACCACTCGCGGCGCATGTGGAACACACCGTCCGCCCAGAGATCGACATGGTGGCGGATGCCCTCGCAATCAGCGCAAGGAAGAACACCCACAAAGCTCTGCGGCAGTTCGAGACCATGTGAGTTTGGCGGGGGCGGCGCAGGACGAGCCGCAGGAACTTTGATCATGACGATATTCACGCTGTCACCTGCCCCACGCGTGAGCACCGGATATGCGGTATCTGTTGTGAAGAGGAGCGTACCTTCGCGCCGCAGCTCGGCGCGGACGACGTATGTGTTACTCTCTTTAATGTCGGAAGCATTGTAGGGAATGTTGAAATCGTAGGGCGGGTTTCCCGCATCGGCGGCCTGATAATCGCCCACGACCGTCGCCAGCACGTCTTGCTTTGACACATCGAGAAGCGTTGCGGTGAACGTCGTGCCCGGCAAAACGGCGATGCGCTCTCGAAACGTAGCTGTTCCTGTGACCGAGTTTTGCGCCTGCGCCACTGTCGCCAGCCCCATCGCGGTCGCCACCAAAAGCAAAAGTCTCCGTAGCATGTTCCCATCCTTTCCAGGCGTTTTTCGCCGTCTTTTTTGCTGTTTGCCCTGATCGAACGGCGTGGCGTCGCAATTCCGTCGCACAGCGCCGTCACGACGTAGCGTCACGAAAGAACACTTGCCCCATCAAGGCAGACACTCCAATGATGCCCTTGGAAGGGAACCAAAAGGAAGAAAATTATGGGTAGTTGGATACTCTGGCTCTTGATGGGCATCTTGTCGCTTGTGGGCGGCTTCTTTGCGATCGCTAATCCTCTGGCGGCGACAATGACCGCCACAGTGCTGGCCGCATGGATATTCTTGTTTGTGGGTATTCTGCAGATCATCGGCGGCTTCGGTGCAGAAGGTGGATGGGCGAAACTTGGAAACATTCTGTTGGGTGTTCTGGGCGTCTACATCGCGATCGTGCTGTTCAATAACCCGCTGCAAGCTGTTCTGACGTTGACCGTTGCGGTCGCACTCGGCTTTTTCATCGGCGGTATCTTCAAGGTGATTTACGCGTTCCAAATCGACGGTGGAGCCCGTTGGGCGCTGATCTTATCTGGCGTAGTTTCGGTAGTTTTGGCCGGGATCATCTGGACTCAGTTGCCCGGCTCTGCGGTGTTCACGCTGGGCATCCTGCTGGCGGTTGAACTGATCTCGAACGGTGTAGCTCTGATCGCCATGGCGCTGACCATCCGTCAGGTCGCCAACGCCTGAGTTGGAGGCCCCGCGCAACATCCTGCTAACGCTGGTCCTCGGGCTGGCGTTGGCCATCATGATTGGGTGGCTGATGGTCATTGGCCGCTCAATCCTGATCCCTGTCGTGACGGCAGTGATCTCGGTCTATGTGCTGAACACGGCCACGGATTTGCTGCGGCATCTTCCGGTGATGCGGCGTCTGCCCATGATCCTGCTGCGGGGTACCGTTCTGATCGGGTTTACCTTGATCCTGTTTGGGATCGGGCTTTTGATCTCGGTCACCGTTCGGGAACTTGCGGAACTGGCTCCGTCATATGAGGCGCGCATCGAAGGCCTTGTGGTGCAACTCACTGAACTCTTCAATGTCGAGACAGACCGGACTTTCACGGACCTCAGGCAGGACTTCTTTGCCGAGATCAACTTTCAATCCTATTTGCTGGCGTTCATAGGCTCGATCACGTCGCTGGGAGCGACCGTCTTTCTCGTCGTCATTTATGCGATTTTTTTGACGAGCGAGACAGGCACCTTCCCGCAAAAGATCGCCGCCGCGTTCCCTCAGTCCGGAGAGGCTGAGCGCATCCGCGGCGTTGTGAACGACATCAACGATCGCATCGGCAACTATCTGGCCATCAAGACGCTGATCAACATCGTGCTGGGGGCGATGTCCTATGTAATTTTGTGGTCTTTCAACGTCGATTTCGCGCTGTTTTGGGCGCTAATGATCGCGCTGTTTAATTACATCCCCTATGTCGGCTCGTTGATCGGTGTGATGTTTCCGGTCGTCTGGTCCATCGCGCAGTTTGGCGCCATTGGAACAACCTTGGGCTTGGCCGCGCTGCTTACAACTGCACAGGTCTATGTCGGCAACTATCTTGAGCCGCGCTGGATCGGCAACCAGATGAATATGAGCCCGTTTGTGGTCATCCTGTCGCTGTCGGTTTGGTCGGCGCTTTGGGGCTTGCCCGGTGCGATTCTGGCGATCCCACTGACTTCAGTTTTCGGCATAGTGCTGCGCAGCTTTGAGGCCACGCGCTTTATTCCAATTCTACTGTCGCAACGCGTGCCAGAGGAAGACCTACAGGACGCAAACGCATGAAATCAGCACTCTTTGCTTTCGCGCTGTGTTTTGGCGCGACGGGCGCGCATGCGGAGATGCCGCACCCCGTGACCGACGCTGACTATGGCGAAACCGATCCGACCCAAGTCAAACTCGGGCAGTTACTGTTTTGGGACCCGATCCTTTCGGGCAACAAAAACATCTCGTGCGGGACATGCCACCACCCGAATTTTGGGACCGGGGACGGTCTGGCACTGGGGATTGGAGAGGGCGGCATTGGACTGGGACCAGAGCGACGCGTTGATCCTGCGAACCTGCCCGAACAACGCATCCCGCGCCATTCGCCGGCTCTGTTCAATCTCGGGGCTCACGAGTTCACCGTTTTGTTCCACGATGGACGGATTGAGACCGATCCCTCGCGACCCTCAGGCCTACGCACGCCTTTGGGCGAGGATATGGTTCAGGGGTTTTCAGGTGTTCTGTCGGCACAAACCATGTTTCCTGTCCTCAGCGCAGATGAGATGGCCGGGCACTACAGCGAAAACGACGTCTCCCAAGCGGTGCGGCGCGGTTTGATCACGGGTGAGGGCGGCGCGTGGGACATCATCACGCAAAGGGTCTGGGCCCTTCAGGAGTACCGCGACCTGCTGATTGAGGGTTTTCCCGAGATTGCAGACGGAGAACCCGCGGATTTCACGCATATATCCGATGCGATTGCCGCCTTCATCGCCTTTGAATGGCGGTCGGACGAGAGCGCCTTCGACAGCTATCTCAGGGACAGGACACCCCTGCCTGCAGCCGCGGAGGCCGGGCGTTTGCTGTTCTACGGTGAAGCGGGATGCGCCACGTGCCATTCTGGTGTTTTCCAAACCGATCACGGATTTCACGCCATGGGCACAGCGCAGATTGGCCCGGGCAAAGCGGCTCGGTTTGAAACCCATGCCCGTGACGATGGCCGCATGCGCGTGACGGGGCGCGCCGAAGACGCGTTTGCGTTCCGAACGCCGTCCCTGCGCAACGTCACTCACACTGCCCCTTACGGACATGCAGGTGCGCATGCCAAGCTGAGTGACTTTCTTCGCGCCCATGTCGATGCGGCGGCGGGCCTTGCCGTGCTGGAGCGAGATGACATTGATCTTCCGGACCTGGCCTCTGCCAAGGATTGGCGCATCCTCGATGATGCGACGGAGGTTCAGGCGATTTTGGCCGCGGCACCGGCCCCAAACGAACTCTCAGCCGCTCAGATAGACGAGCTGATCGCCTTTCTTGATGCGCTGAGCGACAGCGCCGCACTAGAGGGACGTTTGGGAATTCCAGACGCGGTGCCCAGTGGGCTACCCATCGACCGCTAAGGTGTGAACGCGGAGGTCGTTATCGGACCCGGGCCAAAGCGTGGCCTGCGTGCCCGCCCCTATGGGCGTCCACACACTTTGTTTGCCGTCGGGCCAAAGAACCCGCACCTCAGCGGCCTTCGCTGTGCCCAACCCGAAATGAAGCGGTCCGGCTTTCCCGCCGGCATGACCGCCCCCGACCGTCACCTCTTGCGTGTTGATCCGACCGTCGGGGGTACGCAGTTCGATCCACGCCCCGACGGCGCGGGTATTCTTCGCCGCGAGCCGTGGTGTCAGGCTCACGAAATTGCCTGCCTCTGAGACATTGCGATAGAGTTCCATCGGCGCACGCCGGTTCACGACCACCAGATCAAGCCGCCCGTCACCGTCCAAATCCGCCAGTGCTGCGCCTCGCGAGCGATGGCCTGAGGCAACACCGGCCTCGACGGAGACTTCCGTGAATGTGCCATCAGGTCGCTGTTTAAGGAGGTTATTAGGGTCATTCACTGCACTGCCGGGCATCTGATCGACATTGCCCTTTGCAATGAACAGGTCGGCGAACCCGTCATTATCGACATCCGCAAATTCGGCATGCCACCCCGTCGCTGGGCGGCCGTCATCGCCGGTATGCGGGCGTTGCGCATAGGTACCAACCGCATAAGGCGCCGCGACATAGCCCGGGCCATCGGTCGCGTATTGCAGCAATTGATCACCCATCGAGGTCAGCACGATGTCGGGGCGCGCATCGCCAGTGATGTCCTGGCTGGCAATCCCCATGCCCCAGATCGAGATTTCGTCCCACCCATCGGCGGCACCAAGAAAATCTTGCGTTGCCAATCGCCACATCTGTTCGGACCCGCCACGCACATAGTAGTGACGGTCATTGGACAACCTCAGGTCAGCGGTTCCTGTCCGGGCCCAATCTGAGAATAAGATAGAGAGCGCGCAATAGCCCGGCTTGAGCTCCAAAGCGGGGCCGTAGGTCGACCCAACGGGCCGGTAGACCTCGTTCACATCGCAGGCCTCAAACGGGCCATTGGGATTTGTTCGGTCTACGTAGTTGCCCACCGCCAGTGTAGGACGATCTTGTCCCGATTCCCAAGTTGCGGAAAACGCGGTGCTCCACCGATCCGTACCGCCGAGATTTAGCGCTTCGGTCGCATCCGCAAAACCGCACGCACCGTTACCCAAGAACACTTTGTTCGGGCCCACGCGCAGCACGAAAAGGTCCAAAGCCCCATCGGAGTTGATGTCGAGGGGATAGGCCCCAACAGCCCCCGTGACGTCCAGCACTCCGGTCATATCCGCCACAAATCCGTCGTCGCTGGCCGTCTGGTTGCGCAGAAAGATCGCCGGGTGCTCGCCCCCCGCTGCCCAGATTTCCGGGCGCGCATCGCCATCGCAGTCAAAGACCGCAACGCCGCCACCAACGAAGTGTTCCCACCCGCCGCCATAGATATGGTCGACCGGCAGGGCAGACGACCAGTCCTCAAACGCAACGTCTGCGTTGGCGGGTAGACCCGCCACCATCGCCAAGACCAAAGTCCGCTTCATTCCGCCTCCAACAGCAACGTGGTCGCCTTCTCCAGCCCCAACGCCGCGGCCCCCCGCGCCCAGACCATGTCGCCCCAGGCATTGATCTGAACCGGCGGAGCGAGTTTGCCGTTTAAAGACAGCCCACGCATTTCTGCCAGCACATCGTCAGCATAGAGATAATCAAACCGCATCCGCTCGCCGGACAGAATGATGAGCGCCGGATCAAACAAGTTGACCACAGTTGCAAGCCCAACGGCCAAATACCGCCCGGCCCTGCGAAAGATGGTGCGTGCGGCCTCGTTCCCTGCCTTCGCCTGATCAAAGAGGCTTTCGAGAAGCACGTGGTTCGCATCGCTTGAACTTGGCGTCCAGTCGAGTGCGATCGACGCCTCGCGTACCAAAGCGTAGTCCGCGATGTAGGCCTCAAGGCAGCCACGCTGTCCGCAACGGCATAGAGCACCGTCGAGTTGAACCTTGATGTGCCCAAGCTCCATGCCAAGGCCGTGGCTGCCCCGGAAGATCGCGTGGTCAATAACAACGCCCATACCCACGCCATGCTCGATCGTGACGACCGCAAAATTCGCCATGCGGCGGCCCTCGCCAAACCAAAGTTCGGCCATCGCCATGAGATTGGTATCGTTGTCGATCGTGACGGGTCGACCATACCGTTTTTCTGCAAGCGCACGCAGTTCGATGTTTTGTGTGTCGAGTATGGGTGACCAAACGACGCGGCCCGCAGTGTGGTCAACTCCGCCCGGCAACCCGATCCCGATCGCCGTCAGATCCTCAAGTCGAATCTCTGCCGCGGTCAGGACACGGGCCACGACATCGTCAATTTGCGCCATGAGCGTTTCAACATCACGACGCCGCGGCGGTGCATCGAGCGCCGCTTCTGCAATGACATCACCGGTAAGATCGACAATGACCGCCGAATGCTTGGCGTCAGAGAGTTTCATGCCAAGCACGTACCCAGCGCGCGGTTCAAGCGCGAGCGCCACGGGTGGGCGTCCACGATGCTGCTCACGCTTAGCTGCTTGATATTCCTTGAGAAACCCATGCGATATCAGGTCAGACACAATCGTGGTCACCGAGGCTGGACTGACATCGAGATGCTTGGCTAAGTCCGCCCGCGAAACGTTGCCAAAGGCGCGAACCGCTTCGTAAACCTGCTGCTTTAGCCCGTAAGGCCCAGCAGCCATTGAACGCGCCAAGGGGCCACATCCGCCTTGCGCGGCAGTCTCGTCAAAGAGGGCTTTGGGATCACGCGAATCATCCATGATTTAATTTTCTAGATGAAATAAATATCTGGCAATAGCGAAGTTTAGTGCGGGAATACTTAAATTTCTGGCCTGCAAACTAGCTATTTGCCGGTATTTTGCACGTGCAGCAAAATATTTATTTTGACAACTGAATAAAATTCCTAAAAGTTTCGGCCAGCACGAGTCGTGCGACTAATCGCACCGCAAGGTGCACTTTGGGAGGTTAACTAATGCGCAAAGCATTTTTCGCGGCGGCCTTGGCGTCTGCCGCTTTCGCCACATCGGCACTCGCTCAGGACCTGACCGTTGGCGTCAGCTGGTCGAATTTCCAGGAAGAGCGTTGGAAGACGGACGAGTCGGCAATCAAGGCCGCTCTTGACGCCAACAACGCAGCTTACGTTTCCGCAGACGCTCAGTCGTCCTCGGCCAAGCAGCTGTCCGACGTTGAAAGCCTGATTGCACAGGGCGTCGACGTTCTTATCATTCTTGCCCAGGACACGCAGGCCATCATTCCTGCGGTTGAAGCTGCTTCGGCAGAAGGCATTCCAGTCATCGCTTATGACCGCCTTATCGAAGACACCCGCGCATTCTACCTGACATTCGACAACGTTGAAGTTGGCCGCATGCAGGCACGCGCCGTTCTCGAAGCAGCGCCTGAAGGCAACTATGTGATGATCAAGGGCTCGCCCACCGACCCGAACGCAGACTTCCTGCGTGGTGGCCAGCAAGAGGTTCTGCAGGACGCTATCGATCGCGGTAAAATCACGATCGTTGGCGAAGCCTACACCGACGGCTGGGTTCCAGCGAATGCACAGCGCAACATGGAGCAGATCCTGACCGCCGTTGATAACGAAGTCGACGCTGTTGTCGCATCGAACGACGGTACTGCCGGTGGTGTTGTCGCCGCTCTTACCGCCCAGGGCATGGACGGCATCCCGGTTTCGGGTCAGGACGGTGACCACGCCGCTCTGAACCGCGTCGCCAAAGGCACGCAAACAGTGTCGGTTTGGAAGGATGCACGTGAACTGGGCAATGCAGCCGGCCAGATCGCCGTCGCTCTCGGTGGCGGAACGGAGCCGAAGATGATCGCAGACACTGTGATCTTCAAGACGCCGAACAACGTCTCGGTGCGCTCGATGTTCCTTGCACCCGTGCCGATCACGGCAGACAACCTGACAACCGTGACGACCGCTGGCTGGATCAGCCGCGAAGCACTGTGTCAGGGCGTCGAAAACGGCCCTGCGCCTTGTAACTAATCACAACTGTGATGCTCTGCCGCTCCGCGTCCATGCGCGGGGCGGCCTCTAAAACCAACCACCACAAACCGGACAGGACCAATGAGCCAAGCCGAACCAGCGGCGACGGGCGCTGATACGCCACGCCGGAATCTCCTCGCACAGCTTGAGATCGACACGCGCCTTCTTGGCATGATCGGAGCTTTCATCGTTGTCTGTCTGGTCTTCAATGTCCTGACCGACGGGCGGTTTCTGACACCGCGCAACATCTTTAACCTGACGATCCAAACAGTCAGCGTCGCGATCATGGCGACCGGCATGGTGTTCGTGATTGTGACCCGCCACATCGACCTGAGCGTGGGCGCCCTGCTTGCAACCTGCTCAGCCTTTATGGCGATGACGCAAACAGTTTATCTTCCGCAGTTTTTCGGGATCGAGATCGGCAACCCTCTGATCCCTTGGATCACAATTGCCGCCGGTATCGGCGTCGGTGTTCTGATCGGGTGTTTCCATGGATGGCTCGTAGGGTATCTCGGCATCCCGGCCTTTATCGTGACGCTTGGCGGTCTGCTGGTCTGGCGCAACGTCGCGTGGTTCCTGACCAACGGCCAAACGATCGGCCCCCTCGACGCAGGCTTCTTGAAGCTCGGCGGGATCAACGGAACGATGGGCGAAACATGGAGCTGGGTGTTCGGCCTCGTTGCCGCCGCCTTTTCGCTCTGGGCGCTGTTTAGCGCACGGCGCAACAAGATCAGCCACGATTTCCCCGTCAAACCGATGTGGGCCGAGGTTGCGCTGGGCGCGATCGTCAGCGGCGCGATCCTTGGGTTCGTCGCAATCCTGAACAACTACGAGAAACCCGCCCGCGTTCTTGCCCGCGAATTCGAAGCGCGCGGCCTGACAATGCCGGAAGGCTATACCGAGGCCTATGGCATCCCCTTCTCGGTTCTGCTCCTGATTGCGGTTGCGGTCGTGATGACCGTTGTCGCCACGCGCACCCGTCTGGGCCGCTACATCTTCGCTGCAGGCGGCAACCCAGAAGCAACCGAACTTTCTGGCGTGAACATCAAGAACCTGACGATCAAGGTATTCGCCATCATGGGCGCGCTCTGTGCGATCTCTGCAGTCGTCGCCTCGGCGCGTTTGACGTTCCACACCAATGACATCGGGACGCTCGACGAACTACGCGTCATCGCTGCGGCGGTGATTGGCGGAACGGCTCTCGCAGGAGGGATCGGCACGATCTATGGCGCAATCCTTGGTGCACTCATCATGCAGTCACTTCAGTCAGGTATGGCAATGGTTGGCGTGGATGCGCCGTTCCAGAACATCGTGGTTGGCACCGTGCTCGTCGTGGCCGTGCTGATCGACATCATCTATCGCAAGCGGATCGGAGACTGAGCCATGGTTGACAGAAGCGGAACCCCCCTCGTCGAGCTGCGCGACATCTCGATCTCGTTTGGCGGCATTAAGGCGGTCGATAGCGTCAGCGTCGATCTCTATCCTGGCGAAGTCGTGGGCCTGTTGGGCCACAACGGTGCGGGCAAATCCACCCTGATCAAGTGCCTGTCCGGGGCGTATCAAAAGGACTCGGGCGAGGTCTTGATCAACGGCAAGCCTGTCGAGATCAACAACCCTCGTGACGCGCGCGATCATAACATCGAGACGATCTATCAAACGCTCGCGCTTGCAGATAACCTCGATGCTGCCTCGAACCTTTTTCTCGGGCGTGAGATCGTAACACCGCTTGGCTTCGTCAATGACGCTAAGATGGAGGCGGAAACGCGCAAGATCATGGGGCGTCTCAACCCCAACTTCCGCAAGTTCGAGGCACCTGTCTCGGCACTTTCGGGTGGTCAACGTCAATCCGTCGCGATCAGTCGTGCGGTGTATTTCAATGCGCGGATCCTGATCATGGACGAACCAACGGCTGCGCTTGGTGTCCAAGAGACCAAGATGGTCGCTGACCTGATCGAAGAACTGCGCAAAGATGGCATCGGGATTTTCCTGATCGATCACGATATTCACTCGGTGATGCAGCTTTGCGACCGGGCAAGCGTGATGAAAAACGGCCAACTCGTCGGGACAGTCAATGTTGACGAGGTCACCGAAGACGACTTGCTGAGCATGATCATCCTCGGCAAGGCCCCTGAGAAGGCAGCCTGATGTATATCGGGCTCGATCTCGGCACGTCGGGCCTCAAGGCGCTGCTGATTGACGACGCGCAGACCATCTTGGCCGAGGCGCATGCCGACCTGTCGGTGTCGAGGCCGCATGACGGATGGTCAGAACAGGCCCCGGCAGACTGGATCGCGGCGACGGGTCTTGCCCTGGACGAGCTTGCGTCAAAGCATGCCCTCGACGCGGTACGTGGGATTGGCTTGTCGGGTCAGATGCACGGCGCGACGCTTCTTGATGCCAGCCATGATGTTTTGCGCTCTTCGATCTTGTGGAACGATACGCGCGCTTTTGCCGAGGCGACTGAGATGGACGGAGACGCGCCCTGGCGCGCGATTTCCGGAAACATCGTCTTTCCTGGGTTCACCGCCCCCAAACTGGCCTGGGTTCACCGAAATGAACCTGAGCTGTTTGACAAGGTTGCGTTAGTCTTGTTGCCCAAGGATTACCTCAGGCTTTGGCTGACAGGCGAAGCGGTATCCGAAATGTCGGACGCCGCTGGCACAAGTTGGCTCGATACAGGTGCGCGGGATTGGTCTGACGACCTTCTTGCCAAGACCGGGCTTACACGGGCCAACATGCCCCGCCTCGTCGAAGGGTCCGAGGTTTCCGCAACCTTGCGTCCTGAACTCGCTGCCCGCTGGGGAATACCGAAAGACACGCCCGTCGCAGGTGGTGGTGGCGACAATGCAGCCTCGGCGATCGGCGCGGGCGTTGCGCGTCCCGGCGAGGCCTTCGTGTCGCTAGGCACCTCAGGTGTGCTTTTTGCCGCCAACGGAACCTATCGCCCCGACCCCGCAACCGGCGTCCACACCTTCTGCCATGCTGTGCCAGAGACATGGCACCAGATGGGTGTGATTTTGGCCGCGACAGATGCGTTGAACTGGTTTGCGTCCCTGACAGGGTCGGATGCGGCAACGCTGACATCCGATTTGGGTGACCTCCAAGCCCCCGGACGGGGCACGTTTTTGCCGTATCTCGGTGGAGAGCGAACACCGCATAACGATGCGAAAATTCGCGGGGCGTTCATAGGCCTTGATCACGCAACCGATAGGCAGGCCGCAACACGGGCCGTTCTGGAAGGCGTGACTTTCGCTGTCGCCGACTGTTTCGATGCGCTTAAGGCAACGGGCACAACCTTTGAGCATCTCCTTGCCTTGGGCGGTGGCTCGCGGTCCGAATACTGGCTCAAGGCCATAGCGACCACACTGGACATGCCAATCCATGTCCCGGTCGCCGGTGACTTTGGGGGCGCATTCGGCGCGGCCCGCCTGGCAATGCTCGCGACAGGCGGCTCCGTCTGGGATGTCGTAAGCCGCCCACCAATTGAGCGCACGATCGACCCGAACCCCACGCTGGGCGCGGCATTTTCGGATGCCCATGCCCGATACAAATCCACATACTTCGCACTCAAGGATCTGACATGACCGACTTCTTTGATGGTATATCGCCCGTTTCGTTCGAAGGCGTTCAAAGCACCTCAGATCTGGCCTACCGCCACTACGATGCCGACGAGGTCGTCATGGGCAAGCGGATGGAGGATCACCTGCGGTTTGCTGTTGCCTATTGGCATAGCTTTGCCTGGCCTGGCGGAGACCCCTTTGGCGGGCAGACCTTTGACCGCCCTTGGTTCGGCGACACGATGGAACTTGCCAAACTAAAAGCGGACGTTGCCTTTGACCTCTTTGACATCCTCGGCCAGCCCTTCTTCTGCTTCCATGACGCCGACATCCGGCCCGAAGGCGCAGATTTCGCCGAAAACACGCGCAATCTGGAAGAAATGGTCGATTACATCGGTCAGAAGATGGAAAGTTCGAAGACCAAGCTGCTTTGGGGCACCGCCAACCTGTTTTCCCATCGCCGCTATATGGCCGGTGCGGCCACAAACCCTGATCCGGATGTCTTTGCCTTTGCCGCGGCGACGGTGAAGACATGTATGGATGCAACCGTGAAACTCGGCGGCGAGAATTACGTCCTTTGGGGTGGTCGTGAAGGGTACGAAACGCTTCTGAACACCGACCTGAAACGCGAACGGCAACAGGCCGGGCGCTTCTTGCAAATGGTGGTCGATTACAAACACAAAATCGGTTTCGACGGCGCGATCCTGATTGAACCCAAGCCGCAGGAACCCACCAAGCACCAATACGACTATGATGTCGCCACGGTCTATTCCTTCCTCAAAGAATTTGGGCTGGAAACCGAGGTTCAAGTAAACATCGAGCAGGGACATGCAATTCTTGCCGGGCACAGCTTTGAGCACGAGTTGGCCACCGCTGCTGCGCTGGGGATTTTTGGCTCTATCGATATGAATCGAAACGACTATCAGTCAGGCTGGGACACGGATCAGTTTCCGTTCTCGGTCAAGGAAACGGCGCTCGCATATTACGAAGTGATCAAGGTAGGCGGGTTTAAGACCGGTGGGACCAACTTTGACGCGAAACTGCGCCGCCAGTCGCTTGACCCCATTGATCTGGTAGCTGCGCATGTGGGCGGAATGGATATCTGCGCCCGGGCGTTCAAAGCCGCTGCCGCCATGATTGAAGATGGCGTGCTCGAACAAATGCGCGCCGAACGTTATGCAGGATGGGAGAGCGACGCCGCCGTCATGATGCTGGAGGGTGGAACCCTCGAAGGGCTAGAGAGCCGGGTACGCGAGCATGGGATTAATCCTGATCCCCGCTCTGGGCGCCAGGAAATCCTGGAAAACATCGTCGCGCGCTACTGCTAAGTTGGTAAATCACCTTCAGCGCTTAGAAAAGCCTTGACCCTTCGCGCCGTACAGGCGCGAATTGGGTCAACGACTTTGGCCAGCGGGTGATTTCCCATGCAATTCCTTCGATCATTTCGGCAAACCATTGCAGCGAGTGCCATAGCGTGCGCCGCATCGACAGGTTTTGCGCAGGAGGCACCTCTCCCCGCTGTCACGGTGGCAACGGCCTCCATGGAATCGATGACTGCGACGACAAGTTTTTCCGGACGCCTTGTGGCGGCGAGCCGGGTTGAACTTCGTGCGCGAGTCTCCGGCTATCTCGAAGAGGTGGCATTCCGGGAAGGTGCGGAAGTTGCGTTGGGTGATACGCTCTTTGTGATCGAAGACGATCTTTATCAAGCAAATGTTGCTCAGATCGAAGGTCAGATCTCTGCCGCTGAAGCCGAATTGAAGCTTGCAGAACTGGAACGAGAACGTACCGCAAGGTTGGTAGAAAGGGGAACGCTGGCCCAAGCGGACCTCGACCGAAACGAAGCAGCCGTCGGCCGCGCCGAAGGATCGCTCGCAACACTGAGAGCCCAGTTGGATCAGGCCAATATTGAGCTGTCATATACCCAAGTCACAGCACCCTTTGATGGCATCACTGGTCTTTCGACTTTTGACCCCGGTGCATTTCTAAGCCCGGAGAGCGGTATCCTTGTGACACTTACCGCGCTGGATCCAATGTTCGTTGAGTTTGCAATTCCAACAGCCGTCTTTCTAAGGCTTCGCGCCGACGCGCCAGTGGGCGCTGTCGAGGAAGTTCGCGTGGCCGAGATTAAGATCCGGCTTCCGGATGGCACCGTCTATGACGAGGTAGGGCAGGCGAACTTCATCAATCCGGAAGTCGATCAGGGCACGGACACAATCCTGATCCGGGCCGTCTTTGATAATCCCGACTATGTGCTCCCAGACTCAGGACTTGTTCAAGTTCTGATCAGCGAACTTGATCCCGAACAGCGACTCGCCATCCCGGCACAGGCGATTTCACGAGACTTGGCTGGACCCTTTGTCATGGTCGTTGATGCCAACTCAACAGTGGAGCAGCGCCGTATCGATACGGGCATCTCCGCGCTCGGGCTGACGGAAGTCGTCAGCGGCCTTGAAGCAGGCGAAAACGTGATCACCGAAGGGATCAACAAGGTCCGACCGGGTATTCAGGTCGACGCCGCTGTGGCGGGTGGCTAACGATGATTTCTGAGGCCTTTATCAAGCGCCCACGCCTTGCCGGGGTCATCTCAATCGTTCTGACCATCGCAGGCCTCGTGTCGCTGACAGCGCTGCCGGTCGAGCAACTGCCGGACATCGTGCCACCGCAGGTCAATGTCTCAACCTCGTACCCCGGTGCAAGCGCTGAGACCGTAGAACAGACGATTGCACAAGCGATCGAGACGCAGGTCAACGGCGTCGACGACATGATC
Source organism: Paracoccaceae bacterium (assembly GCA_013214635.1). Taxonomy (GTDB): domain Bacteria; phylum Pseudomonadota; class Alphaproteobacteria; order Rhodobacterales; family Rhodobacteraceae; genus JABSSC01. The sequence goes on along the minus strand of JABSSC010000044.1, from coordinate 8,600 downwards.
TACATGAAGTCGAATTCCTCTGCCGACGGCAGTTACTCACTTACAGTCAGTTTTGCCGTGGGGACCGACCCTGATCTCAACACGATCAATGTGCAAAACCGTGTGTCCCTCGCGGAAGCTACCTTGCCCGAAGAGGTTCAGCGAAACGGCGTGAGTGTTCGAAAGTCGTCGTCGGGCATGTTGCTGACAATCAGCTTTTTCTCACCCGACGGTACGTATGACGATCTCTTTTTGTCGAACTACGCCACGATCAACATCCTTGACGCGGTCAAACGTGTGCCCGGGGTTGGCGACGCGCGCCTTTTTGGCGTGCGCGACTATGCAATGCGGGTCGAATTAGATGTCGACAGGATCACCCAACTGGGCCTGACCCCGGATGATGTGACCGCTGCGCTGAGGGCGCAGAACGTCCAAGCCGCAATTGGTCGCCTTGGCGCACAGCCAATGGCCGATGACCCGCTGTTCCAGCTCAACCTCCAAACGCAAGGGCGTTTGGTTGAGACCCAAGAATTCGGAAATGTCGTCATCAGAGCCAATCCTGACGGGTCCTTCTTACGGGTGCGGGACGTCGCCAATGTGAAGTTGGGCGCGTCGAACTACGACAACTTTGCCCGCTTCAACGGCAATGAAACCGTGATGCTCGCGATCTTTCAGGCGCCAGAGGCCAACGCGTTGGCTACGGCAGAAGGCGTCCTGACGCTTGTTGAAGACCTTTCGACAAATTTCCCAGAAGGCTTTGAATATGCCGTCACCTTCGACAACACAGAGTTTATCGAGGACAGTATCAACGAAGTGATCGTGACGCTCTATCAGGCGTTGGCGCTGGTTGTGCTTGTGATCTTCCTGTTTCTGGGATCGTGGCGGGCGACCATCGTGCCGCTCGTGGCCATTCCCGTCGCGCTTGTGGCCACGTTCAGTTTCATGCTGGCGATGGGCTTCACAATCAACACGGTGTCACTGCTTGCGCTTGTTCTGGCGATTGGCATCGTGGTGGACGACGCGATCATCGTGGTTGAAAACACCGAGCGTCTGTTGGCAGAAAACCCGGACTGGACATCGGCAAAGGCCGCCACAGAAGCGATGCGCGAAATCTCAGGCGCGGTTGTGTCAACGACCCTCGTGCTGCTGTCGGTTTTTGTACCTGTCGCGTTCATCCCCGGTATCGTTGGTGCACTCTTCCAACAATTCGCTGTCGCGGTCGCGGTATCGACTGTCATCTCGTCGATCAACGCGCTTACTCTGTCACCTGCACTCTGCGCTATTCTCCTCAAACGCCGGGGCGAGCCTAAGGGTATCCTCGGATGGATCTCGGCGCGCATCGACAACACGCGCGATGGCTATGCTCGCATCGCAGGGTGGTTAGCACGCCGCGCAATTTTGGGCGCGATCTTCCTTGTCGTCGCGATTGCGTTCACTGGCTTTCTCTTCCGGGTGGTCCCAACCGGCTTCCTGCCAGCAGAGGATCAGGGCGCATTCTTTGTCGAGGTGCGTTTGCCTGAAGGTGCGTCGCTCAACCGTACCGATGAGGTGCTTGACCAAGTCGAAGATGTCGTTGCCGCGATCCAAGGTGTTGAAAGCGTCGTGAGCATCGGCGGCTTCAGCCTTCTCGACAACGCATCGATCTCGTCTTCTGGCTTCCTGATCGGAAAGATGAAGTCGTTCTCTGAACGTCCCGGCTATGAGGACAGTGTTTTTGCCGCGATCCAGACAGCGATGGTTCAAAGCGCTGCACTTCGAGAGGCTGCGGTTTTTGCCTATAACCTTCCCCCCATTGCAGGGTTGGGAACGGGTTCCGGTTTTGAGTATCAGCTTCTCGATACGCAAGGCCGCTCCGTGGAAGATCTCTCGGCCGTGGCTGGCGGGATGAGCGTCGCGGCGAGCCAGAACCCTCTTCTTGGCGGTGTGTTCACAACCTTCAGCGCGGCAACGCCGCAAGTCTATCTCGATATTGATCGGGACCGTTTGCAGACGCTTGGCGTGTCCGTGAATGACATGTTCGCGGCGCTCGGCGGCACCTTGGGGCTGGTTTACGTCAACGACTTCACGCTTTTTGGTCGCTCATGGCGCGTCAACCTTCAGGCCCAAGAAGCTGACCGCGTTACGCCTGATGACATCGGGCGGATTCATGTGAGAAACGCAAACGGCGAGATGGTTCCGCTCGCCGCTGTTGCGACGGCGCGTTACATCGTCGGCCCCCAGACGATCCAGCGATATAACAACTTCCGGTCGGTAACACTGCTTGGCGGGCCCGCAGAAGGCGTATCGTCGGGCAACGCGCTGAACGCGATGGAGGAGATCTCTACGACCACCCTGCCCCCGGGATATAGCTATTCCTGGACCGGCACGGCGTTTCAGGAAATCGAGGCCGCGGGTCAAACCGGTGTTATCCTGATCATGGCGCTGGTCTTTGCCTATCTCTTCCTGGTCGGGCTTTATGAAAGCTGGATGATCCCCTTACCGGTGATGCTGTCGGTGACATTCGCAGTTGCCGGGTCATTTATCGCACTCATGGTCGCGGGTCTGCCGCTGGACGTGTACGGCCAGATCGGGCTGGTGGTGCTGATTGCACTGGCAGCAAAGAACGCCATTCTGATCGTCGAATTTGCCAAGCAGCAACGCGAGGAAGGTGAGACTATCGTGGATGCCGCCACCAACGGCGCGCGACTTCGCTTCCGGGCGATCATGATGACGTCGGTGTCGTTCATTGCGGGCATCCTGCCGCTCGTCTTTGCCACGGGTGCCTCCATGCTGTCGCGCCGTGCCATTGGAACGGGCGTGTTTGGGGGCATGCTAGCCGCGATCTTTATCGGCGTGTTCGTCGTGCCGGCGCTGTACGTCGTTTTCCAGACATCACGCGAGTGGATCAAGTCCAAGCTCGGCCTCACTCAAGAGACGTCATAGGGCGCAGCACATGGGATCAGCGGACTATCTTCGATATGCCGCGATTATGCTGGCAGCAGGCATCGGTATTCCGGTGCTTGCCGCGCTTAATGCCGCGCTCGGTCAACGGATCGGTAGCCCGGCCATGGCGGCCCTTTGTCTGTTTTGCGTAGCTGGCGCGGTGACGCTTTTTGTGGTTCTGGCTACGGGTGGCGGGCGCGGCTTTTCCGAATTGGCAGCGCAGCCGCGACATCTCTATCTCGCCGGGGCGCTGGTCGCGTTTTACATCCTGTCCATCACGTTCATCGCACCGCATTTCGGGATTGGTAATGCGGTGTTCTTTGTCCTTCTTGGTCAACTCATCGCTGCCGCTGCGATCGATCATTTTGGCCTGTTCGGCGCGCGCATCTCGCCTTTGACGCTTCCGCGTGCGTCTGGCATCGCTCTAATGGCGTTGGGACTCGCGCTCACACAGCGCACGTGACCTCAGACCTGTCCCATATTCTGCGTGCAAGCGCCGAAATGGCTGAGCTTCAGCGTGTAGCGCCGCGACTGTCGAGACTGCGAGAGGTTAAAATCATCTCAGCTACCGCCCGGGCCTCCGTGTTTTCTGCACAATCCGACGCATCGGCTGTTGTGGTAAAACTGTTCCACGGGCCAAATGCCACCCGCCAGGCCAAGCGCGCGGGCCGAGCAATTATCGAACTGAACCGACGTCGAGCCACCCACCCCGGGTGTACGCCCGAATTTGTTGAGTTGCTGCCAAAGCGCGGGATTCTCATCACTCGCTTCATTCCCGGCCCGGATTTTGAGACGCTGTTGACCGACGTGTCGGACAAGGAAATTCCCACCCTCCTGAACCGCGCGGCTGAGTGGTTGTATGGCTTTGCCCAATCGATGCAGGAGACGCGCCAGTTTGATGCCGCCAAACTTGTGGTTTCCACCGAGACGCGGCTGTCGAATTTGGATGGCGCGGATCAGGAGTATGCCGGGACCCGCCTCAGAGACCGGATCAAGTCGTTGTCCACCCCGCATGACTGTCAGGACATGGCGGTCGTTCAAAGCCACGGCGACTTTGCGCCCAAGAACCTTATCCTTGGCCCGGACGCGACTTATGGGGTCGATATCACCGAACTGTCGCTGGCCCCTCCGGAAAGGGACATTGCCCGCTTTGCCGTGGAAACTTGCGACTTGCGCGATATCCGTGCTTTTCCGACGCGGTTTGGCATTTCGGAGACGGTTTTTGCCCCGTTCCTAGGCCATGAAACGTTGAACTCAGGCGCTTTTTCCGAGGCGCTTCTCGGCGCTCATGTGGGGCTAGAGCTTTTACAGCGGCTGACCCACGCAGCACCGGGTAGCGAGAAAGAAGCGAAGCTGCTTTTGATGATCGAAGCGTTTCTCGCGCACGAAAACTAGACGAGCACCCCGTTTTCCAATCGCACTGTCCGGTCCATGCGCGCGGCAAGCTCAGGGTTGTGCGTTGCCACCAGCGCCGCCATCCCAGTTTCTCGCACAAGACCGAGCAAGGCCTGAAACACGGTGTCAGATGTGCCGGGGTCAAGATTGCCCGTAGGCTCATCAGCGAGAAGAAGGCGCGGCGCATTGGCCAACGCGCGGCAAAACGCAACACGCTGCTGTTCACCGCCAGAAAGCTCAGCCGGGCGGTGATGCGCTCGGGGCGTCAGCCCGACCCGGTCCAGCAGCATCGCGGCCCGATCAGATGCGGCCTCCGAGCCAGCGCCATTGGCAAGCTGCGGGAGCACGATGTTTTCCGTGGCCGAGAATTCGGGCAGCAAGTGATGGAATTGGTAGATAAAGCCGATGTCCTGACGCCGCGCCTCCGTGCGGCGTCGATCGTTCAGTCGCGCATAATCGGTACCGCCCAAACGTACCTCGCCTGCATCCGCAGAATCCAACAAGCCCGCTATATGCAACAGCGTGGACTTCCCGGCACCGGATGGCGCCACAAGCGCCACGACCTCACCCGCCATAAGCGTCAATTCCAGCCCCTTGAGCACCTGAAGCGCGCCGGGTGTGCCGGGTTTATAGGTCTTCTCGATCCCGCGCAGAGCCAGTTCAGGTTCACTCATAGCGCAGCGCCTCAACCGGGTTCATGCGTGCCGCACGTCGCGCCGGGAAAATCGTCACGCCAAAGGACAACACCAAAGAGAGCCCGACAGCCGCCAGTACATCAGCCAACTCAAGCTTGGCCGGCAGTCGGTAAATACCCCGCACCGAGGCATCCCAGACGCCACCGCCCGAGGCGCCGTTCACAAAGGCCAGGATCTGATCAAAATAGATCGAAAAGAGTGACCCCAGCACGACACCCGCTGCGGTCCCGATTACGCCCACAAGTGCGCCGCAGATAAAGAATATCCGCATAACCGACCCTTCGGTCAGCCCCATCGTACGCAGAATACCGATGTCGCGGCCTTTGTTTTTGACCAGCATCACAAGGCCCGAGATGATGTTCATCGATGCAATCAGAACCAGCACGCTCATCAGCACGAACATAACCGTGTCTTCAACCTCAAGCGCGCGCAGGAAGTTTCCGGCACTGTCCCGCCAGGTCCACAACAGCGTACGCGCACCGCCAGCCTCCAAAAGATCAGCCCGAAACGCTTCGATGTTCTCGGGCTCCGTGACCATGATCTCCAATTCATCGGCCACGCCATCGCGGTTGAAATAGGCCTGAGCCTCGTCAAACGGCATATAGACGCGCACCCTGTCGATATCGAACCGCCCCGCGGTAAAGATATACACGACCTCATATTCGGAAATCCGAGGGCTGGTTCCAAAGGCGGTACGCACCCCATCGGGTGAGATCAGACGCATCACATCGCCGACCTGCACGCCCAATTGGCGCGCCACACCAGAGCCCACCGCGATCCCGCGATCAAAGCCCGACAAATCGCCCTGCGCCCGCGCTTGGGTTGGGTCAGCAATGCGCGGAAGCGACAGCAAATCCTCCTCGGCGATGCCAAAGACCTGAACCCCCGTCGTCTGGGCCCCGTGGGTCGCCATGACCTCCCCTTTGATGAGAGGCGCAACCCGGGTGACGCCCGGTATCTCGGCCACGCGCGCCGCCGCGCCCGCGTAATCCTCTATGTAGCGAACCGTGCGTCCTGTATCGGTCTGATAGTTCGCAGAATAGAGCGTTACATGCGCGTTTGCGCCCAGAATGGTGTCTACAAATTCCGCCCGGAAGCCGGATCGCACGGACAGCGTAATGATAAGCGCGGCCACTGCCAACGTGATCCCGATCAGACTGATCCAGGTCATCACGCTCACACCACCATCGGCCCGCTTCGCGCGCAGATATCGCCAGGCGATCATGAACTCAAAACGGCTAAATGGGGCGGTTCGACCAGCCACGTGTCAACTCCTGCTCAATCATTGCGGCGGACAGTCTACTTTTCCGACTGGGGCGTCAATGGGGCCACGGCACGGTCAGCCAAACCTCTCCATGGCTTGGGCATAGTCTTGCGATACAGCGTTCCCCGGGCGTCAAGCCGTCCTGAGGTGGATTTTGAACCTCCGCCTGATCTCGGCATCAACCTCCGGCGCCAAGGCAGCGCGCGGCGGCATCGCCAAAAGCGCCTCGCGGCGCGCGCGCGCAGTCGCCAGCAACTCCGGTCGCCCTTTCTCTTCCCATTCTTTCGGAGACGACCTGTCAGCCACCGCTGGATACACATATTCGGTCTGCATCAACCCCAGCGTCTGTGCGTGCCCCAAGTAATGCCCCGGGCCACCAATACAGGTGTCGTGCATTGTCTGGATGCTGAGCGTTTCGGGTGTCACCTCAATTCCACGAACGCAGCGCAGCGATTGCCCGATCAGATCGTCGCCCAGCACCAGGCTATCAAGGCAGAAGCCCAACAGTGACGCATGCATCCCCGCCGCCTCATAGACCATGTTCAACCCAGAAAGCCCCGCCATCACGTTTGAGGTCGCCTGCTCCCAACCGGCCTGCATATCGGGCAGTTTGGCATCGGCAATCCCGGCGGCTGCGCCCATGGACAGGCCCAGATAATGCCCCATCTGCGCACAGCCCGCCGTCAACAGCGCCTGTTCGCCCGACCCTCCCGACATCGCGCCTGTTCTTAAATCGCTGACAAATGGCCAGGTCCCAAAGATCGCGGTGTGCCCGGGCACAAGCGCATTGACATAGACCAGACCGGCCAAACATTCCGCCACCGCCTGCACGATCGCGCCGGCAATCGGCGCGGGCGCCGTCGCCCCTGCCTGCCCCGCACTCAGCAACAGCACAGGCATGCCACCCTTGATCGCCTCTTCCATCACCAGACAGCTTTCGGTGGCAAACTTCAGTGGCGGAACAACAAAACAGTTGGAGTTTGACATGAACGGCCGGTCGCGCCACGCCGCCTCTCCTCCAGCCACCAGATGCAAAAGCTCAATGCACCCCGCCACGTTCGGGGCCTCGATGATCGAGGTGCCAACGTGCTTGACTGTTGCTGCCGCACAGGCATAGGCCGTGTTGATATCCAGCTCATAATTGTCCGTCACATCGCGCGCGACGATGGGGCGTTGAACAAAATGAATGTTGTCCAAAGCATCCGCCAAACGCGTGGCGTCATAAAGATCCTGCAGATCGCTTTCTCGGTAGGTCCCTGTCTCGGTATCAACCATGTTCACAGCCGCGCCGGCAGTTCCGTAATGCACCCGGTGGCCTTCTAGCCGAAGATCGTGAGCAGGGTCGCGACCATAGAGTGTCACCGGTTTCGCCGCGACCTCTCGCGCCCATTCGACAACCTTCGCCGGAAAGCGCAACCGCCCGTCATCGCCCAATTTGACACCGCGCGCGACCATCGCATCGACCCCGCTTTGGGGCGCGTCCTGCAAACCTACGGTTTCAAGGACTTCAATCGCCGCCGCATAAATCGTCGCCATATCGGCATCCGACAGAGGTCGGTATTGACCACCCTCAAGCCCGGAGCGCACGGGCCTTATATCATCTGCCAAGGGCGCTGCCCGCAACTTATGGCGTTCAGCGCGTCCGCCGGCCCGGCGTCGAGTATGGGTATTCATGGAACTGTCCTTCGTGGTCGTTTCAGAGGATGGGTGACATCACTCTGTCGGACGACCGCGCGCCGCGCGTCCCCGCCGCGCGCCGATGGTGCGAAAAACGATGGCGATAAAGCCACGCTCCTCCATGGGCGAACTCCTCCAGTTCACCTTAGAGCGTCTGACGCCAGGCCAAGCACATCTTGCCCGTTTGCGCCGCCCATGTCGTTTTTGGGCCGCGCAGATTTCATTGGTCCGAAAATACCTCGGGGAGCGCGAGGGGCTGGCCCCTCGCCCGCTAGCCTAATGTGCTGCGTAAATCTCAACGATCCGCGCGACGGCATCCTCAGGGCTCAGCTCTACGCTTTCCCCGGTCCGGCGCGAGGTCACTTCGACGACGCCATTTTTCAAACCGCGCGGGCCAACCGTGATCCGCCATGGCAATCCGATCAGATCCATCGTTGCGAATTTTGCGCCCGCTCGCTCAGAGCGGTCATCATAAAGCGGCTCCAGCCCGGCTTTCATCAGTGCAGAATAAAGCCCTTCACAAGCCGCATCCGCCTCTGCATCGCCTTGCTTGAGGTTCACGATCCCACAGGCAAACGGCGTCACACCCTCCGGCCAGATGATCCCGTTGTCGTCATGGCTCGCCTCAATGATCGCGCCCATCAGACGGCTCACGCCAATCCCGTGCG
>JABSSC010000043.1:11372-41221 GCA_013214635.1 Paracoccaceae bacterium | reverse complement strand
CCGACCATCCAAGCAGTAACGCGTAGAGCAAGATTTTGGTCGCAGGCGCCATCTCGCCGATGCGACGTGACTCAAACAGGCCAGGCTTTGGGATTTGCGTGCTCATTGCTGTTTCCTCACACGGCCCAAAACGACCAGATTGAAAAAGGACACACAGATCACGACGGTGACAAACAGCAGGATATAGGCGACCGCCGAGGCCTGCCCCAAATCCAGAGACCGCCAAGCGTAATAGGCCTGAAGCGACACCGACTCCGTCGCGATACCCGGCCCGCCTGCGGTCATGATGTTGGGAAGATCAACGATCTTGAAAGCCTCGATCGTGCGGATCAGCATAACAGTTGCCGCGACCGGCAGCACGTGCGGCCATGTGATCTCGCGAAAACTCTGCCACGGGCTGGCACCGTCGATCTCTGCGGCCTCGGTCAGGTCGCGCGGCACGCTTTCGAACGCGGCCAGCATCATGATGAAGACGAACGGGATCCACTGCCAACTATCTGCGATCACGATAAAGATGCGTGCTGCCCAAGGATCAGCAGCCCACGCGAAATCGCCAAGACCCGCCCATTGCCAGACCCCTGAAAAAGGCCCTTTGGTTGTGTCCGCCATCATCCGAAAGATGTAGCCCACCCCGATGGGTGTGATCATCATCGGTACAAAAAAGATCACCCGGAATGTCGTGCGCCCGCGCAGCTGCTGTGAACACGCAAAGGCAAGGGCCGTTCCAATCAGAAACTGCACCCCGCAGCCAATGAAAACGTAGAAGAGCGTGGTGCCGATCGTGCCGAAGGGGTTCCCACTGAGCAGTGTCGCCGCAAAAAGCCAAGAAAGCCCCAGCGCCATGCCAAACGTGATTAGTCGCCCGATGAACCCAACCCACGTGAAATGCGTCCGAACGTATTTGAACATCCACCAGATCAGGGCTGCACTGCACGCCAGCCCAAAGGCCCAACCGAGCAGTGAGATGGTGGTAAAGGTGCCAAGCAAGTGAAACTGCTCAGACCCGAAAAATTGCTTTTCAAAGTTGCGCCACCCGACCCAGCGCATCTGAAACCCGCCACCGCGAAACCGGATGCGTGAAAAGGCCAGAAGAAGCGATGCAATCAGCGGGAAGATTGAAAAGATCAGGATCAGCGTCACGGCTGGCGCAAGAAAGACGCGCCCCATGTGCCTGTCGAGCCATTCGTTCATTCCGGTGTCCCCTGTGCGGCGCCTCATCCGCGCCGGTCTTGTTTGATATGCGAACGGGCAGCCACCACGACCGCCCGCCCGCGAGTTGACCGCTTAGTTTGTGATACCAAGCGACAGGGAGTAGATGGCGGCCTGATCCTCGCGACCGAAGTCGTCCGTGATCTCTTCCCAGCCCTCTTCGATGTTCTCGAGAGCTTGTTCGACCGTGATCTCGCCGGCCAGATAGCGGGCCAGTTCGCGATCAAGCACAACGCCAGTGTACTGCTGTGCGCCCGGAATGCGGAAATCTGAAGCCATATTTGGGTGGTTCAGGCTTTCCTTGATCGCGCTGAGATAGTTGGCTGCCGATGCTTCGCTAAAGCCTGCATCAACCCAAGCCGCCGTGTCGTCCAGTTGGGAGTTGCGGTACGGGTTGTATCCCGTCCACCCCATCGTGACGTCGAGGTTAGATTGCTCTGCCTGGTTCATGTAGCTCAGGAAGTCATAGGCCGCTTGCTTTTTCTGATCGTCGAGCGTGGCCGAGATCGCGCCGGTCCACCCGCCGAAGGCTGCGAAGGGCGCAAAGTTCACGCCGTCCACCGCATGCGGACATGTGGTGTCGTCACACGCGACCAGAGATCCGGTTTCAACGTCAAGCACTTCGGTTGACCCCGGCATGATGATGGCGCCGACCTTGTCTTTGATCTGGCTGCCCTCTTCGATCGAGAGCGGACCGATGTCGCCCCAGTCAATGACCATGCCGCAACGTCCGGCAAGCGCCAGCCCACGCGTGTCACCGATGTCGTGGTTCAGAACATCCGGCGGGTTGAACGCAACGGACGCCTTGAACACCTCAAAGGCTTTCTTCCAAGCATCATTGTTGATCTTTGGTGTCATGGTTTCAGGATCAAAGTAGAGCCCTTCGCTCGTCCCTTTGGACTGAACCATACCCGCCGCAATCGACTGGATCGCAAAATAGCTCTGCGCGTTACGCTTCATGAACGTGCACGATCCAAAGTCTGGCTCACCGTCCCCGTTCATGTCCATGCCGTGAATGGCAGCGCCGACTTCGAGGTACTCTTCCCATGTGCGTGGGGGTTCAAGCCCTGCCTCTTCGAACACGTCAGTGCGATAGTACATCATCTGGAAATCGCCATCGATTGTGATGAAGTACGTCGATCCTTCGACCTTCTGGTTAAAGTCGCGGAAGTACGGCGCGATGTCCTGAAGGTTGATCTTGTCGTCGGCCTCGATGAACGGGTCGAGATTGGCAACAAGCCCACCCGAGACCAGTTCTACGCCCCAACCAGACGCAAAGACACCGACATCGATCGAATTCGTTCCCGTTGCCCAATCCGTCAGAAGCTTCTGAAAGATTTCGGCAAACGGCACTTCGGCGACGCGAACTTCTGCGCCGGTCATGGCCGTGAACTCTTCACCGCGTTCAACCATGCGGCCCGCAATCACGGGACCCGGGCGGGTGAGAATGTTGATCGTGACACCGTCATAGTGGCCATCCGCGACCGCTGTAGTCGGCACTGTGGCCATCGCCGCTGTAAGCGCGAGCGCGGACCCTCCGAGTAATTTGCGTAGCATGTGATCTCCTCCTTGTTGGTATGGCTTTGTGTATTGTTTTCTTTGAAAGCCGGTGGGTTCTGGGATGGTCGCTACATGACCGCCCCGATTTGCCACGGAACGAACTCCGCCCCACCAAAGCCAAGCTCCTCGCTTCGGGTGGGCGCGCCGCTGGCAACGCTGATAATCATCTCAAAAAGCTCTTCGCCCTTCTCGGCGATGCTTACGCCGTCGGTGACGATATCGCCGCAGTTAAGGTCCATATCGTCGGCCATCCGGGCGTACATCTCGGAATTCGTGGCCAGCTTGATACACGGCGTAGGCTTGTAGCCGGAAACCGATCCTCGACCTGTGGTGAAGACCACGATGTTCGACCCCGACGCGACTTGCCCTGTCACCGAACACGGATCAAAGCCGGGACTGTCCATGAAAACAAAACCAGGCGTCGTTACGATTTCGCCGAATTCATATACACCGCTCAACGGCGCCGATCCGCCCTTGGCCGCTGCACCGAGGGATTTCTCGAGAATTGTGGTCAGACCACCGCGCTTATTGCCGGGGCTTGGATTGTTGTCCATCTCGCCGCCGTTGCGCTCGGTATACGCTTCCCACCAGCGGATGCGGTCGATCAGCTTTTCGCCAACCTCCTGCGACACAGCGCGCCGGGTCAAAAGGTGTTCCGCGCCATAGATCTCGGGTGTCTCGGAAAGAATGGTTGTCCCGCCATGCCGAACCAGCAAGTCAGAAGCATGTCCAAGCGCAGGGTTTGCGGTGATGCCCGAATACCCGTCCGAACCACCGCACTGCATACCGACCGTGATGGCCGAGACCGGCGCAGGCGCGCGCACCGCACGGTTCGCGATCTCAAGAACCCCTTCAAGCTCTGCCAATCCGCGCTCGATCGTCCGCCGCGTGCCACCCTCATTCTGAATGGTCATATAGCGAAGCTCACCATCGGGCCGGATTGGACGACCGCCGACCAGGTCGGACAGCTGCATCACCTCGCACCCCAGCCCTATCAGTAGAATGCCAGAGAAATTCGGATGCTGCGCATATCCCGACAATGTGCGGAACAGAGCGCTATACCCTTCATTCGACCCCGACATCCCGCACCCCGTGCCATGGACAATCGGGACAATGCCGTCGACGTTCGGAAACGCGTCGAGAAGACCGGATTTCTCGGCCGCCTCAGCGATGAACCGAGCAACCGAACCAGAGCAATTCACAGTCGTCAAAATGCCCACGTAATTCCGCGTACCCACACGGCCATCCGCACGGTGATAGCCCTCAAAAGTGCGCTGTGCGGCGATGGGCGCCAAGGCGGGCACCTCTGACGCGATGGCGTAATCCTGTGAATGCGCGCCCATACCAAGATTTTGAACATGGACGTGTTCACCGGGCTGGATATCGGACTTCGCCTGTCCAATGATCTGCCCGTAGCGATAGACGTTCTCGCCCTTTGAGATGGGCCGAGTCGCAATTTTGTGGCCCCGTGGAACAGACCCGATAAGCGCCACATCCAGCCCTGCCGGCGAGGCCCCGGCAGACAAATCTACCAAAGAAATCATAACGTTATCTTGCTCATGCAAGCGTATGATCTCTGGTGCGCTTCTCGCGGTCTTCAACACGAATGACTGGCCCTCTGGCTTGTCCTTTGCTCCTTCAGCGGTAGCTTGACTAAAATTTTAAGTCAACTAACATGTTAGTATGATAGTAAAGAAAACTCCGTGATCGAAGCCGACGTTTCCCAACTCTCCGAACTCGGAAACTATTCCGGGTCGCTGAGCGATCGCGTGTACCACGCGATCCGTGACGCGATTCTTTCGCTGCGCTTTGCCCCCGGCGTGGTGATCCGCAAGGCGCCTATCTGTGAGCGCCTTCAAGTGTCACGCTCACCTGTGGCAGACGCGTTGCGGCGCCTCTCTGAGGATGGGTTGGTCGATATCGTCCCGCAGTCCGCGACCCGCGTGTCAAAGCTCTCTCTCCGCGTAATCCGCGAGCAGAGTTTTCTTCGTGAGGCATTAGAGTTGGCCGCCGTGGCCCGCGCTGCGGAACTGCGCAGCGAACAACAACTTGCCCGCCTTGCCCGCAACATGCGGCATCAGCGCTTTCTTGTCGAAGACCTCGACTTTGCAGAGTTCTATAAGTTCGACGAAGAATTCCACGATCTGATCTTCGAATGCTGCGACATCTCATTGCTCGCCCCGACTGTCGAAAGCGTTTCGCTTCAGGTTCAAAGGGCCCGCTTGTTGCTTCTGCCCGAGCCAGGTCGCACAGCGGACACGGTGGATGAGCACGACGCGATCTTTGCAGCAATCCGCGAACAGAACCCTGCCGCAGCCGTCAACGCGATGCGGTCGCATCTGAGACAACTCATCAAGCGGCTTGAACCCTTGGAGCGCGAGCGCCCCGAGATGTTCACGACTTAGGCCCCCTCAAAGGAGCAAGACATGAAGGCGAGCGACACAACCCTTTTGAACTCCCGCAGCAAAATACCGGTTCCAGTCACGCGCATGGGGTTCGGTGGGGCACCGCTGGGAAATCTTTACCGCAAGATTAGCGAAGAGGACGCCCAAGGTGCGCTGCAAGCCGCATATGATGGCGGAGTTCGCTTTTTCGACACCGCACCACAATACGGGCTTGGTCGATCCGAGGGGCGCTTTGGTGAAGCGATTGCCCGATTTGGCCGCGAAACGATCCAACTCTCAACCAAAGTCGGTCGGCTGCTTGTCGACTGCGCCCCGGACGAGGTCACGCCGGAGGCGTTCGTAGACGTCCCGCAGAAGCGGATCGTCTATGACTATACCTATGATGGCGTGATGCGGTCCTATGAGGCCAGCAAAGAACGGATCGGTGTTGCCCGCGCGGATGTTCTTTTGGTCCATGACGTTGATGTCTTTAGCCATGGCAGCCAGGAGGTCAGCGATGCAAAGGTTCGCGAACTCTTTGATGGCGGCGGTTACCGTGCGCTGACGGAGTTGCGTGATGCCGGCGAAGTCTCCGCCATTGGTGCCGGCGTCAACGAATGGGAAGTTTGCGAACGGCTCATGGGTCTGGGAGATTTTGACGGCTTTCTCTTGGCAGGCCGCTACACCCTATTGGAGCAAGAGGCACTGAATTCGTTCTTGCCCCTTTGCGAAAAGCGAGACGTGGGGATCATCCTCGGCGGCCCGTATAACTCAGGCATTCTTGCCACGGGTCCGATTGCGGGGGCGAAATACAACTATGCCGATGCGCCGCATGAAATCCTCGACCGCGTGACCAAGATCGAAGCTGTGTGCACGGCGCATGGGGTGCGGTTGATCGAGGCCGCGTTGCAATTCGTTTTTGGCCATCCATCCGTGAAAACCGTCATCCCCGGCGCTGTGAACGCTTCGGAAGTTGCTGCCAACATCGCGATACTGGAACAATCCGTACCCCCCGGGCTATGGTCTGACCTGCGAAGCGAAGGCCTGATCCGGGCAGACGCACCCCTACCGACGGAGGCCCCTGATGCTGCGTAACCTCGACCCGCTTTTGTCGCCCGATCTTCTGCACGCGCTGGCCGCGATGGGGCACGGGGACGACATCGTGATCGCCGATGCCAATTATCCCGGAAGCAGCTCGGGCCCACAGTGCATTCGCGCAGATGGCGTTTCAGCCACCGACATTCTGCGCGCGGTTCTGTCGGTTATGCCGCTTGATACTTTCGTGCCGGATCCCGCGCTGACCATGCAAGTCGTGGGCGACGCCTCTGCCATCCCCGAGGCGGTCGCGGATTTTCAGCGCATTATTGACGCCACAGCGGACGCCCCTGCCCCTATCGCATCATTGGAACGCTTTGCATTCTACGATCGCGCCTCATCCGCCTTTGCGATCGTGCAAACCGGCGAAACCCGGCTTTACGGGAACATCATTCTGAAAAAAGGCGTCGTCGCCCCCTGAATGCAAAGGGCGCCGCGGTTTCCCGCGACGCCCTCTTGGAACTGATCCGTGCAGCTTAGAAGTGAACCGAAAGTGTATCGATCGGTGCCTGCTTTGGCGGTGCGAACTTGGTCAGGTCGATACCATCCACCGCAGTCTTGTACTCATCCGACGTGGGCGTCCGGCCCAGAATGGCCGAAAGCACCACAACCGGGGTTGAGGCGAGAAGCGATTCCCCCTTCTTGTCGTCGGAGTCTTCAACAACCCGGCCCTTGAAGAGACGCGTGGACGTGGCAAGCACGGTGTCGCCCTTGGCGGCCTTTTCCTGGTTACCCATGCAGAGGTTACAGCCGGGGCGTTCGAGATAGAGAATGTTCTCATACTCGGTCCGGGCCGTTTGCTTGGGCGCGCTGTCGTCGAACTCAAAGCCCGAGTATTTCTGAAGAACGGCCCAGTCGCCCTCCTCCTTCAACTCGTCGATGATGTTATAGGTCGGTGCGGCCACCACGAGCGGTGCCTTGAACTCAACTTCGCCATGCTCTTTTTCAAGATTGCGCAGCATCTGTGCCACGATCTTCACGTCGCCCTTGTGCACCATGCACGAGCCCACAAACCCAAGATCAACCTTCTTCTCGGCGTTGTAGAACGAGATCGGGCGGATCGTGTCGTGGGTATAGCGCTTTGACACGTCGGCGTTGTTCACGTCCGGGTCGGCAATCATCGGCTCATCAATCGCGTCGAGATCGACAACCACTTCAGCGAAGTATTTCGCATTCGCATCAGGCGCCAGAGCGGGCTTTTCGCCCGAACGGATCTCGGCGATGCGGCGTTCGGCAATGTCGATCAGGCCTTGGAGGACCTGCGCGTCATTATCCATGCCCTTTTCGATCATGATTTGGATACGCGCTTTGGCGATCTCCAGCGACTCGATCAGGGTCTCATTTTCCGAGATACAGATCGACGCCTTAGCCTTCATCTCGGCCGTCCAGTCGGTGAACGTAAAGGCTTGGTCCGCAAGAAGCGTACCGATGTGCACCTCGATCACACGCCCCTGGAACACGTTGTCACCATGCTGCGCCAGCATCTGAGCTTGCGTGGCATGGACAACGTCGCGGAAATCCATGTGTGGCGCCATCGTCCCTTTGAACGTCACTTTCACGCTTTCCGGGATTGGCATCGTGGTCTCACCAGTGGCCAGCGCCAAAGCAACAGTCCCTGAATCCGCACCAAAGGCGACGCCTTTGGACATACGGGTGTGGCTATCACCGCCAATGATGATCGCCCAGTCGTCCACTGTGATGTCGTTGAGCACCTTGTGGATCACGTCCGTCATCGAGTGATAGACACCTTTGGGGTCACGCGCGGTGATCAGGCCAAACTTGTGCATGAAGGCCATCAGACGCGGGGTGTTGGCCTGTGCCTTGAGGTCCCAGACCGACGCCGTGTGACAGCCCGACTGATATGCCCCGTCGACTTTTGGCGAGATGACCGTGGCGGCCATCGCCTCAAGCTCCTGACTGGTCATCAATCCTGTTGTGTCCTGCGAGCCGACAATGTTGACGGTCGCGCGGACGTCCGACCCGGCATGAAGGACGGTGCCGGGCTCAACGCCAACAGCGTTCTTGTTGAAGATCTTCTCAACCGCAGTCAGGCCCTGCCCCTCATGTGAGACGACCTTGGACGGTGCGAAGGCGGATTTGAGCGGAATGCCAAGCGTTTCACAGGCAAACGTCTGGAGCTTTTTGCCAAAGACGACCGCGTAGGACCCGCCCGATTTGATGAATTCAACTTTTTGCGGCGTGAAGGAAGAGGACAAGTCAACAAGCTCCTCTTCGCCATCTTCGCTATAGAGCTTTTGGTCCTTGGTGTTGATCTTCAGAACCGTTCCGGTCTCGACCGAATACTTCTGCTCAAGGATCGGGTTACCATCGTTGTTGAGGATCGGATTGCCGTCCTCATCAAGCTTCTTCACCCAGTTCTTAAGGTCGATCCCGATACCACCGGTCACGCCAACGGTTGTGAGGAAGATCGGCGAGATGCCGTTCGTGCCGGCCACGATCGGGGCAATGTTGACGAACGGCACATAGGGGCTGGCCTGCTTGCCGGTCCAGAGCGCCACGTTGTTCACGCCCGACATCCGCGAGGAGCCGACGCCCATCGTGCCCTTTTCGGCGATCAGCATCACGCGCTTGTCGGGGTGCTGGAGTTTCAGCGCCTCGATCTCTTTCTGCGCGGCTTCCGAGATCATGCACTTGCCGTGCAACTCACGGTCAGAACGCGAGTGTGCCTGATTGCCGGGTGACAGGAGGTCGGTCGAGATGTCGCCTTCGGCCGCGATGTAGGTGACGACCTCAATTTCTTCATCAATATCAGGGAGTTTCGTGAAGAACTCGGCCTGAGCGTAGCTTTCAAGGATGTCCTTGGCAAAGCTGTTTCCGGCCTCATACGCCTCTTTCAGACGCTCAGTGTCGGCCTCGTAGAGGAAGACCTGTGTCTTCAATACATCCGCTGCTTGCGCTGCGATCTCTTGGTCGTCGCCCAGCGCCAGGTCAAGCAGCACTTCAACCGATGGACCGCCCTTCATGTGCGACAGAAGCTCAAACGCGTACTCGATCGAGATTTCTTTGACCGTTGCCTCGCCCAGAATGATCTCTTTGAGGAACCGCGCCTTGACCCCCGCGGCGCTCGTCGTGCCGGGCAAGGTGTTGTAAATAAAGAAGTTCAGCGAGTCATCGCGGTGTTCGTTGTCGGTGTCTACGATCTGCTTGATCAGGTCTTCGACCAGCGCACCGTCGTCGATGGGCTTGGGGTGCAAACCGTCTTCTTTGCGGGTTTCAATTTCGGCAAGGTAATCGGTGTAATGGCTCATGGCGGTCCTGGCTCTGATGCGTGGTGAAATCGGATTGCCCGATGGGAATCCTCTATTTGTATACCGATGTATACTGACCGCCTCTGACTTGCAAGATACCCAACAGTGACAAGTTGTCCTGCCAGTTATGACCATGCTGGATAACGTCGGAGTTTCGTCGGCGTAAGTGACGCAGTCCGTGAGTGCAAGATTGCATTTGACGCAAGGGGCAGGCTCGGTCCACGCTGCGGCGCGAACCGCGTGAAAGAAAGCCACTTGCCCCTGATCAGTTCCACATCATCAAGGCCGCACCCGTGCTGATTGACGGGCTGCAATATGCCAATTGGTCGGAGAAGATTTTCCGTCAGATGCGCGCCGGCGGTGTGGACGCGGTTCATGTCACCATCGCCTATCACGAAAGCTTCCGCGAAACGGTACTGAACTTCGAAGCTTGGAACCGCTGGTTTGAACTTTACCCGGACCTGATCATGAAGGGTCTGACAGCGAGCGACATCGACCAAGCACGAGAGACCGGGCGCACCGCGATCTTTTTCGGTTTTCAGAACCCAAGCCCGATCGAAGATGACATTGGGCTGGTTGAGATCGTGCACACGCTTGGCGCGCGGTTCATGCAGTTGACCTATAACAACCAGTCCCTTCTGGCGACTGGGTGCTATGAGGCTGAGGACACTGGCATCACCCGAATGGGGCGGCAGGTCATCAAAGAGATGAACCGCGTGGGGCTCGTCGTGGATATGAGCCATTCTGCGGATCGTTCTACGATTGAGGCGGCGGAAATCTCGGAACGCCCCATCGCGATCACCCACGCCAATCCCTCCAGCTGGGCCCCTGCCCGCCGCAACAAGTCAGACGATGTGATCCGGGCGGTAACTGAGCGCGGTGGGATGCTCGGGTTTTCGCTTTACCCGCATCACCTCAAAGACGGGTCGGCCTGCACGGTTGAGAGCTTTTGCGAGATGATCGCCCGGACAGCGGACACGTTCGGGACGTCGCATCTCGGAATTGGGTCAGACCTTTGTCAGGATCAGCCCGACAGCGTTGTGGAATGGATGCGCGTGGGGCGGTGGAGCAAGGACATCGACTATGGCGAAGGGTCGGCTGCTGCACCCGGCTTTCCACCGATGCAGGACTGGTTTCAGGACAACCGCGACTTTGGCAACATCGCGGACGGGTTGCGCGCCGTGGGCATGAGCGATGCCGAAGTCGCGAGCGTCATGGGCGGAAATTGGTACCGCTTCTTTGCCGAAAGCTTCGGGCCGGAGGGTCGCGCATGACCGCCAAGCCAGTCGTCGCGCGCAGATCACCACAGACCGTGATGCGTCTGAAACGGCTGGGGTCGTTCCACCAAAGCCGCTTGAGCTTCATGCGCATTCTGACACGGCGCATGGCGGCAGAGGGCTGGACGTTTTCCAGACCCGTGTTCGACATCGACGCCTCAGGTGTCGGGCGGGCGGTCTATTCCGCGCAAGGACCGGATCGAACCTATTCCCTCGTGGCCTTTGCCCATGATCTGCCCGATGACCAACGGTCGGACCGGGTCATCGCAGAAGCGTGGGACGCCACATTTGCCCTGTTCGACGGCGTGCCGACCGAGGACGACCTGAACCGGCTTGAGCGGAATGTACCAGTTCAGGAGGCGGGGCGCGTTTCGGATCGCGAGTTGACGCTGTCGCGCGCCAATCGGTCCGTACGGCTTTGGGCGCATGTTGTGGATGCCCTTGCCGCTGGCCGACAACCTGACCGAGCAATGGTCGACGATGTTGGATACCTCATGCGCACGACCGCCGTTTACGGGTCGGGCAAATTCGGGGCCGCTGATCGCGAACAAATTTCAGACCGGACCGAGATGAAGGTGCCGTTTCAGGCCGAGATGCTGACGGTGTTCCTGATCCGGACGTTTGTGCGGGATCTCGTTCAGCACATGGCGCAGGTCAAAGGCGGCGACACAGCGGTCGAACTTGACCCCACCATCGCGCGCAGCCTTGGTATCGGCAATTCGACCGGATTGGGCATGGCACCGTTTTTGGTCAATCATCCAGTGCTGCTGAACAACTGGATCATGGTCCGGGAAGAGGCAATTGCCCGCGTGCGGTCAGTGCCCGAGGCCACGCAAGATGAACAGGCGGCTTTCTGGAGCGCGCTGGAACGCGCCGAAGCCGGTGTCAAAACATGGCAGTCCGCCCATCCGTTGCAGATCGAGCGCCTTGAGGCGCTGCGCGCGGATATCGTTGCGTTGAATGCGCATCTGGGAGCCGAAGGGCTTGACCACCCCACCCCGTGGGACCGCGTGATGACGTGGGCCGAGGACACCCTGGCGGAGGAAGGACAGGAGTTTTTGGCCTCTCTGATCCTCGAACCCTATGGCCAACTCGTGGACGGCCTCGCCCACTGCATGTCAGATGACAACAAAGCGGCGACGCGCATCGACGGCGCGATGTGCGTGGCCGACATGCGCGAATTGATTGAAGCGTCATTTGATTGGGCGGCAGACCTGGACTGGTCCGCGCCGGAAAACTGCGCCCGCGCATGGTATACGTCGGAAGAGAAGCTGGAACCGCGTCTGGGTGAACGGTTCGAAGAGCCGATCGCCCCCTATGAGCAGCCCTTGGCCCCAGCGCGAGACGCGGCGGCGGCGCTTGCGGATTTGCACGCTTGGCCGGACAACACTGCGATCGCAGAAGTCTTGCTAAAGCATCCGGAGCATCGCCACACCGTGCGACGCGCGCAGATGCACCGCGTGGCGCCCTATGGCGAAATCCGTGACAACACGATCAGCGCCAAGGTCCTGCCCATCGATATGCTGCGGGCCAAGCTGTCGTTTTTCGGGGCGACCAAGTTTGACCCCCGATCCGACCGCTGGGTGCGGATTTGCATGTATGCAGGCGCCCCTTATCCCGAGGATCTGAGCGCTGAAACCTGCGACGACTGGGTCTATCCGGAGCGGCCTGCGTGACCTTGTCTCTCAATGAGGTCGAGGCGACCTCCAAAAAGGCGACACGTGGCGCGGGGTATTCGTGGGGGTTGGCGGAGGATGCTGGCCGCGCGGCGCGCTGGCTTTGTGCGCAGGGCGTCGATGGGTGCGCGGCGTTGCAAACGGTTCTGGATGCCGCCGCGGGGCAAGACCTGATCAGCATGACGCCAGTGATCGATGGTGCGTCCTGGGTTGCGCCCGGAGCGTTTGCCTGTCCGATCATCGCGGGCGCTGCTTTGTCGGACCGCGCACATGACTTGGGGGACGTGCGGATCGGCGCGGTGATTTCGCCGCTGTTCTTGGCGCCCTTCGCGGCCATGGCAGCGGCTGCGCTGGCCACGCCAGTCGACGTGAGATGGCAAGACGGCGCGGGCTGGACCGATGGTGAGGCGCTGCACCTTGAGGGTGATGCAGGCCGCGCGGTGTCCGACGTCTTTGTGTCGGTCGCCCCGTCTGAATTTGGAACGCTGCAAGCGCCTGCGACGCGGGCCGCACCGAGCGCGGCGACCTGGGCACGTTTGGAAGAATTTGCCGCAAAGACTTATGCACCGGCCACCGAAGCCTCGCGCCTGAAAGGTGCGGGTGCCGGGCTTGCCGATACGGATTGAAGGGGAATGGGATGGACACACAAACACTGAGCTTGGCCGAGATCGAAGATATCAGTTTTCGCGCCCTCGTCGCGGCGGGCACAACCGAACAAAACGCCCGCCCTCTGGCTGTCGCGACTGCTGCGACAGAGGCGGATGGGGTCGCAAGTCACGGGCTGGCTTACATCCCGATCTATTGCGAGCATGTGGGCTGTGGCAAAGTCGATGGCGCGGCGCGACCCGTGCTGTCGCACCCGCGTCCGGGCGCTTTGACTGTTGATGCGGCCACCGGCTTTGCGCATCCCGCGATCGATATGGGGTTTGACAGGCTGATCCCGCTGGCGCGGGAGCAGGGCATTGCCGTTCTCACCGTTTTCAACAGCTACAATTGCGGTGTGTTGGGCTATCACACGGGGCGATTGGCGCGGGCGGGGCTTGTGGGGCTCGGCTTTACCAATGCGCCCGCCTCCATCGCGCCGTCGGGCGGGGCGCAGCCGGTGGTGGGGACAAACCCGTTCTCGATTGCGGCACCGGGGCGCGACGGGACGCCAGCGATCCATATCGATCAAAGCGCTAGCACCATCGCAAAGAGCGAAGTGATGAAACACGCGCGCGAAGGCAAACCGATCCCGGAGGGCTGGGCGCTTGATCCCGAAGGGAGGCCGACAACCGACCCGGAGATCGGGCTGAAGGGGTCAATGGCCCCCTCGGGCGGCTACAAGGGCGTGGGCGTTGCGCTGATGGTTGAGCTTTTGGCGGCGGCACTTGCAGGCGCAACTCTGGGCAAGGACGCCTCGCCGTTTTCTGGAACCAAGGGCGGACCGCCAAAGACGGGTCAGTGTTTTATTGCAATCGATCCCGACGCCACCGCGGGCGCGGTGTTTGCCGACCGCGTCGAAGCGCTTGCGGCAGCGATCCACGAACAGTCGGGCGCGCACCTGCCGGGCGACGGGCGTGGCGCAGCCAGCGCGCGGGCTGCAAGTGAAAGCGTGAAGGTGAACGTCGCGACGCTGGACAAGATCAACGCAATTTTGGCCTAGGCCTAAGCCTCGACAGTGAACTGTCCCATCATCCCGCAATCCTCATGTTCGAGGATGTGGCAATGGTACATGTAGGGCGTGTCTTTGGGCGCGTCATAATCAAAGCGAAGGAGCACTTCGGACCAGCCGTCTTCGACATGCACCATGTCTTTCCACCCCTGGGCATAGGCCGGGGGTTCGGCGGCTTGCTGGCTCAGGATACGGAAGGAGCAGCCATGGATGTGGAACGGGTGTTCCATATCATCAGCACTGATCCGCCAAATCTCGGTCTCGCCTTTGCGCACCTCTTCGTCGATCCGGTCCATGTTCATCGGCTGACCGTTGATGGCCATTCCGCCGCCGCCACAGACATTGCCCCAGTTCGCGGCCAGCGCGGCAAGCTCTTCTCCGTCGCCCATGTTCAACTCAAACGACCGGGTGCGCGTCGCCGCGTTTCGATCGGCAGGCGCGAGATTGGCAAGCCGGTTCGGCATTTGGCCCGTGAACCCGGTGTCGCCACCGCGCGTGAGGCTGAGGATTTCAACAGCGCCACCGCCCTGCCCCAGCAAACCGCCGAGGATCGACAAAAGTCCCTCCTGTTCGAACTGGACCATCAGGCTGTTACTTTCGACCGCCGCCATGTCGACCAGCACCTCATAGCGTTCGCCGGGCGACATGATGATCGTGTCGGTCTGCACCGTTGAGGGTAGGAACCCACCTTCGGTTGCAATCACATTGAGCGGCCCCGTTGCCATCGAAAGGGTCAAAAAGCGCGCGTTGCAGGCGTTGAGGATGCGCAGACGGACGAGCCCGCTTGGCACCGTCTGGCCCACCGGGGCAATAGCGCCGTTCACGACCATCGTTTCGCCCGTGAAGCCGTCTTCGAACACCTCACCTGAGACGACATAATCCATCTCGCCCGCGCCGTTGAACATCTTGTCCTGAAGCACCAGCGTGAAATCATCGACGCCGTAGGTCTTGGGCAAATCAGCCGAGAGGCTTGCGTCATCCTCGATCAGCATCACGCCTGCGAGGCCCTTGTAGGTCTGTTGCGCCGTGTATCCGTGCGTGTGCGAATGGAACCAGTTCATCGACGCTTGCTGCGCAATGGGTACATCCGGCGACCACGTCTGGCCTGGTTCAATCTCTTGATGCGGACCGCCATCGACATCGCCCGGAATGTGAAGGCCGTGCCAGTGGAGTGTGGTGACCTCGCCAATACCGTTGGTCACGTCAAATGGCAGCGTCTGCCCCTGCTTCACGCGCAGCACCGGCCCGAGATACGCATTGTTGATCCCGAAAGTGGCGCTCGACGCGCCATTGCCAAAGTCATGAACGCCGGGGGCAAGGTTCAGAGCAATGCGGCTGTCGATCCCGCCTGTGAGGTCGGTCATCGGGATCAGCGGCAGCGGGCGAATGCCTGCCTGTGCAAATCCGAGCCCGGCCAAAGCCGCCCCGGCAGAGGCGGTTCCGGCCAAAAACATCCGGCGATTCATGTGCATCGACTATTCCCTTTATGTCTCAACGGTCTGGCTGGGCTGTTCGACCTTGCGGCTGGCGATCCATGCGAAAAGCGCGGCGACCGAACCGAAGACGGCGAGGAACCCAACAACAGCCAATCCAATTGTTGCGAAAACCCCGAGGCTAAAAAGCCCAGCCACAACGGCGAGAGCGGTGAGAAATGCTGTTTTGATCCTGTCCATTTTGGTGCCCTTTCTGTGTGCCAATCACAGATGGGGACCGCGCCTGTCGCGCGCCTGACGCGAAACTTACAAATCTGTAAGGTTCGCAAATGTCGCAGTTACGACGAAACCTTGTGCCGAATTGCCATGCGCCATTGTCATCGTGGCCCCATGCGCATCTGCGATCGCCCGCACCATGGCAAGGCCCAACCCTACGCCCTGCCCTGTGCGTGACGCTTCGCCTTGATAGAGAGGCTCGAACACCCGCGCTTGTTCGTGTTCAGGAATTCCCGCCCCCTGATCTTCCACGTAAAGAGCCGGACCATCGACGCGCAAAGTAATCTCTTGTGCGGGTGCGCCGTGACGCAGTGCATTCTGGATCAGGTTCCCGACAAGCTGAACCAGCAATGGCTCATCACCGTGAATGGTTGCCGGACGCGGTTCGATTGCCAATGTCAGGCGCTGACCGGCATCCGCAACAACCGGTTCGAACACGTCATAAACGTCCTGCGCGAGATCGCCCAAGTCCACAGGCCCGAAATCCGCAGCGGCAGCCCCGCTTTCCAATCGGGCGATACGGAGCAAGGCCGTAAACGTCTCATCTATCTGATCGATATCGGCGAGCAGCGTCACAAGATCGTCTGCCGAGACTGCACGTGTGTTGCCTTCAAGCTGATCCAGATCCGTTTCAACGCGCGCGCGAAGGCGCGCCAGAGGTGTGCGAAGTTCATGCGCGATGTTGGCGGACTGCACGCGCATCTGGGACATTGCACGTTCAAGCCGGGCTGTGGTTGCGTTGATGCGATCGGCAAGCATGACAAGATCATCGCCGCCGGTCAGGTCGATGCGCGTGTTCAGGTTCCCTGCGCCCACGGCGGCCAAGCCATCTGTGATAGCTGTCATGCGACGTTGCGCCCGGACCGTGATGCCAAGGCCAATCACAACTGCTGCCGCCAGGGAGGCGGCGAGTGTGATCTGGAGCCCGGCCGCAAGAATCTGCAACACTTCCTGTTGCCGGTCGACGTTTTCGCCAAGGACGATTTGCCCCTGTGCCGTGTTGCGCACGAGGTAGCGAAAGTCCGGGCCGAATTCCTCTTCGGTATCGACGTTCTGAAACCCCTCAGGCCATCCGCCTTGGGAGATTTCTGCGGACTGACCATCGCCCAGCAGAGGCAGTGGTTGCCCGGCAGCCAAGGCGGCCTGCGCGGCGCGCATCCGGTCTTCGAGCCGCGCGTCTACGACGCTGATCGTTTCGCGGTAGACCAGCACGTAAGTGCCGCCCCATGCGACAAGCGAGATCACCGCGAAAAGGCCAAGCAACCAAACCGTCTGACGAAGCGCGGATTGCTGCCAGAGGGACTTAAGCCGGTTCAAATATGTACCCCGTGCCCCGGATCGTTCGGATCAGGGTGTCGCCAAACGGTTTTTCGATCTTGCCGCGCAACCGGCTGATGTGGGTTTCGACAACGCTTGTCGTGGGATCAAAGCTCATGTCCCAGACACGCTCTAGCAGCATCGTCCGGGTCTGCACCCGACCATTGGAGCGCATGAAAACTTCCAACAGCTGAAATTCCTTGGGGTTGAGATCGACCAACTGTCCCTGCCGGTGGCACGAGCGGCGATGCAAATCGAGCGTGATGTCACCAGCGGTCAATTCGGACGTCGGTTCGGCCTGAGGGGCGTTGCGGCGCGAGATTACCTCAAGCCGGGCCAGCAATTCGGCAAACGCAAAGGGTTTGACAAGGTAATCGTCGCTTCCTGCACGCAATCCTTCGACACGGTCGTCGACCTCGCCCAGCGCGGTGAGGAATATTGCGGGCGCGTCGATCTTGGCCTGCCGAAGCGCCTTGAGGACGGACAGACCATCAAGACCCGGCACCATCCGATCGAGTATTAGAATGTCATAAGGCGCGCCCATGGCACCGACCAACGCATCTTTGCCATTCTGGAATAGATCAACGACATGACCAGCCTCGCGCAGACCGTTTTCGATCCATGGGCCAAGTGTGGCATCATCTTCTAGAACGAGCATCCGCATCACGGTCTCCCAAAGCTGCCATGGTCACTTATGCGGCTGCCCTTCCGATGCAACCTTTTCGTTCGCGCGACGCACCTGGGCGCGGGCGTCCTCCATGCCGCTCTCACGGGCCGCGCGGAACACCTGATCCCCCGGAACGCGGTACATGGACGTCGTTTTGGCCACGTGCAGAAAATCTCCTGCCTGCGCGTAGCGATACCAGAGGTTCCAGTCCTCGAGAAAGTCGATGTCTTCGTCAAACCCGCCGAAACGGTTGAAAAGCTCGCGCTTGAAAAGAACACTTTGGATGGGCAGAAAGTTTTGCTTTTGCAGGGCCTTAGCGCTGAATTTCCGAGACTGACCCAGCTTGGAAACGGGGGCTGCTTCGCGGTAATTGCCGCCCTGATCATAGAAGGTCGGCACCTCCCACGACAGCGCATAGGCCGCTGGCGCGTTGGCAGTGTTCAGGAGAGACCGAACAAGAATTTCGATGTGATCTGCAAAGAGCAGATCGTCATTGTCCAGAAACAGCGCGTACGTTCCGGTCGCCGCAGCGAGCCCTGCATTCCCCGCCGCGGACCGCCCCGCCCCGCCCGATTTAAGGTACCGCAGACTTGGCCGGGCAAGGTATTGCGCGCGCTTAACCGTGGCCTCGGCGTAGTCCGTTCTGTCTTCGACAATGATGTGTTCGATATTGGAGTAGGTCTGATGCCCCACGCTTAAAAGCGCCTCTTCCAGCAGGCGCGTGTTCGGTCCGTGGGTCCGGGTGATCACACTGACAAGCGGTGGGTCCACGATCTCTGCATTGTCCAGCACAACCGCATGACCTTGCCGCGTAACGTCATAGTCAAAACCGTTGAACGGGAAATGGGCCGGAACCGTTGGCAGCTTAGTCGAGGCGAAATGACCGGCATCCTTGGCGATCTGCGTTTGAGCCGTTTCCAGTGCCGCGCACCGCTGCGCATTCTGAGTCGTGGCGACAAGGTTCGACAGGTTCTGCATCCCGTCGGCCACGGTCGCAGCATCGCCATAGCGATGACGCAGTAGGACATTTGCTGCGACCGAGCCTGCGAACTGAGACGGCCTCTCGCCCGCATCCTCAAAATCAACGAAATGCGTCACTGCGGCCTGCGGCACATACCGCGTGACATACCCTGCCCCGCGAAAACGGTAGGACAACTCGACGTCCTCGCCATACATGAAGATGCGCTCTTCATACCCGCCCACATCGATATAGGCGCTGCGTCGGATCAAAATGCAGGCGTGGCTGGACCAACTCGTCTCAAGCGTGACGGGGTCATAGTATTTCGGATGCTCATAGGGGCTCTGGCGCATCTCCCAACTTGCGACGTCTTCGCGGTCCGCCTCTGCGGCGCGCACGAGTGTGGTGAGCGCGTCCTGCGGCAGCACAAGGTCGACATTCGTCACCAACACGTACGCATCTGTGCTTTGCCGCAGCGCCACGTCGTGGCCCATGCCAAACCCAACATTGCTCTGCCGAACGAGATCGGCGGATGCAAAGCGCGCCTTATTCCCGTCGAGCCAAGAAGCAAGCGCGTCCAAGGTCCCGTCCGTGGACCCGTTATCGACGACGATCAGATTGATTTTGTCCAACGGGTACGCTTGAGCCAGAAGCGAAGCAAAAAAACCATCAAGCCATTTTTCGCTGTTATAGGTCACCAGCGACACGGTGATTTCCGGGTATATGTCGCGGCCCGTGTCCTGAAGCGCCGCAACGAAAGCCTTGTGCCACTCAGCCCCGAGAACACCACGGCGGCTCCGTCCGCGAAATCCGTCGAAATCAACCGCCGCACCGCTTTCCGACACGCCGTTTGCCGAGATATCTAGAAGACGCGCCGCAAGAGCGTCAAAATCTCTTTTGGCCGCGGAGTAGGCGAACTTTGCACGGCGACGCGGGGGAAGAAAGGGAAGCTTTGCTAGGAAGGCCGAGATGGAATGCTGCCAGGCATTTGCCCGTGGTTTGGCCAGAAACTGTGCGGCGAGACCCAGCGGAGCCCTCTCTCGCGCGCTTTGACGGGCGGTTTCAATGGGGGCGCGATCTTGGTCTTTGTCGTGCGATTTCATTGGCACTCTGCCCGCCTTTTGTCTGGACGTTGTTCTATTTTTTCAGGGTCGGCAATGCAACTGCCGCGCATGCCAGTTCAGCTGCACCCGAGCCGGAACCGCCCAAGCAAACTTGACCGCCTTGGTTGGCCAAGCTACCCCGGTGATGGAAATTCGGGCGCGTGGTCCGGACCAACACGCAGGCAGCAAGCATGCAAGACGGACCCAATCGCCCCAAGAACGGACGCGCAAGACGCGCGATCTCCAAACTGAACCCGTGGGCCGCCAAAGGGGACGCGCATGCGTTGTCCAAGCGGGCGCCGCGGGCGCCAAAGATAAAACTCCTCTATCCGATCGGGCATTTCTATTCGCCCATCGCAAACCCCGAAGACATTGCGGCCCGAAGGGATCGCATCTTTGCGCGCAAAGAAGGTTCGGTTGGCATTGATTACAACGTCGACGCCCAGCTTGCGTTGTTAAGCGCCCTCGCGCCGTATGTCACACAGATCGACTATCCCGTTGATAAGCCAGACGATGCCAGGACATATTTCTACGGCAATACGCAGTTTCCGGTTCTCGACGCAGAATTCCTGTTCACCGCGCTTTGCCACTTTCGACCCAAGGCTATGATCGAGGTCGGTTCGGGGTATTCCTCGCTCATCACGGCGGACGTGAATCGTCGAATTCTGAACGGGTCACTTAGTTTCAGTTGCGTTGAACCCTACCCCCATCAGTTCCTCGTCGATGGCGTTGACGGGATAACCGACCTTGTCATGTCCAAAGTCGAAGATCTGGATTTGTCGTTTTTTGACAGGCTTGGAGATGGGGATATTCTGTTTATCGACTCGTCGCATGTATCCAAGGTTGGAAGTGACGTAAATTACCTATTTTTTGAGGTTATTCCGCGACTTAAACCCGGTGTGATGGTGCATATCCACGACATCTTCCTACCTGATGACTATCCCGAAATCTGGGCGTTGGATCAGAACAGAAACTGGAACGAACAGTATCTGCTCCATGCCTTTTTGCAGTTCAATTCGGAGTGGAAAGTCATGTGGTCGTCACATCTGATGGGGACCCGACATGGCGACGAGGTGACCAAGGTTTTCCCGCGCTATCCTGAACTCGGCGGCGGGGGCAGTCTTTGGATGCGGCGTAATTGAGCATGTGTCGCCTGCCTGCATAAGACGTAACTACGGGACGCGCGGCGGATTGAAACCATGATGGTTTCCTGCGACAAACCGCGAAATGCACAGACCGCCTTCGCGCGGCAAAATGCATCCTTTAAGGCATGAGTTTGCTAACAATGTTTGGACGCACCAAGACACGGCAACCGCTTTTTAATGCGGATGATCGCGATGCGCTTAAGTGGTTCTGGAATACGTATCTGAAGTCGCGCACGCCGTGGCTTTTGGTCGTGTTCGCCATGATCTTTGTTCAGGGCCTGATCTATCAGCAGTTTCTGAGTCTCACGGAAAGTGGCCTGCGCGTTGTCTTTGACAGCGGCGCTTTTGCAGAACTCGCGCGGATCTGTGCGATAGTCTTCGGCGTCTTTATGTTGCGCGGCATCCTGTCCTACGTGGTGCCCCGTATATCTGAGACGCTTGCCGCTGACGCGGTCTATCGCTTGCGCTGTGACATGGTCGCCAAGTATCTATCGCTCGACCTGTCCTATTTCGACCGAACGAACACGGGCGACGTGATTTTGCGGCTTGTGCAACAGGCGGAAGGCCTCAGCCGCTTTATCGGGCAAACGACCGTGAACGCCCTGCGCGACGGGGCGACCGTGATCGTGGTGTCAGGCTATCTGCTCTATAAGCAGCCCATATTGTTCCTTGTCACGCTGGCCGTGGTGCCGGGGATCCTCTTCGCCATTCAGCGCGTGTCGGATCGGATCAAGGTCATTCAGGCAAACGCGGAAACCGCGCTGGGTCAGTACATGACCGGCATCGAAGAGATGACCAATGGCATGCGGACGATCAAGATGTCAGGTCAGGAAGAGATGGAAGAAAGCCGTCTTGAAAAGACCAATGACGGCATCAGGCATCTGACCGTCAATCTCCAGCTCGCGCAGGCGTTGGTTCTGACATTCCTCGATTTCGCCGCCGCGCTGGCCTATGTGCTCGTGATCGGGGGCGGCGGCTATATGGTGCTGAGCCCTGACTTTGACATGGATGGCGCGGCGATGATCGCCTTCCTGCTTGGGCTGGTGCTGGTCTTTGATCCCGGCCGCAATCTGTCCAAGTTCTTTGTCACGCTGCAGGCCAGCCTTGTTCTGTTCAAAAGCATCCGCCGCCTGTTCCTTGAACAAGCGCAAATCTATGACCGGCCGGGGGCCACCAGCGACTTTGACCCGCAAGGCGACATCGTGCTGGACAAGGCGTCTTTCGAATACCACGAAGGATCACCTGTCTTGCGGTCGCTCGATATGGAGTTCAAAGGCGGGCAGGTCACATCGATCGTGGGCCCGACCGGATCGGGCAAAACGACGATCCTCAGCTTGCTCGGACGTCTTTATGAGCCGAACGACGGCACGGTGACCATCGGCGGCAAGGACATCAGCGACATCAAGATCAAAGATCTGCGCAAAAGCTTCTCGGTCGTGGCCCAGGACATCGTTGTTTTCAACAAATCCATCATCGAAAACATCCGCTATGTACGGCCTGATGCAACCGATGAAGAGGTCGCAGCGGCAGCAGAAGCTGCCGAACTCAGCGCCCTGATTGCGGAACGCGGTGATGTTCCCGTCGGGCCCAAAGGCGCTCAGTTGTCGGGAGGTCAAAAGCAGCGGATCGCGATTGCTCGCGCGTTTCTGCAGGACGCGCCGATTGTCATCCTCGACGAGGCGACATCGGCACTGGACCAACGGACCGAAGAACGGATCAAATCCGCACTGAATCGCCTGTCCAAAAACCGCACGACAATCATGGTTGCACACCGCCTGTCCTCGGTCATCTCGTCAGATCGGATATACGTCCTCGAAAGCGGGGCGATTGCCGAATACGGCACTCATGAAGAGCTGATGGCGAACGAAGCGCTGTATTACAACATGTTCGTCTCTCAGCAGGGTGCCTATAACAAGGACCAGGCTGCGGGATAGATTTGTCGCGCACGTGGCCCAGCCATCAAGACGACGAATCTTAGCTGAGCGACACAGTAAAAATATTTCGCCTTCGTGGCAAAGTGGGTCCATTTGAAAGATCGACACCATTTCCGCTAGGGTCACTGTTAGTTGAGTATTCCAGCGAGGGATTTGGCCAATGTCGGGATTTTCGGATACATCGGATTGGACACAGAAGAACGACACCACGCTGACGTACAACTATACCTACGATGGCAAAGACCGCGTGGGTACCAACACGAAAAACCCAATCTCCTTTACATTCCGGTCGAGGAACTTCAACTCGCCAACGAGACTAGTTGGGAAATCAAAGACGAGGATGAGCCGGACAGCGTTGCCGGATACCGCCTTCGCGAAGTCATTACCGCGAAGGGTAAGCTGAACGACGCGAGACTATATGCGATCACGCTCGATGATAGCGACAACCTAATGTTCACCGACATCTCGGTCACAATATATTGGGCCGACATTGAAGAATTGAGAAAGACCAGCACCGTACCCGAGTATTCGTTCTTTCGCGACAAGGACGAACCCGAAGAAGGGATGCTGGAAGATGAACTCGGCTCGATAAATGTCTACGGTGGAACCGAATACGACCCCGATACTGACGTTCACGCTCAGGTCTTCCTCGGCAAGGACCAATTCTCCGAGGTCGCGGCACAGATCAAGGCCGGAGGCATTACATCCGCCCAGATCACTCTCCTCGCCGATCTGTACGACCAAGACTACGAGAGTTTGGGCGCAGGCATAGCGGGGCATTGGTTCAGCTACGCGATCCTCTGCAACAACGACGATGATCGTTTCGGTGGCGGCACAAGCGCACGCCTACAGGAGATCCGTCTCTACTGGTCACCCAAGGTCTCGGTCCTGAAACGTGATTTCGATGGCGACGACGATGAAGCGAATGAAGACGCGGAACAACGCATCGAACGCGCTGTTGCCGTCATGAACGACAGTGTTCACGCGATCCGAAAAAAGGTCGATGCCGTCTATTCCGCCGCCATTTTTGTGCTTATCCTGCTGGCATTGGGCCAAGCCAGCCACTGGTTTCTCTAACTGTCTCCGACATCAAGACCGAACTGGATACATCTGAACGCTCCGGTCCATATTGCGAGAACCTCATCGGGATCATCATGATGGTGATGATCATCGTGACCATGATCGTGATCATCGTACTTGATTTGGTCAGGACTTAGCGTTATGTGTTCCGTAACACGTAACGGAGATACTAGGTGATCAAGAGTTACGCCTGCAAAAAGACCCGCAGGCTATTCGAGAAGAGTGAGGCGGATCGACAGTTCAGAGCCTTTGGCCGCAAAGCCATGATGAAGCTGACGATCATCCACGCAGCTACGATGCTCAAAGATCTCAGAAGTCCTCCGGGGAACAGACTGGAATTGCTGAAAGGCGACCGAGCCGGTCAGCATTCAATACGAATAAACGATCAATGGCGGGTTTGCTTCCGCTGGCATGAAGGAGACGCATACGATGTCGAAATCTGCGATTACCACGATTGAGCCGATCCACCCCGGCGAGATCTTGAAGGAAGAGTTTCTCGAACCGCTCGGTATGTCTCTTCGGGCGTTAGCTAGGCACATCAATGTGAAACCCAATCGCGTGAGCCAAATCGTGAAGGGTGAGCGGAGCATCACGACCGACACCGCTGTTCGTTTGGGCCGCGCTTTCAATACGACACCGCAGTTCTGGATGAACTTACAGCAGGACTATGACCTAAGAGTTCACGGTGCCGATCTGGTTGTAGCCAGTGAGGTCGAGCAGATCAAAGCCCTCGAATACGCTTGACCGACCTGACCGACCGGTCATTTCGGGCACAACAACTTTTTTGGCCGACCGGTCCAACCCGGTCGGCCATTTTCTTTTTTCGACCGGTTGGACCGGTCTGGATGGGTCTGAACGCTTTGAGGTGCGAAATCGACCCAAAACCCCGAAATCTGAGCATGAAGTATGGGCGCAGGTATGGGAAACACGCACGAGCAAACTCGCAAATACTTGTATTTATTGATGTATTTGGAATTTGATGGTGCGGTCGAGAAGACTCGAACTTCCACGGGAGTTACCCCACAGCGACCTCAACGCTGCGCGTCTACCAATTCCGCCACGACCGCACTGTCTTGACCGGTAGGACCCGCGCTCTTTAGCGAAGGGTTTGGGGGATGTGAAGGGCCTTTTTGCCCCCTCTTGAACCTTCTCTCGCGGTACGACACTGTCGCTGCGCCATGACGGAATGGATCATCTCTGGCGGGTTGACCAATTATGACCTCGCTGTGCGCGAGATGGAGGCGCGTGCCGATGCCATTGCGCGCGGTCAGGCGAATGAGGCGATCTGGCTGTTGGAACATCCGCCGCTTTATACGGCCGGCACGTCGGCCGACCCCGCCGACCTTACGCAACCGGACCGGTTTCCGGTTTATCCCACTCGACGCGGCGGTCAGTACACGTATCACGGGCCGGGACAGCGTGTGGCCTATGCGATGCTCAATATCGGAGCGCGCGGGCGCGACGTGCGGCGTTTCGTGGGTCAGATGGAAGATTGGGTGATCGAGACACTGGGCGAGTTTGGGGTCACAGGCGAACGCCGTGAAGGCCGCGTGGGCGTCTGGGTTGTCCGCCCCGAGCGTCCCCCGAATCCCGATGGCACACCTTGCGAGCAGAAAATCGCGGCCATCGGCATCCATATGCGCCGCTGGGTCAGTTTCCATGGCCTCTCGATCAACGTCGAACCAGATCTGTCGCATTTCGACGGGATCGTACCCTGTGGCATCTCGGAGTATGGGGTCACCAGTTTGGTCGATCTCGGCTTGCCGGTCACGATGGCTGACGTCGACGTTGCACTGCGCAAATCCTTTTCACGCGTCTTTGGTCCACTGCCATCCTGACGACGTCACGGGCGCCGCGGCTGCCGCCATATGCCGCAGCGCCGCATGGACACCCAAAAAATCAACGCGCCTGAGACACTTTTTCCAAGCGGCTGCGCCAACTTGCCCATTGCCGCCACTTCGCAACATCCCTAAAACGCCGTGTAACGCCTCGCGCCACCATGGCGCAGAGGTCTAGGGAACATACGTGGGAGCGATATATGGCAGACGCAGCCATTCAGGGACACGAGGAACACGACGAGCGGGGATTCTTTACCCGCTGGTTCATGTCCACCAACCACAAGGACATCGGTATCCTCTATCTCTTCACGTCCGGCATCGTCGGGTTCATCGCAGTGGCCTTCACGGTCTACATGCGTATGGAGCTGATGGAACCGGGCGTTCAGTACATGTGTATGGAAGGCGCGCGGATGTTCGCCGCTGGTGCCGGTGAAGAGTGTACGCCAAACGGTCACCTCTGGAACGTTCTGATTACCGGCCACGGTATTCTGATGATGTTCTTTGTTGTTATTCCGGCGCTTTTCGGCGGATTTGGCAACTATTTTATGCCCTTGCACATCGGTGCACCGGACATGGCCTTCCCACGTCTGAACAACCTCAGCTATTGGCTCTACGTGGCTGGTACGTCGCTCGCAGTGGCCTCGATCCTTAGCCCGGGCGGCAATGGACAGATGGGTTCGGGCGTTGGTTGGGTGCTATACCCACCGCTCTCCACGAACGAGCAAGGCTACTCGATGGACCTCGCGATTTTCGCGGTCCACGTCTCGGGTGCCTCGTCGATCCTTGGCGCGATCAACATGATTACCACATTCCTGACCATGCGGGCACCGGGCATGACCCTGTTCAAAGTGCCACTGTTCGCCTGGTCGATCTTTGTCACGGCATGGCTGATTCTTTTGTCGCTGCCAGTTCTGGCGGGCGCGATCACCATGCTTCTGATGGACCGGAACTTTGGCTTCACCTTCTTCCAGCCTGAGGGCGGCGGTGACCCGGTTCTTTACCAGCACATCCTGTGGTTCTTTGGCCACCCGGAAGTGTACATCATCATCTTGCCGGGCTTTGGTCTGATCAGCCACGTGATCGCGACCTTCAGCCGTAAGCCGGTCTTTGGGTACCTGCCGATGGTCTGGGCCATGATCGCCATTGGCGCGCTCGGCTTTGTCGTGTGGGCGCACCACATGTACACGGTTGGCATGACCCTGAACCAGCAGACCTACTTTATGCTGGCGACGATGGTGATCGCGGTGCCGACGGGCGTTAAGATCTTCTCTTGGATCGCCACCATGTGGGGCGGTTCGGTTGAGTTCAAAACACCAATGCTGTGGGCCTTCGGCTTCCTGTTCCTCTTCACGCTTGGTGGGGTAACAGGCATCGTTCTTAGCCAGGCAGCCGTCGACCGCTACTACCACGACACGTATTACGTGGTTGCGCACTTCCACTACGTGATGAGCCTTGGTGCGGTCTTCTGTATCTTTGCCGGTGTCTACTATTGGATCGGCAAAATGTCGGGCCGTCAGTACCCGGAATTCTGGGGCAAGGTGCACTTCTGGATGATGTTCATCGGGTCGAACCTGACGTTCTTCCCGCAGCACTTCCTGGGCCGTCAGGGCATGCCGCGCCGTTACATCGACTATCCTGAGGCATTCGCCTACTGGAACTACGTCTCGTCGATTGGTGCGTTCATCTCGTTTGCCTCGTTCCTGCTGTTCATCGGCATCGTTTGGTACACGCTGACGCGCGGTGCCAAAGTGACCGAAGACAACTACTGGAACGAGCATGCGGACACGCTGGAATGGACCCTGCCCAGCCCGCCGCCAGAGCACACGTTCGAAACGCTGCCCAAGCAATCGGACTGGGATCGCGGCACAGCGCACTGACGCTAGTTAAGACCAAAGATCATCAGGCCCCTACCGAGTGATTGGTGGGGGCCTTTTCTTTGCCGATGCACCTCGGACGGATTTGCCGCATTGAGGCCATGGTCAGGAGGCATAGATCCTAGCGTAGAAAGGCCGAAGAGATGCGACCCAAGACCCAGCCCGACTATTCGTTTCGCAATGACCAAACCGTCCCCGAGTTTGACGAGACGCGCATTGTCCTGGTTATGGATGGCAACTGCGCGATCTGTTCAGGGGCGGCACGGCGTATTGCGCGTTGGGACCAAAAGGATCAGGTGCGTATCGCAACAGTGACGTCACCACTGGGATCGTCGCTCCTTGCGCATTACGGGCTGAACCCGGAAGACCCCGCCTCGTGGCTCATGATCCGCGACGGGCGCGCATATGGCTCATTTGACGCCATGCTGCGGCTGGGTGGAACGCTGAAACCGGCCTTTCGGGTGTTCAACCTCTTCCGCATCCTACCGCGACCGGCACAAGACTGGCTCTATGCTCGCCTTGCCAGAAATCGCTATGCCCTTTTTGGCCATGACGACTTATGCGCCCTGCCCGACGACGCCCTGCGGCATCGCCTTGTCGGATGACAGCATACGCCGATGTCTTGGGTACGTCTCTTTCGGCTTTGCCGGAACCCCTACAGCGGTTCCATAAAAGCGACGGCGTATTCGAGGGACGCATCACGGTAGAGCGCCCACGCAATGCAATCCTCCGCAGTGCCGGGACGCTTGCAGGCTTCCCGCCTGCCGTGAAAGACGCACCACTCACGCTCTCCAAAACTTCCACCGCCAAAGGCGAACGCTGGCGTCGTCAAATCGGTGCGCGACACATGTCGTCTGTGCAATGGGCCATTGGCGGGGCCTTGCATGAGCGGGTGGGGCCTGTGACCGCAATTACCCGATTCGACACACAAGACGGTGAAATCACGATGACGTTGGTCGGCTGGTGCTTCCTCGGGCTTCCGATGCCACTGGCAATCGGGCCACGTATCTCAACCCGCGAAAGCGCAGACAGCGAGCTTTATACCTTTGAAGTGACCGTGCGACCTCCATTCCTGGCCACCCCACTGGTGCGCTACGCCGGACATCTCGTCACAGCTGCCACCTCTGAAGCCAAACAAGCTTGAAGGGCTGCCTCAGTCACCTACAGTCGCTTCAATGCCTTACACGCGCGACGACACGAGCGACTTGGAAACGATCCGGCTCTGGCCACATCGGTCTCTGCCCCCGCAGGGCTTTGCCTGGGTGATTGGCATGATGTTTGCACTCGCACTCCTGCCCCTGTTCGCCGTGCTCGGGACGCCGGTTCTATGGGGCCTTCTGCCCTTTGCGATGGGGGCTTTGTGGATGCTGTGGATCGCGTTGCGTCGCAGCTACAAAGACGGGGATCTGGAAGAAGTTCTGACGCTCAGCCCTGATCTCGTTGAACTCACCCGGACGAACCCACGCGGCCCGGCACAGCATTGGAAAGCCAACCCCTATTGGGTGCGCGTTGCAATGCATCCCAAGGATGGTCCGGTCGAAAACTATTTGACGCTCCATGGCGGAGACCGGGATGTTGAAATCGGGTCGTTTCTGTCTCCGGATGAGCGTGTGGCGCTGTATGACGATCTGACCCGCGCCTTTGACGGGGCACGTAACTCCGCCGTTTAGAACCGGAAATCCATCGCCACAAACGGTCCATAGATCGTCATGTCCGCATCCACAGCATCGTTTGAAAAGTCGACGTGCAAATAGCGCGCGCGCCCGACCACAGTGGCCCAATCGGTCATCGCGTAGCCCAACCTGAGTTGCACGTCCCCCTAGACCTGAGACCCCACGCCAAAACCACCGATATCCGCGCGCCCCTCAAGGCTCCACCGATCGGAGAAGTCATACCGCCCCGCGACGCCTACAATCGAATCCACCCATTGCACCGGCACGGAATAGCTCAGGACCGGCGGAAACTCCGCACCCAGCGTGACATCCCACGCCCGCGCCCCCGCGATCAGGTCAAACCGGCCCGAGTTTGAGCGCAACGCGGTCCATGACGCCACGGCAGACACCATGGTGCCATCCAACCCGATCTCGACCGAAGTTACGC
>JABSSC010000043.1:0-11362 GCA_013214635.1 Paracoccaceae bacterium | reverse complement strand
CGCTGCCGACACCGACGTCATCGCCAAGCGTGAGGACGTTGAATTCGCCAAGAAAGGCCAGATCGCCGCGGCGCGCTTCCCCAAACAGCAAAAAACCGCCCTGGAAGATATCCCAGAAGCTCGACGAATCTTCACCGTCAGGGCTGTCGCCGCTTTGATAGCTGCTCTCGAATGTCGGAAACCAGACGTACGGAGTGAGCCGATACTCCCACTCCTGTGCGGGTGCCCCGTTCGCGGCAAGCGCAACCAAAGCGGTGGCGCCTGCCAGCCTCATCATGCCAGCCGGGCTTTGACCATCGGACCGACGGATCCAAAGTCCATCCGACCAGTATATTGCGACTTGAGCGCGCCCATGACCTTCCCCATGTCGCGGATCGAATCCGCGCCCACAGCCTTGATCGCCTTGTCGATGGCGTCAGCGGTCTCCGACTCATCAAGCTGCTTGGGCAGGTAGTCCTCGATAACCGAGATTTCCGACCGTTCCTGCTCGGCCAGTTCCAGCCGCCCACCCTCTTCATAGGCGCGCGCACTTTCCTGCCGTTGCTTCACCATCTTGCTGAGGATCTGCAGAACCTCATCATTGGTGGCGCCGGTTTCACGGCCTTCGCCGCGCACCGCAATATCGCGATCCTTGATCGCAGCATTAATGAGCCGCAGCGTCGACAAACGCGCGGCGTCTTTTGCCTTCATGGCCTCTTTCAGCTCGCTGCTGATACGGGCTCTTAGTTCCATCGGTGGCCTCATCCCCAGAACACGTCAGAAGTCCGAAACTACCCGAAACCCGCGCCGTGTACAACGCGTGACCGAACGGCACAAATCGTGTGGTTGACCGGACCGACCACACCCCCTAGTTTCCGCGCGATTTGCCGAGCGGAGCCTGCCCCATGAGTCGTCCCAAGCCCACTGCCTGCCTTGCCCTTGCTGATGGGTCCTTGTTCTACGGATACGGGTTTGGCGCCACAGGTCAGAAAACCGCAGAACTGTGCTTCAACACGGCCATGACGGGGTATCAGGAGATCATGACCGACCCGTCCTATGCAGGGCAGATCGTAACATTTACCTTCCCGCATATCGGCAATGTCGGCGTGAACCCCGAAGACGACGAAACCGCCGATCCCATTGCGGACGGGCTGGTGGTGAAATGGGACCCGACCGAGCCCTCGAACTGGCGTGCGGCGGAAAACCTGACCGCATGGCTTGAGCGTACGGGTCGGATTGGGATCGGCGGCATCGACACTCGGCGCCTCACCCGCGCCATCCGCCAGCAAGGCGCGCCGCATGTCGCCCTTGCGCATGATCCCGACGGCAATTTCGACATCGAAGCCCTCGTGGCCGCCGCTCGCGCCTTTCCCGGTCTTGAAGGGCTCGATCTGGCCAAAGACGTCACATGTGCTCAGTCTTATCGCTGGGATGAAAAGCGGTGGGCCTGGCCTGATGGCTATACGGCCCGCACTGGTCCAGCGCGCAAGGTCGTGGCGATCGACTATGGCGCCAAGCGCAACATCCTGCGTTGCCTCACAAGCGCAGGGTGCGACGTGACGGTTCTGCCCGCATCCGCCACCGCCGAAGAGGTTTTGGCGCACAATCCTGAGGGCTTGTTTTTGTCCAATGGCCCCGGCGATCCGGCCGCAACCGGCGCCTATGCCGTACCGATGATCCGCACCGTGCTTGAGACAACGGACATCCCCGTCTTCGGCATCTGCCTTGGGCACCAGATGCTCGCCATCGCCCTCGGCGCGCAGACGATCAAGATGAACCACGGCCACCACGGCGCCAACCACCCGGTCAAAGACCTCGAGACCGGCAAGGTTGAGATCACATCGATGAACCACGGCTTTACCGTTGACGCGCAATCGTTGCCCGATGGCGTGGTTGAGACGCATGTCTCGCTCTTTGATGGGTCAAATTGCGGCATCCGTGTTGCCGACCGCCCGGTCTTTTCGGTTCAGTACCACCCCGAGGCCAGCCCCGGCCCTCAGGACAGCTACTACCTGTTTGAACGCTTCGTCGGTGCAATGGGCGGCCCTTTGCGCGCCGCATCCTAACAAGACGTTAAAACACCGTTAACCAATCGCACGCTACGCTGCCCCACCATTGGTGAGTGGATGGCGTGCTGTGACAATACATTCCGCGCTCAATTCGGCAGAGGCGGTTGCCCCGGGCGCGGTCGCTGATCCACGTCTGCTGTCGCGATACGGGCGCGACCGGGCGCTCTGCGACGGTCTCTTGCCGGTGCGCAAAAGCGGCGCGGTTACAGTTGTGGCGACCTCAAACCCCAATCTCGGACCGCGCGTGATTGGGCAACTGGAACAGGCCTTTGGACCTGTCGCCCTGACACCATGCGACCCATCCTGGATTGCCACGCAGGTTGCCGCACTTGATGCGCAAGCGATGGTCGCCCATGCCGAGACTTCGGTTCCAACGATGGAAAGCTGCCGCGACATGGGCGGGGCTGCCGCCAAACGTCTGTGGGCCGGGATTGCCGTGATGCTTCTTGCAGCGATCGCGTTGGCGCCCGAGGCGACCCTTCAAGCCGCACTACTCGTCTCGATCTTTTGCCTCATCGCCACGTCGGCACTCCGGGCCGGCGCGCTGTGGCACTTTCTCGTCTCTCGCAAGCAGGCCCCAGCGCAACCGGCCTCTCATTCCGTCTTGCCGCGCATCTCGCTTCTGGTTCCCCTTTTCCGCGAAGCCGAGATCGCGTCGCGGCTGGTCGCCCGCTTGGGGCGGCTCGATTACCCCGAGCACCTGCTGGAGGTGTGCCTGATCGTCGAAGCCGACGACACCCAGACGCAGCGCACATTGGCGCGGACGGACCTTCCCCCGCATATGCAGGTTGTCGCAGTGCCCAAAGGGCGGATCCGGACCAAACCACGCGCCCTAAACTATGCACTGCCGTTCACATCAGGCGACATCGTTGGCATTTACGATGCAGAGGATGCCCCTGCCCCAGACCAGTTGCGCCAAGTCGCCGCGGCCTTCGCCGCAAACGGGCCAGACGTTGCCTGTGTGCAGGGCGTGCTGAGTTTCTACAACGCCCGCACAAGTTGGATCACACGCTGCTTTGCCATCGACTATGCCACATGGTTCCGTCTGATGTTGCCGGGGCTTTTACGCATGGGGCTCGTCCTTCCCTTGGGCGGGACGACGCTGTTCTTCCGACGCATCGCGATCGACGCTTTGGATGGTTGGGACGCCCATAACGTGACCGAGGACGCCGATCTTGGGCTTCGGCTCGCGCGGCGCGGCTACCGCACGGTGCTGATCGACAGTGAAACCGCGGAAGAGGCAACGGCAAGACCCGTTCCATGGATCCGGCAGCGATCACGCTGGCTCAAAGGCTATGCCATGACGTGGATGGTGCATATGCGCCGCCCGCTCGCACTTTATGGAGAGCTTGGGGGCCGCCGCTTTTGGGGGGTGCAGATTCTGTTTCTGGGCACGCTCATGCAATACGCGCTCTGGCCGCTGCTATGGGTATTCTGGGCGTTTGCGTTCTATGGCGGCTCGACCCTGCCAACTCCGGTTGCGGGCTGGCCGCTTGGACTGCTTACCGGAGTTTTCATAACTGCCGAACTTCTCGTGATGGTCGCGGGCCTCGCCGCCGTGCAGACACCCGACCGACGCTGGCTGTCGCCCTGGGTGGTGACGATGATCCTCTATTTTCCGCTGGGGGTGCTGGCGGTCTACAAGGCGCTGTTTGAGACGATCTTTAACCCGTTTTACTGGGACAAGACCCAACACGGGCAGAACGGCGGCTAGACGCCCGCAGTCGCGTCCGCATCAGCCCTCAGGCGCGTCTCAAACGCTTTTGAGATATGGGCTTTGAGGGCCGCATAAGCCGCATCACCATCGCGCGCCTCAATCGCATCGACGACCGCCTGATGTTCTTTCAGGGCCGTGGTGCCGCGTCCGTCGGCCGCCAGAGACGTTGTCGCCATCAAAGCCATCGAGCGATAGACCAGATCAAGCTGCTGCACGAGGAACCGGTTGTGACTGGCCAGATGGATCTGCCGGTGAAAACGCCGGTTGGCGCGGGCCAGTGCAGGCGGGTCACCGACCAGTGCACCATCATCGGCGATCATCTGGCGCAAAACGCGAATCTCCTCTTCCGTCGCGTGACGGGCGGCCAACCGCGCCGACAGCGCCTCAAGCTCGGACCGGACGATATAGAGTTCCGACAGTTGATTGTGATCAAGCGATGCCACGATCAGGCTCCGCCCGTCCCGCGACAACAGATTCTGGGTCTCCAGCCGCTGCAGCGCTTCGCGAATGGGCGTCCGGGACACGCCAAAACGTTCCGCAAGCTCGCTTTCAACAAGACGCGAACCGGGTTTGTACGTCCCGATATCAATCGCGTGCAGGATCAGGTCATAGGCGTCCCTCTGGCTCGCAGTGTTGTCCATCGGTCGCTCCTTTGTCGTCTCGCCTTTAGTTTAGCGTGGCGCGCCGGGTTGTCACACCCGTGTCACTCAACTAGCTCCTGCCACATGAGCGCGCGCGATTTCTCCCACGTCCAAACCTGGGTCTTTGACCTCGACAATACACTTTACCCACCCGAGGCGGCGCTCTTTGATCAGATCGAAGTGCGCATGACCCAGTGGGTGATGGACGCGCTCAATATTGGCAAAGCTGAGGCCGACCAGCTTCGTGTCGACTATTGGAAGCAATACGGAACAACACTCGCCGGTCTCATGGATGTGCACGGGGTTGACCCCACGCCTTACCTTGAAGACGTGCACCAGATTTCCCTCGACCACCTTGAACACGACGCCAAGCTCTATCAGGGCATACGCGACCTGCCCGGTCGCAAGATCATCTACACCAACGGCACCGCCGAATACGCGGGCCGTGTGACCGCCGCACTGGGGCTCGAGACTCTGTTCGACGCAATCTATGGCGTCGAAGACGCAAACTTCCGCCCCAAACCCGAGGCACAGGCCTTTGCAAGCGTGTTCGGCAAGGACGGATTCGAGACAGAGACTGCGGCAATGTTCGAAGATGAGCCGCGAAATCTGATCGTGCCGCATCGCTTGGGCATGCGCACCGTGCACGTCAGCGAACAACCGCACCCAGATGACCCCGACCACATCCACTATCACACTGATAGAATTGGCGATTTTATCTGCGCATTAATCGAATAGATGCGTCATTTTGTGACGTGAAAATCTGCAATCGCGCCCCATCTATAAACGTGCGAACAGACGAATTTATGGAGAGTTTCAAATGTCCACGCGCGCCCGGCGCCCCATCTTGCTGCGCTTGTTTTACATGATCCCGTTCATCGGCTGGATGGCCCGCGATACGGTCGAGCATGGCCCCGACAACCTCTACTACGGCGTGGCCGGGTTGGTGAGCGCATGGGGGATCGCCATCATGCTGTTTGGCTATCCGGGTCTGATCATCCCCGCCCTTCTGCTGGTCCCGACGATTTTCATCGCGCTTCTGGTGATCACCTGGGGTTGAACCACAGACCCGGGGCAGGCATGAGGTAGTCCCATGGCACGCCAGCAAGTTGATATCGTGATCGCCGGAGGTGGCGTTGCGGGTCTGACCGCGGCGGCCGCCTTTGGCTCAGCAGGGTTCAGCGTCGTCATTGCTGACCCGGCCCCACCGCCACAAGCGGTGGAAGATGAAGCCTCTGACTTGCGCGCAACCGCGTTCCTCCAACCCTCCATTGCGCTTTTTCGCGATGCCGGGGTGTGGGACGAACTTGCGCCCTTTGCGGTGCCGCTGGACGCCCTGCGCGTCATCGACACGACCGGCACACCCCCGGAAATCACGGCGGAACGCACGTTTGAGCCAGCGGATGTTGGTCAGGACAGCTTCGGATGGAACCTGCCCAACTGGATCACGCGCAAGGTTTTGACAGAAACGGTCGCCGCCATGCCGGGGGTCGACATGCGATCCGGCACAGCCATCGACGGGATGACCCAGCGCGAAAGCGAGGCGATTGTGCGTCTCAGCGACGGGACAAGCCTGTCGGCCCAACTTCTGATCGGCGCGGACGGGCGTGCCTCAACCGTGCGACGTTTGGCGAGCATCCCAACGCGGACGCAACGGTACGGACAAAAGGCGCTCGCCTTTACCGTCACGCACCCGCTGCCGCACAACAACATCTCGA
Organism: Paracoccaceae bacterium; assembly: GCA_013214635.1. GTDB lineage: Bacteria > Pseudomonadota > Alphaproteobacteria > Rhodobacterales > Rhodobacteraceae > JABSSC01. The sequence continues at coordinate 5,238 of JABSSC010000043.1, read as the reverse complement.
CCGAAATCTATAACCGTGGCGGCGCGTTCACGCTGGTTCCGGCGCAGGATGTCGATGGGCAATCTGCGTCGGGTGTGGTTTGGATGCAGGATGGCGATGTCGCGCAAGACTGCATGCAGATGGCGCCAGAAGACCTGGCCGAGGTCATGACGCTCCGCTCCTGCCATGTGCTGGGTCGGCTTACGCTGGCCAGCCCGCGCAGGCTTTGGCCTGTGATCACGCAGACCTCAACAAAAATGGCAGCGCAGCGTGTGGCGCTCGTGGCCGAAGCCGCGCATGTCTTGCCGCCCATCGGAGCACAAGGGCTCAACACGTCGCTTGCAGACATCCGCGTGCTGCGCGACTTGGCGCATGCGACACCTGACGCGCTCGGAACCCCCAAGATGCTCGATGCCTATGAGAAAGCGCGCGGGCGCGACGTGCGCCTGCGCGCCAGCGCCATTGATTTGTTCAACCGTGTCTGTAAATCAGACGCGCCGCTCGTTCAGGGGTTGCGCACCGCAGGTCTCAAGACCGTGCATGATCTGCCCGGTCTGCGGCGCACCATCATGTCCCAAGGGATGGGCGTGGCTCAGAACACCTGATCCAGCACCCGGTCCAACCGCGCGACCGATGCATCCACGTCCTTAAGCTTGTCGATCCCAAAAAGGCCGATGCGGAACGACTTATAATCGTCCCCCTCGCCCACTTGCAGCGGCACACCTGCTGCGATCTGAACGCCCTGCTCGGCAAAGACCTTGCCTGATTTAACCGCATCGTCGTCGGTATAGCTGACGACAACACCCGGCGCGCCAAACCCGTCCGCAGCGACCGATCGTATGCCGCGCGCCGCCAACATCTCCCGCACACGGTTGCCTTGCTCCCATTGCGCATCTTTCAGGGCATCAAAACCGAACTCGCGGCTTTCCAGCATGGTGTCGCGAAACGCGCGCAGCGCATCGGTGGGCATCGTCGCGTGATAGGCATGACCGCCATTTTCATAGGCCTCCATGATCTCAAGCCACTTGCCCAGATCGACGGCAAAACTCGTCGACTTGGTGGATTTGACCCGCGCCTTTGCGGCCTCGGACATCATCACCAGTCCCGCCGCAGGCTGCGCTGACCATCCTTTTTGCGGGGCTGAAATCACCACGTCCACGCCAAGGGCGCGCATATCAACCCAGGCACATCCCGACGCGATGCAATCCAAGACGAACAGACCGCCGACCTCATGCACAGCATCGGCCACCGCGCGCAGATAGTCGTCAGGCAGGATAAGCCCCGCGCTCGTCTCAACATGCGGTGCAAAAACGACCGATGGTACCTCTTCCCGAATGCGGGCGACCACTTCATCGATCGGCGCGGGGGCGAAGGGGGCTTGCGGATCATTCCCGGTGCGACGGGCCATCAACACGATCTCTTCTGACGGGATATCGCCTGCTTCAAAGATCTGGCTCCAGCGGAATGAGAACCAGCCATTCCGAATGACCATCACTTTTTCATCTGTGGCCAACTGCCGCGCCACCGCTTCCATCGCATAGCTGCCGCCACCGGGCACGACAGCGACAGCATCAGCGGCATAGACGTCCCTTAGGATGTCCGAAATGTCGCGCATCACCTTCTGAAAGGCAGCGCTCATGTGGTTCAGCGACCGGTCGGTAAAGACGACCGAGAACTCCAGCAATCCGTCAGGATCAATATCAGGCAATAGTGCGGACATGGCGCTTCCTCCGGTGCAGACATGCAGGAGTTATACCTAAACCAGCGATCCACACAGTCCAATATGCAGCGCGGTACAAGGTGACGCACCGATAACGGGATTGTCTGGAAGGCTCTGTTGCGGCAGGGTTGTGACATAGCGAAGCCCGGAGGCCCCATGACCCGAACTTTCATCGCCGCTGCCGCCCTGTTGAGCCTGGCAGCTTGCGCCCCGACCCCGTCCGCAGACGGGTCCAACACCTTCGTGACGCCCATTGGCGGCACAATCAAATATACCTCTGCGAGCGAGCCATTTAGCGTCCTTCCCCGTGCAGGCGCAGGTAGCAAAGAATACTGGTGCGCCGCTGGCCAAGGGGCTGATCGCGTGGCACCCTCGGCGTCGCGCCTTTATCTCGTGCAGCCGATTGCACCGGATCAGCCGGCGATTTTCTCGCTTACCGAACCTCCAGGGGGCGGTGCACCGACGGGGATTGCAACCATCGGCGGCGATCCGAACTCGCTCAGCGTATCCCAAGCCAAAGCGCTGTGTGATCAGGTCGGCAACAGCCGACGGTAGTTTCTAAAACACCGCGTGGTCGCCCAGATCGGCGTCCACGCGCCCCGCGATCAGCTCGGCGTAATGCGCCTTGAGCGTGTCTGACCCGGTCTCTGGTGTCGCAGCGGCGTCATAGCGTCCCGCCTCCGCGTCCCAAAGCAACATGGACTCGGTCGCGTAGTATCGCCCAATGCGGGCCAGATCAGATTTGGCGGCCAACTTCCCGCTGAACGTCCCCAGCGCCCCCGTGACCCCGATGATCGTATCAAGCAGCAGCGGCGGCACACGGCGCAACGGCACAGGACGGTCCAAAAGCTCTGCCAGCATCGTCGCCTGATCGGCGGGCGTAATTGCGGGTCCGGGCCCACCGATCGGAAGAATTTTATCCCAGCGCTCCGGCTCTGTCAGACACTCCGCGATGAAGGTTGCAAGATCGCGGTCACTGATCGGCTTGCAGGCGGTCCGTGTCCCGTCTCCAAAGGCAAGAAACGGCTTTCCCTGCATAACTCGTTGGACTTGTCCGGAAAGCGATTTGAAAAACGCGGTGGGCCGTACAATCGAATAGCGCAGACCGGAGGCGGCAAGGCTGGCCTCAAAGGCAAGCTTGGCCTTCTGAAACTCCAAAAGCGGCTTCTGCACACAAATCGCAGACAGCAGAACGAAGTGTGTAACGCCCGTTTCCTGCGCCGCAACCAGCGCTACTTGGTGCGCCTCGTGATCAATCGCCCAAGCCTCTGTCGGCGCGCCTGTGCGCGATGCGAGCGTTGAGATGATGGCGTCAAAGGCCCCGCTGGTTGAGATCGCGCCGCGCAACTGACCCGCGTCCGTCACATCGGCCCGCAGAACTGCCGAAGCCTGAACGGGCGCGTCCGATCCTTCGCGCAGGATGCACGTCACGTGATGCCCGCGTGCAGCCAGCGCCGCAACAGTCGCGCGACCAATCGTGCCGCTGCCGCCCAGAACCAGAACACGTTGACCGATCTGCGTCATAGCGGGCCGACCCGGTGTTCTTCACTCAACAGAACGTTTGACTCGATATCTCCGACACCGGGCAAGGTCATGATCCGCCGTCGCAACACGCGTTCAAAATCCGCGATGTCGCGGGCCACAACGCGAACCCGGTAATCGTATAACCCCAACACATGTTCGACGGTCTGAACCTCGGGAATGGCGCTGATCGCGCGTTCAAACTCATCCAAGCTCACCCGCCCGCGCGTGGCAAGTTTTATCCCCAGAAACACGGTGACGCCAAAGCCCAGCGCGGCCAGGTCGAACTCAACCGTTTCCCCAGCGATTATGCCCGCATCGCGCAGCCGCTTGATCCGCCGCCATGCGTTGGGTTGGCTCACGCCAACGCGCCGCCCCACCGCGCCGGCGGATTGCGTTGAATCTTCTCGCAAGAGCCGGAGGATCGCCAGATCGGTGACATCCACGTCGCTCATACCGGGATGGTCCCACCCGATTTGACCGTCGCCACCTGCATCAGGGCCTCGATCTCTGCGATATGCGGCAGCGTCAGGATCGCGTCGCGATAGATCTCTTGATAATGCCGCATATCGCGGGCGATGACCGACAGGCGCGCATCAACCCGCCCCAGAAAGGTCTGCAACTCGATCACCTCGGGGATGTCGCGGGCCGCAGCGAGAAACTCGTCAAACGCCTCGGGCCGGGTCTTGTCCAGCGTGATCCTGAGCGACACTGTCACCGAATACCCCAACGCCCCCCAATCAATGATCGCGCGTTGCGCCCTTAAAATTCCGTCGCCGCGCAATCGTTCGAGCCTGCGCCAGCAGGTCGCGCGCGTCTGACCGGTGCGGTCGGCGAGTTCGGCTGCCCCAAGCCCGGGTTCAGCCTGCATATACCGCAGAAGTCGTCGGTCGAGATCATCAAGCATGACAATTTCATTATTTCAAAATTAGTGAATAGAAAAGTCATAATCAGATCGTTTTCCGCGACGATCAATCTGGAATCGACGCGCTATCCCTCATAAACCCCGCTCATCATATGGAAGGGGAGAGACCCATGCGCGTTTACTACGATCGCGATTGCGATGTTAACCTGATCAAAGACAAAAAAGTCGCCATTCTCGGCTATGGTAGCCAGGGCCACGCCCATGCGCTGAACCTCCGCGACAGCGGCGCCAAGAACATCGTCGTCGCCCTGCGCGAAGGCTCGGCCAGTGCCGCCAAAGCCGAAGGTGAAGGCCTGACCGTTATGGGCATCGCCGAAGCGGCTGCCTGGTGCGATGTCATCATGTTCACCATGCCCGATGAACTTCAGGCTGAGACCTATAAGAAATACGTTCACGACAACCTGCGCGAAGGCGCGGCGATTGCTTTCGCCCACGGTCTGAACGTCCATTTCGGCCTGATCGAGCCCAAGCCCGGTGTCGATGTCATCATGATGGCGCCCAAGGGCCCCGGCCACACCGTGCGCGGCGAATACACCAAAGGCGGCGGCGTGCCCTGCCTTGTGGCCGTCCATAACGATGCGTCCGGCAAGGCGCTTGAAATCGGCCTGTCCTATTGCTCGGCCATCGGCGGCGGGCGTTCGGGCATCATCGAGACCGACTTCAAGGAAGAGTGCGAAACCGACCTCTTCGGTGAACAGGCCGTTCTTTGCGGTGGTCTGGTTGAACTGATCCGCATGGGCTTTGAGACATTGGTGGAGGCCGGCTACGCGCCGGAGATGGCCTATTTCGAATGCCTGCACGAAGTGAAGCTGATCGTGGACCTGATCTACGAAGGCGGCATCGCCAACATGAACTACTCGATCTCGAACACGGCGGAATACGGCGAATACGTCTCTGGCCCGCGCATCCTGCCCTACGATGAGACCAAAGCCCGGATGAAGGCCGTTCTGGACGATATTCAGCAGGGCCGCTTCGTGCGCGACTGGATGTCGGAATGTTCCGTCGGTCAGCCAAGTTTCAAGGCGATCCGCCGCAACAACGACGCGCACCAAATCGAGGCCGTTGGTGAGACCCTGCGCGGCATGATGCCGTG
>JABSSC010000042.1:27802-43090 GCA_013214635.1 Paracoccaceae bacterium | reverse complement strand
CGCCCCAGCGCGAGGGCAAGGCTCGTTCCATTCAGGCCGCCGCCCGCGATTACGATATCAAAACGCGATGTCATGCTCGCAAATATGACTGCCGCGGGCCCGTTGTCCATGGCTGCAGGGCCGCATAGGGTGTCCACAACAACGGAGGGCGAAGATGTCGCAGACCTGGCTAACCACAAGCGCAAGCGCCCTGGGGCGTGGGATCGAGCGAGGCGAGATTGATCCGGTCGAATTGACCGAGACCTACCTTGCCGCAATTGACGTGAATCCATTTGCTGATCGCATTTATGCCAGAACGACCCCGGATCGCGCACGGGCAGAGGCGCATGCGGCGGCGGCCCGTGCAAGTGCTGGAACGCGGCGGTCATTGCTCGACGGTGTGCCAATCAGTTGGAAGGATTTGTTTGATACCGCGGGTGTGGCGACCGAGGCTGGGACGGCGTTGCTCAAAGGGCGCATTCCGACCAAGGATGCGCGGGTTCTGGAAAATGCGTCGCAGGCCGGGCTGATCTGCCTTGGCAAAACGCACATGACCGAGCTTGCTTTTTCGGGGTTGGGTTTGAACCCGATCACGGCAACACCGCCATGCGTCAACGATCATGGGGCGGTGTCTGGAGGATCGTCATCTGGGGCGGCCACATCGGTGGCGTTCGGGTTGGCCGCAGCCGGGATCGGGTCGGACACCGGCGGATCGGTGCGCATACCCTCGGCTTGGAACGATCTGGTGGGTCTCAAAACGACGTCTGGCCGGTTGTCGCTGGAGGGCGTGGTGCCACTTGCCACCAAGTTTGACACGGTCGGCCCGCTCTGCCGGTCGGTTGAAGACGCAGCCCAGCTTTTGGCAGTGATGGAGGGTGGTAAGGTTGCCGATTTGTCTGGAGCAACTCTTGAGGGTGTCCATCTGGCCGTGCTGAACACAATCGCGCTGGACGATTTGCGCAGTGACCCGGCGCGCGGATTTGAACAGGCGGTCGCAAAGCTTGCAGAGGCTGGCGCAAAGATAACGCACATTGATCTGGCTGAGGTGGCCGAGGCGATGGCGATGTCCGCCGTACTTTTTGCGCCAGAAGGGTATGCCGTTTGGGGCGATCTGATTGAAGCCAACCCGGACCTGATGTTCGACCGCGTGCGCGTGCGGTTTGAATCGGGGCGCGACGTGTCGGCGATTGACTATATCGCAGCGTCCAAGGCCTTGGACGAATACCGTGCCAGATACGCGGCCTCAACGGCTGGATATGACGCCGTCATCCTGCCCAGTGCGCCGATCATGCCCCCGAATGCCGCGCGTCTGCTTTCAGAGCCCGAGTTCTTTGACGCGGAGAACCTGTTGGCGCTTCGCAATACACGGATCGGGAACCTTATGGGGTTGACCGCGCTGACCTTGCCCACCGGGGTGCCATCGACAGGGATCATCCTGCAAACGGGACCGGGCACAGAAGAGCGTCTGTTGCGGCTGGGCGCGGCGGCGCATCAAGCGCTGACCTAAATGCCACAAGTCACGTAGCGCGACCTGAATTTCCCGACACAGTGCTGGACCGAGGCACTGAATCTGCATTAGATTCAACGTCAAAAGGGGCGAAACGACCCCGTATTTGAGGCAATGATGCAGTTCCCCGAGCGGTTTTCACACCTGCCGGAATACGCCTTTCCGCGTTTGCGGAGGCTTTTGGACGACACCGCACCCGGCGGTCCGGTCGTCCAGATGACTATTGGCGAACCGCGCCATGCCTTTCCCGACTGGGTTACTCAGAAGATCTCTGAAACCTCGGCCGAATTCGGCAAGTACCCCGCCAATCACGGAACGCCGGGTCTTTTGTCGGCCATCGCGGACTGGGTGCAGGGGCGTTACGGCGTTCGTCTTGATCCCGACACGCAGATCATGGCGTTGAACGGTACGCGTGAGGGGCTGTTTGGCGCCGCTTTGGCCCTGTGCCCGGAGCGCATCGGCGGCCAAAGGCCAATCATTCTGACGCCGAACCCTTTCTATCAGGTCTATGCCGTTGCGGCCTTGGCCAGCGGGGCCGAGCCGATCTATGTCCCGGCGACCGCCGAAACGGGATTCCTGCCAGACTTCACCGCCCTCGATGCTCAGACACTGGACCGAGTGGCCATCGTCTATGTCTGTTCGCCGGCCAACCCTCAGGGTGCGGTTGCGGATGAGCGTTATTGGACTGAGCTTCTTGCTCTCGCGGAACGCCATGATTTTCGCGTGTTTGCGGATGAGTGTTATTCCGAGGTGTACCGCACATCCCCGCCCGTGGGGGCGCTTGAGATCGCGGCCAAAGTCGGCGCGGATCCGGAGCGCGTGACGATCTTTCATTCGCTGTCGAAACGCTCAAACCTGCCGGGGCTTCGGTCTGGATTTGTCGCCGGCGGCCCAAAAAGCATTGCCGCGATCAAGCAGCTTCGCGCCTATGCTGGTGCGCCGCTGCCCTTGCCCTTGCAACATGCCTCAGAGGCCGTCTGGCGGGATGAAGCGCATGTCGCGGCAAGCCGGGCGCGATACCAAGCCAAGTATGACATCGCGGACGACGTCTTTGCGGACGTGCCAGACTGGAACGCCCCAGAGGCGGGCTTTTTCCTGTGGCTCAGCGTTGAGGACGGCGAGGCGGCAACACAGAAACTCTGGCGCGAGACGGGCGTTCGCGTCCTTCCTGGCGCTTACCTTGCGCGGGAGGTTGACGGGTTCAATCCCGGCAAGGGTTACATCCGCGTCGCGATGGTTGTGGATGAAGATGAATTAAAGCAGGGCCTTAAGACCCTGCGTGACTGCTTATTGAGGTAAGGACGGACCGGTATGGCGTATCAGACAAGGGCGCGAGACCCGCTTCTCGACAGCGAAACCAAGGCAATTCTCGAACGCCGAAGCCAAGAGCTTCTTGGTTTGGCATTTGTCGCGCTGGGTCTGGCTGTCGGATTACTGGTCTGGTCCTATTCGCCGGAAGACCCAAGCTGGCTGTCTGCGTCTGACGCGCAAGTTCAGAACCTGCTGGGTCGACCCGGTGCCTCGATCGCGTCGCCATTGTTTGTGATCGTTGGGCACGGCGCCTGGGCGATTGCTGCGGTGTTTCTGGTTTGGGGTGTACGCCTGATCGCGCATGTGGGTGCCGAACGGATCATGAGCCGCATCATCTTTGCCCCAATCGCAATCGCACTTAGCTCGGTTTATGCCTCCACGCTGGTACCATCGCCGGAATGGACGCATTCGTTTGGCTTGGGCGGACTGTTTGGGGACACGATGCTTGGTGCGTTGCTGGGTATCTTGCCCATTCAAGCGACCCTTGGCCTCAAAATCCTCAGCTTCGTCACCTTCTTCCTCGCCGCCGCGGCCATGCTGTTTTCACTTGGCGTGACCCGGCCTGAGATCCGGTCATATGCGGCATTCAGTTATCGCGGGCTGATCCAGCTTTATTGCGGCATCCGCTATGCCGTGCTGACGGCACTTGGTGCCAGCGTCAGAGGAAGCGTCGCCCTGGCTGACCGCATGAAGCGTGATGAAGCAGAAGAGCTTGTCATGGAGGCCGAACCGTTTTCAGCGCCGGAACCTGTCGCAGTCGAACCGCAGGGCGGTCTGATGACACGCCTGAACCCCTTCGTTCGTAAGGTCGAACCGGAGCTTCCGCCGATTGATCACACGGAAGAACCAACCGTCTATGGCAACGACCGGATCAGCGCGCGCGTGACCGAGGCCGTGAATGCCCGTGTTCGCCGGAACGAACCACCGGTTGTGCGCGAGGAACCGGCGTTGCAGCGGGCCGAACCACAGCCTGCATTGCGCGCAGAGCCGCAGCTAACGGCGCCAGCCTATGATGAGCCGTTGGTGGATGATGACGATCTGGTCGACACCCCCGTTGCACGGACAGTCCCGAGTTTTGAAACCGGGCGTGTGATCTATGACGCGGCAGCACCCGTTGTCCGCCGTACTGAAAAAAAGGCCACACCATCACGGCGCGCGATGAGCGAGGCGCAACCAACGCTGAACTTTGACGACACGGCGGCGGCGTTTGAGCTTCCTCCGTTGAACCTGTTGGCCAATGGCAGCCGCACACCCCGTGCGCAGCTTTCAGATGAAGCGCTGGAAGAAAACGCGCGCATGTTGGAAAGCGTCTTGGATGACTACGGCGTCAAGGGTGACATCGTCAGCGTCCGCCCAGGTCCTGTTGTCACAATGTACGAACTTGAGCCCGCACCAGGTCTGAAAGCCAGCCGTGTGGTTGGGCTTGCCGACGATATTGCGCGGTCAATGTCGGCGTTGTCGGCCCGTGTCTCAACGGTGCCCGGACGGTCGATCATTGGCATCGAACTCCCCAACGAGACTCGTGAGATGGTCATGTTGCGCGAGATCTTTGCGAGCCGCCAGTTCGACGACGGTAACCAGCGTCTGCCCTTGGCATTGGGCAAGGATATCGGTGGTGACCCGATTGTCGCAAACCTCGCGAAGATGCCCCACCTGCTGATCGCAGGGACGACCGGCTCGGGTAAGTCGGTGGCGATCAACACGATGATCCTGTCGCTTCTCTATCGATTGACGCCAGAGGAATGCCGCCTGATTATGATCGATCCCAAGATGCTGGAACTGAGCGTCTATGATGGTATCCCGCATCTTCTCTCCCCGGTTGTGACCGATCCCAAAAAGGCTGTTGTTGCCTTGAAATGGGTCGTCGGTGAGATGGAAGAGCGTTATCGCAAGATGTCCAAAATGGGCGTTCGCAACATCGAAGGGTATAACGGCCGCGTCCGTGATGCTCTGTCTAAGGGCGAGATGTTCTCGCGCACCGTGCAGACTGGGTTCGATGAGGACACTGGCGAACCGGTGTTCGAAACCGAAGAATTCGCGCCCGAAGCGATCCCTTACATTGTTGTCATCGTTGATGAGATGGCGGACCTGATGATGGTCGCCGGCAAGGAAATCGAAGCCTGCATCCAGCGTCTTGCACAAATGGCACGCGCCAGCGGTATTCACCTGATCATGGCCACGCAGCGCCCGTCGGTGGATGTGATCACCGGGACGATCAAGGCAAACTTCCCCACCCGGATCTCGTTCCAGGTGACCTCCAAAGTTGATAGCCGCACCATTCTTGGTGAGCAGGGGGCCGAGCAGCTTCTGGGCATGGGTGACATGCTGTACATGGCGGGCGGTGCAAAGATCACCCGTGTTCACGGGCCCTTCGTTTCGGATGAAGAGGTGGAAGAGGTCGTGAACCACCTCAAATCCTTTGGCGCACCAGAGTACATCACCGGGGTGGTTGATGGCCCGGCCGACGACAAGGAAAGCGACATCGATCTGGTGCTCGGCCTTGGCGGGAACACGGATGGCGAGGATGCGCTTTACGATCAGGCGGTCCAGATCGTCATTCAGGATCGCAAATGTTCCACGTCTTACATCCAACGCAAGCTCGCCATCGGATACAATAAGGCGGCGCGCCTTGTTGAGCAAATGGAAGAGAACGGGTTGGTCAGCCCGGCAAATCACGTTGGCAAGCGTGAGATTCTGGTGCCCGAGCAGGCGTAAAAGCGCCTGATATCTGATAACACTGGCGTTCAGCGGTTGAGGTGCCTATCTCAACCGCATGAGCACCTTGATTACCCGACGCCGCCTTTTGGCGACTTCTGCCGCGGCCATGGCCGTGCCGGCGCTGCCGGCGAACGCGTCGATCTTGTCGTTGAACAGGATCTCGAATTACCTCAACGGCTTACAAACCGCGCAGGCGAAGTTCACACAGATTAACCCCGACGGCACGGTGTCGACCGGTCAGGTATTTATCAAGCGTCCTGGTCGGGCCCGGTTTGAATATGACCCGCCTGAGGAAACGTTGGTGATGGCGGGGGCGGGCAAGATCGCGATCTTTGACCCGAAATCGAACCTGTCCCGGCCGGAACAGTACCCGCTGGGCCGGACGCCGCTGAACATCATCCTTGAGCGAAACGTTGATCTGTCTCGGCGCCGGATGGTGGTGGGCCATGAGTACGATGGCGTTGCGACAACCGTTGTGGCGCAAGACCCTGATAATCCGCAATACGGGCGGATTGAGCTAAAGTTCACAAGCGATCCGGTTGAGTTGCGCCAGTGGATTGTCGTGGATGGTGTTGGCACCCGGACGACCATCGTACTTGGCGAGATGACGACAGGGCTCGATCTGCCGTCAACTCTGTTCAATATCAGCTATGAAGCAGACCGCCGAAGCCGCTGATCAGGTGCAGGTCCAAAGCTGCGCCTGATACATAGCCGCACGATCAGCCACGTTGTCTGACACGTTCATCAGCCACCCTTTGGATTTGTAGCTTCCCCGGCGATATCCCGTACGCCCCTCGTGGTAGGCGAGGTATTGGTTCTTGGCGTCAAACTTTGAGATGCCGAGCTCCTGATAGGTTTGGTCCATGTACCAGCCCATAAAGTCGACTGCGTCGCGGAAGTTATCGCGTTTTGCGCTGCGCCGACCCTCAAGCTGAATGTACTCTTCCCACGTTCCGTCAAGCGCTTGGCTGTAGCCAAAGGCCGAAGACTGTCGGCCCATGGGGATCACGCCTAGAGTGTATCTCACTGGGGTACGCGCATCGCCGTCGAATTTGCTTTCCTGATGGATCGTGGCCATCTGAACGTGGACAGGAACGCCCCACTTGCGTTCGGTGCGCTGCATGTCTTTCAAATAGGACGGGCGTTGGCTGACAATGCTGCATGCATTGTCGAGATTGCGTGGGGGCGTGTTGTATCCACCACCGCCGCATGCTGCCAAAAACACTAGGCCCGCCAAAGCGAATAAAGGTTTGCTCATCTGCCTCATTCCGGTCTGTTGCCGAAGTTATCCACAAGTTTACGACAAAAGGCGGTGTTTTGAAAATCCTTTTCGTGACTCGGATCATCACGTTTTTGAGCAAGCCAATCGGCACACTGTCTGATTCGGGTTCACAGACTGTTTCCCGCGAATCCCCTTCAAAAACATGGACATTCGCAGCTCTAACGGCCAAGAAGTGCGGGTAGGGGGTAGAGGCTATGCTAAAGACGCGTGCAAAATACGCCTTGGGGCAAGTCGTTCGTCATCGGAAACATCCGTTTCGCGGTGTGGTTTTTGATGTCGACGCGATGTTCTCCAACACGGATGAATGGTATGACGCCATCCCCGAGGATAGTCGTCCTGCCAAGGATCAGCCGTTCTATCACCTGTTGGCCGAAAACGACCAAAGCTACTACGTGGCGTATGTGTCAGAGCAGAACCTTGTGGCGGACTACTCTGGTGAGCCTGTGGATCACCCGGATCTATCCGATCTGTTCGGGGATTTTGTAGACGGGCACTATCCGTTGCAGGTTCAACTGAACTAACCCTCGACGGGTCTGCCGCTTTTCTTCCATGACGAAAAACCGCCGTCGAGCTCCGCGACGGTGTCCAACCCCATATCCTTCAGGGTTTTGGCGGACAGTGCCGATCTCCACGCGGATGCGCAATAGAGGATCAGGCGCCTGTCACCGAGCAGCTCAGGTTTGTGATACGGCGACGCAGGGTCGATCCAAAACTCAAGCATGCCGCGAGGTGCGTGGAAGGCGCCCGGGATCTTTCCATCGCGCTCCAGTTCGCGTGGATCCCGGATATCGACGAACATCGCTTTGCCCTGATCGACTTCGGCCTGTGCAGCATCAGACGTCAGAGTTTCGATACCAGCCTTCGCCTCGGCAACCATCTCTTTGACCGATTTGATTGGCATGGTGGTCAATACCCCAACGCGCAACCGTCCTTGCGCGGATCAGAGGCCCCTTCAAGAACGCCCGTGTCATGGTGTAGCCGGATGGCTTGCGCCCCCCCAATCGGTTCTTCGGCACGAACAACGGGATGGCCGAGATCGACAAGCTCTTGAGCAACTGCATCGGAATAGCCGCTCTCAAGTTTCAGATTGCCTTCCCAGTGGAACGAACGCGGCGCGTCGATCGCCTCCTGTAGGTCGAGGCCGTAGTCCACGATATTGGTGAGAAAGCGCGCGTGCCCATTGGGTTGATAGCCACCGCCCATCACACCGAACGGCACCGTGACACGGCCATTCTCGCGGAGCATGCCAGGGATGATCGTGTGCAGCGGGCGCTTTCCGGGGTTCGCCTCGTTCGGGTGACCCTCTTCCAGAGTGAAACCAGATCCCCGATTGTGGAACAGGATGCCGTACTTGTCAGAGGCGAGACCTGACCCGAAATCTGCAAAGATGGAATAGATCAGCGATACTTTCATGCCATCGCGGTCGACAACCGACAGGCAAATCGTCTCTTTGTGCACCTGCTCTGTCAGGGCGCGGGGGGCCTCCATCACGGCATCCATCCGAATGAGCGCTGCCAACTTCGCAGCGGTCTCTGGGGCGCACATGTACTCTGTCATCGACGTCGACCCAGGATCGCCCACGAACCTGTTCCGCGCATCATAGGCAAGCTTTGCCGCCTCCGTCTCCAGGTGGGCACGGGCCGCACCGAATGGAGCGAGCGATGGCAGGTCAAAGTGCGACAGAATGTTGTTGAGCAGGATCGCCGTTGCGCCCTGTCCGTTGGGCGGATGCTCGACCATTTCGACACCTTTATACGTGCCAGAGATGGGGTCGGTGTAGATACTCTCCGCCGCTGCAAAATCATCAAGCGTGTGCTCGCCGCCCGCCCGCTGAAGCGAGCTCACCATGTCTTTAGCGACGTCACCTTCATAAAAACCCGCACGCCCTTCTGCAGCGACGCGTTGCAGCACCTGCGCCTGACCTGGGGCGCGAAAGATCTCGCCCAGTTTCGGCGCGCGGCCATCGATCAGGTAAAAGTCACGCGCGATACCGGTGAGGTTGCCTTCGTGCCGCGCAACGTCTTGTGAGACGCGTGGCGCCACCGGTATGCCGTTTTCTGCGGCGTTAATTGCAGGTTGCAGGATGCGGTCGATTCCAAGCTTGCCCCAATCCTCTGATAGGCGGCAGAAGGCGTCTATTGCATTGGGAACTGTGACCGATAGGGCGCCGCCTACGGGAACTTTGTCATAACCGGCCGCGCGCATGGCGGCCGCGGTCCGTGCAGCGGGTGCGACGCCAGACCCATTCATGGCCTTGATCGTTTCTTCGCCCGGTGGGGTGAACAAAACAAAGCAGTCCCCGCCAATCCCCGTCATCTGTGGCTCGGCGATGCCCTGCAGGACGGCTGCGGCGATTGCGGCGTCCATCGCGTTTCCGCCGGCCTGAAGGATGTCCAGTGCCGTTTTGCTGGCCAAAGGGTGCGACGTGGCGGCCATGGCATTCGTCGCAAAAACGGCCGAACGGCCAGGTCGTTGAAAATCGCGCACGTAATGTCTCCCCTCTAGTCAGATGGCGACGTAACGCGTTGCGCAAAAAAATCCAATCCGATTAATTGGTTTGGTTGGCCGCAATCGGCAGACCAGCAGGCATGCGGAATGAAAAAAGATTTGTGCTGTCCCGCCGAGTATAGGTCAGGTCCTTGGCCAGTTCCCCGATCAGGAACCACCCAAATCCCCCTTCGGGCAAGCAATCAAGCTCTTCCGGGATGTCGGGCGCAATCCCAGCGGGGAGAGCTTCGTTTGGCATCGCCCGGCCAAAATCTTTGACACGACATTCGATATCCTCACCGCGTGTGTGCATGGACACTTCGATGGGGCCTTCTTGGCCTTCGGGATACGCGTGCTTGACGATGTTGTTGAGCACTTCGGCTAGAACCAGTTCCAAAGAGCCGCTTACGTCAGCATTGAGCCGCGGCATGGCTGGATGTCGCCAGATATCTTCGAGTGCAGAACGCACGTTCATGAGACTGGCTAAAAACTTTTGACTAAGTATTTCCTGAGACATTTCTGCTTTTTGTATTGGCAAGGAAGGCGAAGAAGTGACCTGTAACCTACGTCGTCGCCGCGCTCGGGCTGACCGCTGCGTCCAGATCATCGAAGATTTTGAATACCAAATCCATGCGGGTCAGGCGAAATACCTTCTCCACGGTGGGCGTAAGTCCGGCTAAATCGAGCCGCCTGTCAGGACCCATGAGTTTCATGACCGCGACAACCGCGCCTAACCCTGAACTGTCTAAAAATCCAACGTTGGACAAATCCAAAACGACGCGATCATGCCCGTCAGCAATAAATTTTCGCATGCCGTCCTTGAACTGGACGGCGATGGCGGCATCAACGCGCGCCTCGCCAACGGTAACGATCAGATCCTCGCCCTCTTGCCGTGATTCGAGCTTCATCCTAGTGTCCAACGTCGTTTCAATGTCGCTCGTGTAACGCGCGGACATTACCAATCCGTAAGGAAAACACGGAGAATTGCATCATGTCGGACGTTTTCATAACCGGTGCCGCGCGCACTCCCATGGGCGGGTTGCAAGGCGAACTCGCTGGCGCGACAGCCAGCGAACTTGGCGGGGTCGCGTTGCGCGCGGCGCTTAAGGGCGTCGCGCCGCAAGAGGTCATCATGGGCAATGTGTTGTCGGCGGGTCAGGGACAGGCGCCCGCACGTCAGGCGGGCTTTGCCGCAGGGTTTGGCGAGGACATCCCGGCCACAACGCTGAACAAGATGTGCGGTTCAGGCATGAAGGCAGTTATGATTGCGGCCGATGAGATCGCGCTCGGCCGCAGCACGCGCATGGCCGCCGGCGGCATGGAGAGCATGTCGAACGCGCCGTACCTGCTTCCCGCTATGCGTAGGGGCGCGCGTCTGGGCCATAAGGCGACTGTGGATCACATGTTTTTGGATGGGCTTGAAGATGCCTATGACAAAGGGCGGCTTATGGGCACGTTCGCTGAAGATTGCGCCGAAACCTTTCAGCTCTCGCGAGAGGCTCAGGATGCCTATGCGCTTGAGTCCCTGGCACGCGCCCAACGCGCCGAGTTCGCTGATGAAATCGNAGAAGTGACGCTGAAAGCGCGGGGCGGGACAACCGTGATTTCCACCGATGAACAACCCCGCAATGCGCGGCCTGACAAGATTCCACACCTTAAACCAGTATTTCGGGAAAACGGGACGGTGACGCCCGCAAATGCGTCGTCCATTTCGGACGGGGCAGCGGCTGTTGCATTGGCGTCTGCCACGGCATTGGATATGAATAATCTGACGCCACGTGCCCGCATAGTCGGGCACGCAACGCACGCTCAGGCACCGGGATGGTTCACCACTGCGCCTATTCCGGCCACGCTCAAACTGCTTGAGCGCATTGGGTGGAGTGTGTCGGATGTGGATCTGTGGGAAGTGAACGAAGCGTTTGCCGTCGTTCCCATGGCCTTCATGCGCGAAACCGGTGTCCCGCACGATATCCTGAACATCAATGGAGGTGCTTGCGCGTTGGGCCATCCGATTGGTGCGTCAGGCGCGCGGATCATCGTCACACTGTTGAACGCGCTCGAAAGGCATGATCTCAAGCGCGGCGTTGCGGCTATTTGTATTGGCGGCGGCGAAGGCACTGCAATTGCGATTGAACGGGTATGATCGACTATTCGGATCTCAAGAAACGGGTTCTTGCGCTGACTGACGGAGAAACCGATACGGTCGCTTTGATGGCGACGGTCGCGTGCGAGGTGCATCATGAGGACGCGCGTTTTGACTGGACCGGGTTTTACCGCGTGACAGAGCCGCGGGTGCTCAAGATCGGACCCTATCAAGGCGGGCATGGTTGCCTTGTTATTCCTTTTGAGCGGGGGGTCTGCGGCGCCGCCGCGCGCACCGGTGATATTCAGCTTGTGGACGATGTGAACGCGTTTGAAGGCCACATTGCCTGTGCGTCATCCACCCAGTCTGAGATTGTCCTCCCCGTGTATAACGGAGACGGAGAGTTGATCGCGGTGTTTGATATCGATAGCGACAGACCGGCAGCGTTTACCGCGCACGACGCGGCAGGCCTCTCAGACATTCTAAATTCCGTTTTTGCGCGGTGATGTCAGATACTTACGCCCCACCCGACGTACCGCTCGACATTCTGCACCACGACCACGAGTTGCTAATTGTCGATAAGCCCAGTGGTCTTTTGTCGGTTCCCGGCAAAGGCGCACATCTTTCCGATTGCTTGCTGTCCCGGGTTCAGGCGGTGTTCCCCGAGGCGCTTTTGGTCCACCGGCTGGATCGCGACACATCCGGGGTGATGGTGTTCGCGATGACACCTCATGCGCAGCGGCATCTGGGGCTGCAATTTGAGAAACGCCAAGTGAAAAAGGTCTATGTCGCAAGGGTTTGGGGTGTTCTGGAACAAAAGACCGGCACAGTGGATCTTCCTCTGATCGTCGATTGGCCCAACCGGCCTTTGCAGATGGTGGACCATGAGGACGGCAAACCGGCGCAGACGGATTGGAGGGTGCTCCGCAGCGACGGAGAAACGAGCCGGTTGCGTCTCATGCCGTTGACCGGACGGTCGCACCAGCTTCGGGTTCATATGCGCGAGATCGGCCATCCCATTTTGGGGGACCCGTTTTATGCCACCGGTCCCGCGCGGGACTTTCCCCGCTTGATGCTCCACGCAGAGAGCTTGCGCTTGCGTCACCCTGACGGTGGCATCGGCATGACTTTCAAATCTCCGGTGCCGTTCTGAAGTGGCAAAAAACCATGTCGGCATAACGTCGGAGTTTGGTAGGCATAACGTATGGCAGAGCCGCTCAAGATAACGGATGAGATCACGTTGCAGCCGTGGGAAATGACGGAGCAGTTCGTGCGCGCCTCAGGTCCGGGCGGGCAGAACGTGAACAAGGTCTCCTCCGCCGTTGAGCTTCGCTTTGAGGCCGCCCGGTCCCCAAATTTGCCGTCCGCGGTCAAGGCGCGTCTCAAACGGCTTGCCGGGCGGCGGTGGAGCGACAGTGGCACGCTGATCCTGCAAGTTGACGAAACACGGTCTCAGAGCCGCAACCGAGAGATTGCGCGCACGCGCCTGGCCGAGCTGATCCGCAAGGCGACAGTCGCCCCTAAGAAACGCCGCCCGACACGGCCCACGAAGGGCTCGGTTGAGCGGCGGCTGGCCGCAAAGAAGAACCGATCATCGGTCAAATCCATGCGCGGGAAAGTGCAGGACGATTAAGACCGCTGATCGGCTTCGCTGATCATCCGCGCGATCTCTTTTCCGATCAGGTCTGAGCCCTCGACCGATGGGTGCGTGCGGTCGCGGTCGAGAAGGTCTCGGTTTGCCGAATCTAGGATGTCTTCGGCGTCGAGGAAGTAGGTCTTGTCGTCGTCCCTTGCCAAGAGCGCGATGCGCCGCTCAATCTCAACCAGTCCGGGGCGGCAGCCTTGGAATGACGTTGTCTCGGGCGCTTCATAGTATCCCAGCCAGATCACCCGCGCGCCCTGACTGTGGGCCTGTGCGATCAAATCCGGGATCGCACCGCTTCGTCCGTCGGGTGAGATCAGCGCCTCGATCTCATCGTCACAGCGGGTGCAGCCGCAAGACAGGCCGAGATCATTGGCCGCGCCATTGGCGACGACCCAATTCCAGCCGCCCGGCGGCAACTGAGCCGGAATGCTTAGTCCAATGATGCTGGCCAGGCTGCTGACACTGACCTGCGCGCCTAAAGCCGCGCGGTTCACAACTTCCCGCCCTAACTCGGCCGCCACCACGCTGCCGATGTCGTTGCCGCCCCGACTGTTCCAAACCATCACGGAATCGCCGATCACGGCAATATCCCCAGCCTTGCGGCCCGTTTGCGTGCAAGACGCAGTGCTTAGCGCGAGTGAAAGTAGCAGGATGAACCGTGCGCGCCTCATCATGTGGCCTCCGGCTCCGCCGATTGTTTTGAGAATAGGCCCCATCATGAAATAGGTCTGACCGACAAGTCTTTATCGATACCGGTCTGTGAGGTTCTGGCGCTCTTTCACAATCGGCGCAACGGACGCACGCAGGTCGGGTTCACGTGCCAGCAGCACCTCTAGCTCGTCCAATCGGTTCATCGCGATAAGGTCGAGCGGTTCCTGACGAATTGCGCCTGCGCCATCTCGGGGCAGGGAGGTAACCGCCTGTATCTTTTCGATCCGTGTTTCGGGCAGGAGCGCGCGTGTCGCGGCTTGATTGAGGTCGGTTTCGACAAACCCGTAAAGCCCCACGCCCTGTGAGGGCAGCGGATAGGTGCAAAGCGCCACGGCCCGAACGCCTGAAGCACTTTCCAACGCGCTCTGGATCGCCGGACCATCACTGTCCATGCGACTGGCAGTGCCTTCACCATCCGACCAATTGAGGAGCCTTCGCGTGATGAAGTTGTAGACTTGCTTTCCCGTCGCGGCCCAGATCTGGGAAGGGATCGAGCGTTGCTCGACCATCTGCCAACCCTTGGGCGTCAGGAGGTCGGGCGCAAACCGGCGCTTTTGTTTTTGCAGGTGGCGCAGGTCCTCATAGGCGCGGATGCGATAGAGCTTGCCCTTGCGCGGAGAAACGCGCGCCAGCTGAAAATCGATCACCGCCGCACGCCCGTCCGGTGTCATCAGCCAGTTCTGCGGCTTGTTTAGGTCGTTATGCGTCACCCCACGCCGCCGCATATCTCGCAACAGCCGTGCGGCGTCGTCGTACCACGCGCGGTCAGATGGTTTGGCAAGGTGCAGGGGTGTTCCGGCAGTCCAGTCGCGCAAGATGCCGTCTGCGTTCACTTCGTAGAGGACCGGAGTGCCTTTGATCCCTTGGACAGCCTCAAGCCCCGTGATCTCCCGCCGGGCCAGTCGCCAAGCGAGCCAGCGCGACCACCACGGGAGGCCCGAAAGCTTGCGCATCGCCAGTTTCAGGTCGGGATCATGCGCCGCGTGGCCCGAGATCGTCTCAGAGAACTCGTCCCGTTTGTGAACGGTGTCCGGGACGAATTCGATTTTGGCGGGTGCGGTGTCGGGCATACCTCCCTCTAGCCGCGCCTGCCGTCGCGCTCAAGCCGTCTCGGTCACGAGGAACTGCTGGATTGCCGTGATCTCGTCCTGACGGATCTCGTGCCCGCCTGCGTGCCAGTGCACGGTCAGCTCTGCCCCCTGGTCGATCAGGTACTGCGCCAGACGTTCGGTCTGGGGTGCGGGACAGATGGGGTCCATGCGGCCTGCCGTGATCAGGATGCGCTTTCCCTTGAGGCCCGGTTGTGGCGCCGGGTCCCACGGGATCAGCGGGTGCAAGAGGACGAGGTCGTCCACCAGTTCGGGATGATCGAGCGCAACGGAGGCCAGGATGTTGGCCCCGTTGGAGTACCCAAGCCCGATAGTGCGGGTCGATTGCGCCGCGTCCCGCTCGTTTGCCATGAAGGCAGCCATTTGCGCGGTGCGCTGGGCGAGATCGTCCATGTCATAGACACCCTCGCCCGTCCGGCGGAAGAACCGCGCGGCCCCCATCTCGGACACGTCGCC
>JABSSC010000042.1:0-27792 GCA_013214635.1 Paracoccaceae bacterium | reverse complement strand
TACATGCCCGCCCGGGATCATTTGCTCGACAAACCCGTGAAATTGATCCTCGGTTCCCCCAGTACCGTGAAAAGTGAAGGCGAGGGGCGCGCCGGGCGCCCCTTTGGTTCGTTTTGCGATATAGCTCATGGGTCAGCCCTCAATCGGCTCGAGATATTGTTCGAGCTTTTCGCGCAGGTGGGCGTGCTGCGTTGGCAGTTTGAGCGCCTCGCCCAGATGTGCCGTGTCCTCGTCCGCGTCAAAGCCGGGCTCGTTGGTTGCGACTTCGAACAGGACACCACCGGGGGTGCGGAAGTAGATCGCCCAGAAGTAATCGCGATCGATCACCGGCGTCACCTGATAGCCCGTGTCCATGAGCGCCTTGCGTACTTCAAGCTGCTTTTCCCGGTTCTCGACCGCGAAGGCGAGGTGGTGGACAGACCCCGCACCCTGCGCCGCATGTGCGGCGCCCGGTAGCGTTTGAATGTCCACGGTGTTTGCACCGGTACCATCGGCGACGGCAAAACGGCGGGTGTCACCGTCGGTCCCCAAATCTTCGTATCCCATGAACTTCAGCAACTCTCCGGTCGCGCCATCATCGGCCAGCCGCATGGAGGCCGAATGAAAGCCGCGAATTCCGAGATCTTCTGACACGCCATTGCCGGTCCACGGCGTGCGGTCATCATCGGCTTGTTCCACAAGCGCAAAGCCGTCGCCGTCGGGCCCGTCGAATTTCAGACGGTTTTCGCCAAACAACGTCTCTCGGTCCAATCCCTGAACGCCGAGACTGGCGAGCCGCGTTTGCCATTCGTCGAGTGTTCCGGTCGGGACAGAAAACACGGTGGTTCCAACCTCTCCCACGCCCGGACGCCCGCGTGCGGCGTTGGGGAAGGGGAAATAGGTCATGACCGACCCCGGTGCACCGGTCCCATCCCCGTAATACAGGTGATAGACGTCGGGTGCGTCGAAGTTGACGGTCTTTTTGACCCGGCGCAGGCCGAGTGTCTTGGTGAAAAAGTCGTTGTTCGATTGCGCGCCACTGGCCAGCGACGTGACGTGGTGGAGGCCTTTGATCTGGTTCAGCATCGTCTTGATCTCCTGCTTTGAGAAACTGTTGACGCTGACATAAGCTGTGCGCCTGAATTGAAAATTCGCCAATCCTGCACCGCATTGGTGCGTGAGCGCACGCATGGGTCTTCCGTCCCGCGCATTCTTGGTTTGGTGTCACGAATTCAATTTGAGGGATGCCGAAAAGAAAACGGGCCGCCCAAGGGCGGCCCGCTTCAGGATAAGTTACGCGAAATTAGCGTGCGCCAGAGGCCGCCTGCCGGATCATTTCGCCTGCATCGCCAATCGTGAAGCTTCCTGCCTCCTGACGAGGTGGGAACTCTACGAACGTCTGCAGGAACTGTCCGACAAAATCAGCCGCCGGCAACAGGACATAGACCCGATCCAGATACCAGTCGTAGTAGGTGTTGGACGTGATCTGAGACCGCTCGTACGGATCGCGGCGGAGGTTGAACAGCAGCGGGATACGCAACTCTGTCCAAGGCTCGGCCCATGCCCGCAGGGTCTGCGGATAGCGATGCTCAAGAAAGATCGCTTTCCAATCGTTCCAGCGCAGCGCGGTCAGATCGCCATCGTCCGAGAAGTACCAGACCTCGTTTCTTGGCGTTTCGTCCGACGCGCCTGTGAGGTAATCAAGCGTGTCATAGCCATCCAGGTGCACGCGGTATTCACGCCCCATCGACTCTACGCCACCTTCGAGCAAGGCCTCTTTGATGCCGGGGGTCCCCGCCATATTCATAAAGGTTGGCAGCCAGTCCATGTGATGAACGATCTCGTTTGAGACGCTTCCCGGTTCGATCTTACCCGGCCAACGAACCATCGCGGGCACGCGCCAACCGCCTTCCCAGTTGGTATTCTTCTCACCGCGGAAAGGTGTCATCCCCGCATCCGGCCACGTGTTCATGTGTGGCCCGTTGTCGGTCGAGTACATCACAAAGGTTTCGTCCGCGATGCCGAGCTCGTCCAGCACATCGAGAAGCTGACCGACATGCATGTCATGTTCGATCATGCCAGCGGTATATTCATCCGCATTGCTGCCAATGATCTCGTTGGCGGTTTCGCGCATTTCGTCTTTTACATGGGTGCGGAAGTGCATCCGCGTGCCGTTCCACCAAACGAACCAAGGCACATCGGCTTCTTCATGGCGGCGGATGAAATCTATCGCGGCTTCGACGGTGTCGTCGTCGATATGCTCCATCCTTGCGCGATCCAATGGACCGGTATCTTCGATTTCCTGACCGGTCAGAACACCGTTGTCATCGTAAACCGCAGCTGATCGAATGACGCCACGTGGTCCGAAACGCTCCCGAAATTTGGGGTTCTGTGGATAGTCCTCGTTCTCGGGCTCTTCTTCTGCATTCAGGTGATAGAGGTTCCCGAAGAATTCATCGAACCCGTGGTTTGTCGGCAGATGTTCGTCGAGATCACCTAGGTGATTCTTGCCAAACTGGCCGGTCGCATACCCTTGGGTCTTCAAAAGCCCGGCAATGGTCGGATCCTCGATCTGCATGCCCTGTGTCGCACCGGGCATCCCAACCTTGGACAAACCCGTTCGATAGACGGACTGGCCCGTCACAAAGGACGAACGTCCCGCGGTACAGGATTGCTCGGCATAATAGTCCGTGAAAATCATGCCTTCTTGGGCCACACGGTCAATGTTTGGCGTCCGGTAGCCCATCACGCCCATTGTATAGGCTGAGATATTGGACTGCCCGATGTCGTCGCCCCAGATGACAAGGATGTTGGGCTTGTCTCCGTGTCCGGCGGCAAGGGCAACAGTCGACGTCGCGACCACGGCCACTGCGGCATAGGTGAATTGTTTGAGGTATTGGATTGGTGTCATAGAACGCCCTCCCTTCTGGCGTATTAACCGCAATGGACCGAGCGTAGCACCGGAAGGTTAACAGAGGCAAAAAAGGGTGCAGCATCGCCGCACCCTTTAATTGTTTATGTGAGCGTCGTTATTCGGCGGCCCAACCCGAGACAGATTTGACCTCGAGATATTCTTCCATGCCCCAGACGCCGTTTTCGCGCCCGTTTCCGGATTGTTTTACCCCGCCGAATGGCGCGTCATCTGCACGGGCACGGCCATTCATTTCGACCATCCCTGAACGCAGCTGGCGCGCCACGCGCACGCGCTTTGCATCGTCTTGGCTTTGAACATAGTTGGTCAGGCCATAGGGCGTGTCGTTGGCAATCTCGATCGCCTCTTCTTCGGTGTCGAAGGGGATCATCGCGAGGACGGGTCCAAACACCTCTTGCTGGGCGATATCCATGTCGTTTGAGACATCGGCAAAGATCGTCGGGCGGACAAAGTAGCCCTTGTTGAAGCCTTCGGGGCGTCCGGGGCCACCGGTGACAAGCCGCGCGCCCTCTTCAATGCCGCGCTCGATAAGGGCCTGAACCCGACCGAACTGGCGGGCTGAAACAAGTGGTCCGATGTGTTTCCCGTGCTCATGCGCGGAATTCACTGCGGTTGCTTCAGCCGTTTCTTTGGCGATTTCGACCGCTTGGTCATAGACTGAGCGTTCGACCAGCATCCGTGTTGGTGCGTTGCACGACTGGCCGGTGTTGTTGAAGCAAGACCGTACCCCGCGGCGCACAGCGCGATCGTCGGCGTCGGCGAACACGATGTTGGCCCCTTTGCCCCCGAGTTCCAGCGACACGCGCTTGAGCGTATCGGCAGCCGCCTTGGTGATCGCGATGCCAGCGCGTGTCGAGCCGGTGAAAGAGATCATGTCGACGTCAGGGTGCACCGAAAGCTGGGACCCCACGCCTTCGCCATCGCCGTTGACGAGGTTGAAGACACCGGCAGGAACGCCAGCCTCATCAATCATCTCGGCCAGCAGCATCGCGTCGAGTGGCGCAAACTCGGACGGTTTGAGCACCATCGTGCAACCCGCCGCGAGAGCCGGGAAGACCTTGAGCGTGACCTGGCTGATTGGCCAGTTCCACGGGGTGATCATGCCGACGACACCGATGGGCTCATGAATGATCCGGTCGGTTGGGGCGTGCGGGCCAATGGGGTGGATGAAGTCAAAGTCTTTGGCCGCTTTGATCGCGACTTCGATATTCACCGGGCTGGCTTGGGATGAGATCGACATGTCGATCGGCGCGCCCATCTGTTTTGAGATGACTTCACCGACCTCTTTCTGGCGAGCGATATAAAGCTCCAGAACCTTTTCCATCAGCGCGATCCGCTCTTCTGGCGGGGTCGCGGCCCAAGCAGGGAAGGCGCGTTTGGCCGCTGCGACGGCCGCATCAGTGTCGGTCTGGCTGCCCAGAGAGATGATCCCAAAGGCATCCTCGGTCGAGGGATCGATCAACTCGTAATCCCGCGTTTCGGTCGGATCGACCCACTGACCATCAATGTAGAACTGGCGTTTTTCGAGCATGTCGCACCTCATCTCTGTTTGACGAAATTGTCTCACTCGTTTGGCCGGGCTTCAATAGACCAAAACCGGGTCGGAGAGATTTCGTTGGGTCTTTTCCTTGTGATGTGATCCACGTAAGTCCGACTTATCGAAATTTAAGGGAGAGCACCGTCATGGGAGTGCGCATTAACGACACGGTTCCAGATTTCACCGCTCAAACCAGCCAGGGCGAGATTTCGTTCCACGACTGGATCGGTGACAGTTGGGCAATTCTCTTTTCGCATCCAAAGGATTTCACACCAGTTTGCACGACGGAATTTGGGGCTGTGGCGCAGCTTGCCGATGAATGGGCAAAGCGCGGCACCAAAGTCATTGGTGTGTCCGTGGATGGTGTGGAAGAGCACAAGGGTTGGATCGGCGACATTGAAAAGGTCGGTGGGGCATCGGTCGGGTTCCCGATCATCGCTGACGGCGATCTAACGGTCTCCAAAGCCTTCGATATGCTTCCCGCAGAATACTACCTGCCCGATGGACGCACCCCGGCAGACAGCCAGACCGTGCGCTCTGTCTTTATCATTGGGCCGGATAAGAAGCTTAAGCTGACCATGACCTATCCGATGACGGTGGGTCGGAACTTTGCCGAGGTTCTGCGCGCGCTGGATGCGCTTCAGACGTCATCACGCGAGAATGTCGCAACGCCCGCCGACTGGGTGCCGGGGCAGGACGTGGTGATCCCGGTGGCGGTCAGCGATGAAGACGCCAAGGCCAAGTATGGCAGCTTTGAAACCAAGCTTCCCTATCTTCGCATGGCGCAACTGCCCGAATAAGCACGCAATCTTTGGTGTCTCAAGAAGCCGATCCGTTTGGGTCGGCTTTTTCATTCATCTTAATGGTTGATTGAAGTAAGGGATTTCGTTATTCACCCATATGGTTGAACGAATTATGGAAGAACAGCTTAGCGATATTCTCAAAGCAGCGAGCGATCCGACGCGGCGGCGAATTCTGACCCTTTTGGCGCAGAACGGGCCGACGCGTGTCACAGACCTACACGCGCATTTTGAGATGAGCCTCAATTCCGTTTCCAAGCACATCAAGGTGCTGGAGGGTGCCGGCCTTGTTCGGCGCAGAACAGAGTGGCGAGACCATCTGATCGAAGTGGAGATGGAACGCTTGAGGTTGGTCGATGAGTGGTTTGCGCAACTGCGCTCAATCTGGGCGCTGCGCCTTGAGGCGTTAGACGACATTGTAACAAAGGAACTGCCCGATGACTGATCTCACATTGACCGTTGAACGTGTAATCGCCGCGCCGCCCGAAGATGTCTTCAAAGCCTGGCTTGATCCCGAGACCTTGCGCAAATTCATGACACCGGAAGCCAGCATGAGCGTGCCGCGCGCGTCCACTGATCCGCGTGAAGGCGGGCGTTTTGAGATCATCATGGAGGCGGGCGGTCAGGAACTTCCCCATAGCGTTACGTACAAGACCATCGACCCGCACAAGCGTATCGCGTTCACTTGGGAAAGTGCGTGGTCACCTGACGATTCATTGGTTGAACTCGACTTCACACCGCAGGGCGACGGGACCAAAGTCGTTCTGACCCATACCCGTTTTCTCGACGAGGAGCGCCGCGATAACCACGAGCGCGGTTGGACCGAAATCCTCGCGTGTTTTGAGGATCTGGCCTTCGCAGACGCCGCGTAGTGCCTGCAACCGGCGGACCGTCAGGCGGTCCGCCCTAGAATACGAAGGCGAGGTTGAGGCTGACAAACGGATAGAACGGGATCTGCGGCCCGGCAATCTCTGCGATCTCGTTGGCGATGTCCGATACATCAATTGGTTCGCCACCCAATGGCGTGATCGTCGCGCTAAGATTGTCGATATAGATCGCCCCGGCATCCGCTGTCAGGATCAACCGCTTTGTAATAGGAAGCTCGTATCCCACCGAAAGTATGGGCGCATATTTGTCGGCAAGTTCGATTCGCGTTCGGATGGTCGCATCATAATCCGTACCACCGACATTGATTGTCCCTGAGGCTGTTCCGTCAAACAGCGTGTCTGTGAAAAAGATGCCTGCGCTCATCCGGAAGCGGTTGCGAAACGGGTAGTAGTTGATGTTGGCCGCGGCCCCTCCCAAGCGGAGGTTCGCGTCGTAATTGACGCCTGCAACATTCCCATCGACGAAAACCGTCAACCCGCCGCCAACAAAACCCCGCACCGCCCATCGGGGCGCAAAGCGATAGGCCACCTCGCCTTTGATACCAGCCGTTGAGGCTCCGACCGAAAACCTGAGCGGTTGTTCAAGCGCCCCCTCGAAGCTCTGGTGATAGCGCACCATCTGGGTCGGATTGTCGATTGATTGTGCGGCAGCGTGGCCACAGAAGCCAAAGTCGATAGGTATTTCACTGCGTCGAGCCTGTTTTTTCGAGCATCCTACAGCGCCTGCACGCGATTTTGCAAATACCATAAAAAAGGCCCCGGCGCGGAGCGACCGGGGCCTTTCGAGAGTTTTGAAGCAGGGAGAGCTTACTCGCCCTCAGCCTCTTCCTTTTTGGCTTCTTCGCCGGTCTCCTGATCGACGACTTTCATCGACAGGCGCACCTTGCCGCGATCGTCAAAGCCCAGAAGTTTGACCCAGACTTCCTGACCTTCTTTCAGAACGTCGGATGGGTGGTTCAGGCGGCGGTTTTCGATCTGGCTGACATGGACCAGACCGTCGCGCTTGCCGAAGAAGTTCACAAAAGCGCCGAAGTCGACGATTTTGACGACCTTGCCTTTGTAGATTTTGCCTTCTTCCGGCTCAGCCACGATCGAGTGGATCATGTCATAGGCTTTCTGGATCGCTTCCCCGTTGGGCGAGGCGATCTTGATGACACCATCATCGTTGATGTCGACCTTGGCGCCGGACGTTTCCACGATCTCGCGGATGACTTTACCGCCCGAGCCGATCACTTCACGGATCTTATCGGTTGGGATGTTCATCGTCTCGATGCGTGGCGCGTGGACCGAGAATTCACCGGCTTCGGTGATGGCCTTCGACATCTCGCTCAGAATGTGCAGACGGCCGTCTTTGGCCTGTGCCAGAGCCTTCTCCATGATCTCAGGCGTGATGCCTGCGACCTTGATGTCCATCTGGAGGGACGTGATGCCGTCTTCTGTACCGGCAACCTTGAAGTCCATGTCGCCCAGGTGATCTTCGTCACCCAGAATGTCGGTCAGAACGGCATATTCGCCGTCATCTTCCAGAACCAGACCCATGGCCACACCAGCGACCGGTGCCTTGAGCGGAACGCCCGCATCCATCATGGCCAGCGACGAGCCACAGACCGTGGCCATCGAGGATGAGCCGTTCGATTCCGTGATCTCTGACACCAGACGGATGGTGTAGGGGAAGTCGGTTGCCGCAGGCAGTACCGCCTGAAGCGCGCGCCATGCCAGTTTGCCGTGGCCGATCTCACGACGACCCGGAGGTCCAAAGCGGCCAACTTCACCAACCGAGTAGGGCGGGAAGTTGTAGTGCAGCAGGAAGTTCGAGCGGAAGTTGCCGTGCAGCGCGTCGATGATCTGCTCATCTTCGCCGGTGCCCAGCGTCGTCACGACCAGACCTTGCGTTTCACCACGGGTGAAAAGCGCGGAGCCGTGTGTCCGGGGCAGAACGCCCGTTTCCGAGTCGATCGCACGAACCGTGTCGAGCGCGCGCCCGTCGATCCGCTTGCCGTTCTTCACGACATCGCCGCGCAGAACCGAACTTTCGAGCTTCTTAAAGGCCGAGCCGAGGTTCGCATCTTCCTGCTCGTCCTCGCTGAGGCTGGCCAGAATGTCTTCGCGGGCCTGACCGACCGCAGCAACACGTTCCTGCTTGTCGGTGATCGCGTAAGCTGCACGCATTTTGTCCTCACCGGCGGCGAGAACTTTCGCGTAAAGGTCGGAATAATCAGGCGCCGAAAAATCAAACGGCTCTTTTGCAGCGTCTTCAGCAAGACCGATGATCAGGTCGATAACCGGCTGCATCTGCTCGTGGCCGAACTTCACGGCACCCAGCATCTCAGCTTCCGAAAGCTCATAGGCTTCGGATTCGACCATCATCACGGCGTCTTTGGTGCCCGCGACAACCAGATCGAGCCGCTGCTCGGGGTTGTTGCGCAGGTCCTGCATGTCGTCGACGGTTGGGTTGAGGACGTATTCGCCATCTTCAAAACCAACACGCGCGCCCGCAATCGGGCCCATGAATGGTGCGCCTGAGATCGTCAGCGCAGCCGAAGCGGCGATCATTGCGACGATGTCAGGGTCGTTGACCAGATCGTGGCTCAGCACCGTACAGATGACCAGAACCTCGTTCTTGAACCCGCTCACGAACAGTGGGCGGATCGGACGGTCGATCAGGCGCGACGTCAGCGTTTCCTTTTCGGTCGGCCGGGCTTCGCGCTTGAAGAAGCCACCGGGGATCTTACCGGCGGCATAGTATTTTTCGTTGTAGTGAACGGTCAGCGGGAAGAAATCCTGTCCCGGCTTTTGTTCTTTTGCGAACGTCACGTTCGCCATGACCGAGGTCTCACCATATGTGGCGATAACGGAACCATCGGCCTGACGGGCAACCTTGCCCGTTTCCAGTGTCAGCGTTTCTTCGCCCCACTGGATGGATTTTTTAACTTCGTTGAACATCTAGCGTTTCCTGTAGGGAACCCACGGCCCTCCGTGCGTCCCGTTGAAATGGCGGCCCCATTGCCGCCGACCCCTATCCTTTATGCATCACGCCGGGGTCAAAGCGTCACGTCTCAGATTGCGCGCGGATACATGAGTTTCGCCGTAAAGAAAAGACGTTACGGGCGATGCGCCTTTTCAAGGAGTTCTGCCAGCAACGGATGCGGAAATGACCGCCGCGCGGTGATGGCGTAAAAGCGTTCAGTGATACCGAGCTTGTAGGGCCCAGTGACAAGCCGCCCGCGCTCAAGCTCGTCCTGCACGACGACGGCTGGAACCACGGCCAGACCCAGCCCTTCCCGCGCCAAAAGCCGGACCATCGCCATGTCATCCACGTCCGCCACGATACGTGGTGTGACGCTTAGCCGTTCGGCCAGCGCCATGAACCCGGTTCGAACACCGGAGTCTGACGGGAGGAGAAAGGACTCCGCCGAAAGGAGTGACTTGAGGTTCGGATGATCCATCCGATCCATGCGCCCATGCACACCCACCGGCTGTTCATCAAGCTGTTGCGCGATGAAGTCAGAGGCTGCTGTTCCACGCGGTGGATCGGTCGAAAGGACGACATCAAGCGCCAGCGCCCGCAACTCGTCCAGAAGCGACGCCTCGGAACCAGACCGCAAAACTAGCTCAACTTGGCTCGTTAGCGCAGGACGGAGGAAACCGATCTTGAAGTTCCGCGAAAGGGTGGAGAGCGCACCAACGCGCAGGGGCGGCATGGCGTTTCCAGAGCGTTTGAGCGTCGCGATCAACTCGTCACCGGTTTCAAAAATCCGGTCGGCATAATCCAAAGCAATCCGTCCGACCTCGGTCATTTCCAGCCGCCGACCCACGCGCTCAAACAGAGGGTGGCCCAACCGCTTCTCCAACTGCTTGATCTGCATCGACAACGCGGATTGTGAGACGTTCATCATCTCGGCCGCGCGGGTCAGGTTCCCCTGATGCGCAACCTCCCGGAAATAACGCAGGTGGTGATAGTTGAAGTGCTCCATGTTCAGTAAAATAGAACATAATTATCAAAAACATATATTTTTCTTCTGATCGTTCGATCTCTAAGTCCTGCCTGACCAAACCATGTGAGGCAGAAATGGACCCCGTATTCGACATCCTGCAGACCGTGATCGCGCAGTTTCAGAAGCCTACGCTGGCCTTTCTGATCGGTGGAATGATGCTCGCGGCGCTGGGGTCAAAGTTCGAGGTTCCCGAGCCGGTTTACAAATTCATCGTGATCTTGCTGCTCCTCAAAATCGGTCTGGGTGCAGGCATTTCGGTGCGGGAGGCTGAATTGACAGACCTGATCGTCCCGGCGCTGGGTGCTGCGGCAATTGGGGTTGCGATTGTCGTGATTGGGTCAGGCACGCTGGCGCGGTGGCGGGGTGTGGACCGCACCGATGGGCTGGCAACGGTTGGGCTTTTTGGGGCTGTCTCTGCGTCTACGCTTGCGGCGGGAATGGCGGTGCTTGATGGGGATGGCATCGCTTATGAAGGGTTTATCGGGGCCCTTTATCCCTTCATGGACGTGGCTGCACTGGTCACCGCGATTGTACTGGCGCGTCTTGGGGCCGCGCGGAAGGCATTTGCCTCAGGCGCAGGCGGAACCGCGACGGTTGCCGTGGATGGCGGCTTGTCGGGGCAGGGTGGTTTGATCAAGGGAATTCTCGTGGACACGCTCAGGAGCCCGGCAATCTCGGCGCTGCTTCTTGGGCTTGCCTTGGGGCTCTTTGCGCGGCCTGACCCGGTTTATGTGAGCTTCTATGAGCCGCTGTTTCGCGGCCTCCTGTCAGTCCTGATGTTGATCATGGGGATGGAGGCATGGAGCCGCCTGTCCGAGATGCGGAAAGTGGCGCATGCCTATGTGCTCTATGGGCTGACCGCGCCCATCATCCACGGATTGCTTGGCTTTGCGGTCGGTCTTGCCATTCACCACATGTTCGGTTTCTCAGCCGGCGGGGTCGTTCTGCTTGCTGTCATGGCGGGATCAAGTTCTGACGTCTCCGGACCACCCACGATGCGGGCTGCCCTGCCAGAGGCGAACCCGTCGGCCTATGTCGGCACGTCGACGGGCTTGGGTACCCCGATCGCGATCCTGTCGATCCCGCTTTACATGGCGCTGGCCGATCAGTTGATCGGGTTCTGATCCCGGGTCAGGCCGCCTTTCGCCGCCTGCGCCGGCGGCGCGGCTGTGCCGATTTAGGGGCGTCCCCGCCGGACTTGGCGACGGGGGGCTTGCCCCGACGACGCCGACCGCTTGGCCCCTTGCGCGGGTTGTCTTCCTTTACGGGTGCTGGCGCGGTCCCGCTGGCAACTGGGATCTCAATCTTCATCAGCTTTTGGATTTGCTTCAAAAGATTGACCTCTTCCGCCGAGCACAGCGTGATTGCCTCGCCATCGCGTCCAGCACGGGCGGTGCGCCCGATGCGGTGGACATAATTCTCGGGCACCTGTGGAAGATCGTAGTTGATCACATAGCCCACGCCCGGAATGTCGATCCCGCGGGCTGCGACGTCTGTAGCGACAAGAACCGTCACGCGACCTTCGCGAAAGTCCTTGATGGCGCGGTCGCGCTGCCCTTGGCTTTTGTTGCCGTGAATCGAGGCTGCGTTGAACCCATCAGCCACGAGGCCCTTCATCAGTTTTTCCGCACCATGTTTTGTGCGGGCAAAGACCAGCGACAGGGCGTTGAGATCAGCCGCCAGAAGCTCGCGCAGCTTGGCGGGTTTTTCCGCCTTCTCCACGAAATGCACCGATTGGGTGATCTTGTCTGCCGCCTTGCCGGGAGGGGCAACTTGTACGCGCCGGGGATTGTCGAGATAGGCGCGGCTCAACTCTTCCATCTGTTTGGGCATTGTGGCCGAGAACAACATCGTCTGGCGCGGGGTGCCCAGTTGCGGTGCAATCTTGCGCAGCGCGTGGATGAAACCGAGGTCCAGCATCTGATCCGCCTCGTCCAGCACGAGATGCTGGACGGTGCCGAGCGAAACCGCACGCCGCTCCATCAGGTCGATCAGGCGACCGGGGGTTGCCACGAGGATGTCGGTCCCGCGCGCGAGGATATTGATCTGTTTATTGATCGATTGGCCACCGACCACGGTGACGATCCGGATCTTGGTATTCTGGGTAATGTTGCGCAGGTTGTCAGCGATCTGGTTCACCAATTCGCGGGTTGGGGCGAGGATCAGAGCCTTGGCGGTTTTGGGTGCCGGTTTTCCGGAGGCGGCCAGAAGTGCTTCGATCAAGGGCAGGCCAAAGGCCAGCGTCTTGCCTGTGCCCGTTTGGGCGAGACCAAGAATATCGTGGCCGTCCATGGCCAACGGGATTGCTTGATTTTGGATCGGAGTGGGCTGGGTCAGCCCGGCGCGCTTGAGCGCGGCATTGGTTGTTGGCGCAAGGCCAAGCATGTCAAAGTCGAACAACGTTTTTCCTTTTCGGGCGCGCGCCCGGCAAGGGCTACGCGCAAAATACAAGTGGCCGCACAAACGGCGGCGCGTCAGGGTTCGCGGCGGTTCTGATCTTTCGGGGCGGATCCCGCGAAATGTCGACCGGCACGTTACGGACCCTGCGTGATGGGGAACGAATGGGTTGTCGCGCTGTGCGCCCGGCAGAGGGGCGCGGCAAGCTCACGCGGTTGCGCAGCGCTGAGCGGGACATGGTGCTGCAACGCGGCAAAGTCAACAGCCCTACGCAGCGGTCGGTTCGCCCAAGTTGCAGTCACACAACAAAAAAGGGGCCGCGTGGCCCCTTTTCGCTTTGGTCTGGTGTCGCCTTAGCGACGCAGGCCGAGACGCTTGATCAGGTCCTGATAGCGCGCTTCGTCCTTGCCGCGCACATAATCCAGAAGCTTGCGGCGCTGGGCCACGAGCTTAAGCAGACCGCGGCGCGAATGGTTGTCCTTCGCGTGGGTCTTGAAGTGCTCGGTCAGGGTTGCGATGCGGCTGGACAGGATTGCGACCTGAACTTCGGGCGAACCGGTGTCGCCTTCTTTGGTCGCGTATTCCTTCATCAGGCGCTGCTTTTCTTCAGCAGTAATCGACATCGGGGTCTCCTTTTCAGGTTCGAGTTATGGCGCAAGCCGGGATGTCGTCCAGCAGGGCCCATGGAGGGTCTGCCCGAGTCGCGGGCAGATGGGGGCGTATAAGAGATAACGCCGCGCTTGCAAAGTCTTTTGAACCCGCCGGGTTTTCGACGAATTGTAGCGGATTTCCCAACCAATCCTCAGCCCTTTCCCGGTAGCAGACGGTCTGAGTGGGTTTTTTGAGGTTTGGGAAGATGCTTTTTGCCTTGGTCGCGGTGGGATTGACGATGGCGGTGGCTGCGCCGGTTTTGATGGATGTTGTCATGAATTCGGATGCGTCGCCCACAGACGAAGACGAGGTGACCGAAGAAGCGCCTGAAGCCGAAGAGGGCGATGGTGCCGCACCGCTTGGTGACCTACTGCTGGGCACAGAGATGCCCGAAGAAGATGCGGCTATGCCGCCTGACGATGACACCTCCGAGGATGAGCAACTGACACTGCTCAGCTACGCCACAGGCCATGCACCGGACCTGCCAACCGCGCCCGAGGTCCCACTGGCTCCGACCGATCCCGACATGCCGGACGTGCCGCCAGATACGGGCAATGAAGGAGCGATCGGTCCCGCAGATCCGGATGCGCCGGACGCTCCGGCCGGTACGGGTGATGACGGTGTGCTGTCCCCAACCGATGGCAACGCTCCCGAGGTTGCGCCCGCGACGGAGGGCAGTGTTGCCGCGATCGCGTGGGATGTCCCGATTGAACCGGGAGCCGCCCCGGCGGAAGTGGAGGATTTTCGCCCAGGCGATGACGTCTTGGTGGTGTTGGTGTCGCGGGATATGGCCACCCTGCCGGGTGTCGTTGATGTCGCGCCCGAAGATGGTGATGGCATTGTGTCGCTCAACAGTCAGCCCATTGCCGTGCTCAAACAGGTTGAAGAGGCATCGATGTCGGATCTGCACCTGCTGACCGAGGATGATCCCCTGACCAAGCTATTGGGCGGCGGGTAACCACGCGCGCGGCTGTTCGGAATACGCGATGTAGAGCGGATGCTTTGGGTGGCCTGCCTTGGTCTGGCCAAGGCTGGTCACGGCGCGCCCAGTTCCACGCACCAGCGTTTCCACTTCCCGACCACGGTCCAGATGTTCCCCATGGCTGCCCCAGGCGCAAACGATCGCGTCCGCCCAGTCACAAGCCTCAAGGATTGCAGCGTTATTGGCCGCCCCAACGGGGTCTTCGGCGCGGCGCATTTTGGCGGGATCCGTCTCGCGCCAGGCAAAGATGTTGCAGACGCGAAATGCCCCGTAGCCGAGCGCCCGCGCACGCCGTTCGCAGCGTTCGACCGTTGGGTCGTTTTGCACCTCGGTCGCGGTGGACGGGTTCAGCATGATGAAAAGAACGCGGTCGCCCGATGGCTCCCATACGCGGGTCAGGCTGTAGCGGTAGCGTTCGCACTCGGAATAGATTGCAACGCTTTGGGTCGGTCCGTTCTGATGGGTTCGCGTAATCACCGGACAATCACCCGGCTTGGATGCAACTGGCCTGCGCGGTAGGTGCCGATCGCCACAGCCAGCCCGTCATGGCTGGCCCAGGCGGTCTCTCCGAACTCGGCGCTGGTGAGCACTTGTGCCGGGTTGCCATTGCGGAGGCGTGTCGCGGCAAGGTCGGTGCATTTGAGCTCGGGAACGTCTGCAAGCCCTGCTTCCAACGGCAGCAAATATGCGTCGATCTCAGGCGTTCGTGCCAGCTCTTCTATCTGGTCCCACGTCATGTGCAGGCCTGTCAGGTCAAAAGGCCCGGACCACACGCGACGAAGCGTCAGGACGTGGGCATGACACCCGAGGTCTGACCCAAGATCGCGCGCAATCGACCGCACGTACCCGCCTTTGCCGCAGACCAGTTCGAACCGCGCGCTGTCCTCATCGAGACGTTCGATCAGGTCGAGCTGATCCACCCAGAGGTCACGTTCCGCGAGATCCATCGCCTCGCCTTCACGGGCGAGATCATAGGCGCGTTGACCGTCGACCTTTACGGCCGAAAACTGTGGCGGGCGTTGTTTGATCTGTCCTCGGAACTGGGGAAGAGCGGCTATGATTTCTGCATCGCCGGGCCGCTTTTCGGACGTCTCGAGAACTTCGCCCTCGGCATCGTCCGTTGTTGTCGACATGCCAAACCTGACATCAAATGAATAGGATTTGAGCGCGTCGGTAATGAACGGGATCGTTTTGGTTGCCTCGCCCAAGGCCACCGCAAGGAGGCCCGTTGCAGAGGGGTCTAGGGTCCCGGCATGGCCGGCTTTTTTCGCCTCAAAAGCCCACCTGACCTTTGACACGACATCGGTCGAACCGACGCCTGCGGGTTTGTCGACAATGACCCAGCCTGAGATGTCGCGGCCTTTGCGTCTGCGTGCCAAATCAACTCAATCCTTCTCTCTTCGCGGGGTCGCCTAGACGCGGGCGGGGCGGGCGTCAATCCTGTGGGCGCGTCACGCCAAGGATTGGCCCCATGGGAAAGCCCGCATCGCTACGACCAAGGTCAGGTGCATGCAGGCGCGAGATGTTGCCGTCGAGGTACAAAGCATTGGGCGTATTCAGCACATCGCGAAACATGCGCGCGAAGCGATGAAAATTCACGGGCGCGTTTGAGATTGCGACGATCAGGTCGCCAGTCTCGTCGATCCCGACACCATTGCGGATGAAGCGAGACGTTCCGTCGGCCAAAAACCTCGGATGGAGCGCGCCGTCGATGACCAGCATCGGGCCGGATTGCGTGGCAAATTCGCATGTCGGCATAACGTCGGCATAACGTCTGCTTTCTGTCAGAGTTGCTGACCCCTCTGACAGGCACAACACACCGTTGGGCAGCAGGCCGAAATTACCGGGGCCGGATGAGGTTATGACCCGCTGAAGCTCTTGCCCGTCCTCGACATAGTGCCCGACCGGTGAGCGGTCTGGGTGATACATCCCGCCATTGGTCGCGAAAGCCAGCGCGCGGCCCTCGTCCGCCAGCGCGCTTTCAACGGCCGAGAATGTGCCCAGCAAATCGCCGTCACCATCATTCAGCCAGAGCCGGATATCATCTGTCGCAGGGTCGGCACGGCAGGCGGTGAATGAGGTATCTTCAAACTCAAGATCAAAGCATTCGGCGGCAAATGCCTGTGACGCGCCAAAGATCAGCGCGGCGATGGCCCAAAGGCTAGTCCGTTTCAAGGTCCCGCCGCACATTGTCGAGATCCAGAAGTCGCCGCGTGTCGTCCATCCGGTCATAGGTATCATCAAGCACAAAGCGCAGATCGGGTGAGTATTTGAGGTTCAACCCCTTGGTCACGGCGCGCCGGATCTCACTCCGATTGGCTTTGAGAACCTCAAGCGCATGGTCGGCTTCGCCGCCGCCCAGAGGCATGACGAACGCTGTCGCGACCTTGAGGTCGGGGGAAGCGCGAACTTCGCCCACGGTGATGGACATCGCGTTCAGTTCGGGATCATGCACTTCGCCGCGTGCCAATACCTCGGACAGACGCCGCCGCAAAAGTTCGGCGACGCGCAACTGGCGCTGGCTGGGACCGCGATGATCTGAATATGCACCTTTGGACATGTTGGGTCAGATACGCGCTCGACCCTCCCGCTGCAAGACGCGGTTTGCACAAGGACGCGGGTGCGGCTATGGCGAGGCAAGGAAAGGGACTGCCATGACTGACGTACCGGGAATTGTTATCACAGGCGCCTCTGGCCGCATGGGCCAGATGTTGACGCAAACCGTGCTGGACAGCCCGGCTGTGAAACTTGTGGGTCTGCTGGAACGTCCCGGTCACGACTGGGTCGGGCGCGATCCCGGCGAGATTGCCGGTGGCGCGCCGATTGGCGTCACGGTCACAGACGATCCGATTGAAGCGATTGTTCACGCGCAGGCGGTGATCGACTTTACCAGTCCCGACGCCACGGTTGAATTCGCGACCCTCACGGCTCAGGCACGCTGCGTTCATGTGATTGGCACCACGGGCTTTGACCCGCACCACATCGAAAAGCTTGACGCGGCCGCCCGGCATGCGGTGATCGTGCGGGCCGGAAACATGAGCCTTGGCGTGAACCTTCTGACGGGTCTGGCACAAAAAGTGGCCGCTGCGTTGGATGAAGAGTTCGATATCGAAGTTGTCGAAATGCACCATCGTCACAAGGTCGACGCGCCCTCTGGCACGGCCCTGATGCTGGGCGAAGCGGCAGCGCAGGGTCGCGGCATCGACCTGGATGTGTCGTCTGAGCGCGGGCGTGACGGGATCACGGGCGCAAGGGGGAACGGGGCCATCGGCTTTGCCGCTCTGAGAGGCGGCGACGTGGTGGGCGAGCATGATGTGATCTTTGCGGGTCCGGGCGAACGCATCGTCTTGCGCCATGTCGCAACAGATCGCTCTATTTTTGCGCGCGGCGCAGTGAAGGCCGCAATTTGGGGTCAGGGCAAAAAGCCCGGTGCCTATTCCATGATGGACGTGCTCGGGCTGGAGTGATCCGGCGCCTGCGCCACCTCGTATCCAAGATAACTGGATAACGGAGAGGGTGCTGACGTGAAAACACTAAGAACTTCATTGCTGGCAATCACGTTGACGCTTGTTGCCGGCGGTGTGCAGGCTTTCACCGCAGTCGACCGGGAGGACGGCTTTCTGGGGCTGGTCACAGGCAAGGAACTCACCCGGCTTGGTATCACGTTGATTGTCACACCAGACGGCGCGATCACCGGCCGCGCCTTTGGGCGCGACGTCACTGGGCGCTGGGATTGGTCAGATGACGGATTTTTCTGTCGCGAGATGCGCTTTGGCCAGCGCCCGATTCCCCGCAACTGTCAGCAGGTCTTGGTCAACGGCGCGACCCTGCGCTTCATTGCAGATCGTGGAACCGGGGACACGGCAGATTTGCGCCTTAAGTAAGCGCGCGCGCACATCTTTGTTTTTCAAATACTCGATGACCGGGCCTGTGCCGGTGGCGCTGCGGCCGGATCAGAAGTCGATCGCGATGCCTTTTTTCTCCCAGTCGCCATAGCGCACAGGTTCGGGGCCGTCGCGACCACCGTATTCCTTGGGCGCGGGCTTGGCCTCGGCTTCGGCCTTGCGCCGACGCTCTGCGGCTTCTGCCAAGGCGCGCTGCGCCGCTGGCGGCAGGTCTTTTGCAATTTCGTCGCTCATGATTGGTCCTTGCGGCGGGGCATATGCTTCATATACCGCGTCCAAATGATTTCTCAACGCGCGAGACGCCAGATATGAAACCCGGATTGCCTGCGCGCCGTGCTGCCGTGCGCATGATGACCGCGGCCACGGAAGCAGGCGAAACCTTTGCCCAATCCGGCCCAAAGGCGTTGGACTCCCTCGATCCAGCGGACCGCGCGCGCGCGCAGCGGCTGGCGGGTGAGGCGCTGCGCTGGGCCAACCGAAGCGACCGGGTGCTCGGTCCCTACCTGCGCAACCGCCCCTATGACGTTCTGCTCAATGCGATGCGGCTTGCGGTGTGGGAGATGCTGGGCGACGGGCAAGAGGCGCATGGCGTAATCGATAGCGCGGTTGAAGTGGCCAAGATTGCCGACACAGGGCCGGGCGCGAGCCGGTTGGTGAATGCGGTCTTGCGCAACGTGGACCGAAACCGCCCGGAATGGGACGATTTGCCAGTGCCGGTTTTGCCAAAGCCGCTGCGCAAACGCCTGATTGCCCAGTTCGGCAAGGAGCGGACGGCGGCAATTGAGACCGCCCACGCGACGACGCCCCCGCTCGATCTAACGCCTAAGACCGGATCGCTGGACCTCGACGGTTCGGTCGCTTTGCCCACCGGCTCGGTTCGGTTGGCGTCCGGGGGGCAAGTGACCGGTCTGCCCGGTTATGCCGAGGGGGCGTTCTGGGTTCAGGACGCGGCGGCAGCGATCCCGGCGCGGCTCTTGAACGTTCAACCGGGCGAACGCGTGCTTGATCTGTGCGCTGCGCCGGGCGGCAAGACAATGCAGCTTGCTGCTGCGGGCGCTGAGGTTGTTGCGCTTGATGTCTCAAAAGAGCGGCTTGCGCGGGTGAAGGAAAACCTCGCACGCGTTGAGCTGACCGCCGAAATGGTCGTGGCGGATGCGTTGACCTATGAAGACGCAGCAGGATTTGATGTGATCCTTGTCGATGCGCCATGCAGCGCGACGGGCACGATCCGACGGCATCCGGAGCTTCCCTTCCTCGATCCGATTCAGCGTTTGAGTGAGGTCGTGCCGCTTCAGGCCAAGATGCTGGCCAAGGCGGCGACGCTTCTGCGTCCCGGTGGGCGGATGGTGTATTGCACCTGTTCGCTTTTGGCGGATGAAGGCGAGGCGCAGGTCACGGGCGAGGTTCTGTCGAAGCTGGGGTTGCGGCAGGCCTCCCTTGCTGGCACGGCACCGTGGATTGAGAATGACTGGCTCACGCAGGCAGGCGCATTGCGCCTCACACCCGAACTTTGGGCCGCGCGTGGCGGGATGGATGGTTTTTTCATCGCACTTCTCGAAAAGCCTGCCTGACGCAAAGATCGGTCATGACACGGGCTGGGGGGCGGCGTATTCTGTCGTTCAGAATCCGGAGTAACCGGGTCAGAACTGGCAGGGCACTTACGTGACCAACACCGAAAGCATGGGTCAGCGCTGGACGCGCAACATGAACCGCATTTCTGCGCGGACGGCCCGTGCTGCGCGTGGGGCGACGACATTTGTCAGCCAGCCTGAACCGCGCACAATCGGCAGTTTTGCCAAAGGGCGTCAGTTGGTGGCGGGGAATTTCCTCTTTGCGGGATATCTGGTGGAATCGCCGGGTGCGATGATCTGGGACCTGCCCGCGCCTGATTCGGCCTATGTCTCGACCATCCATGGATTTACGTGGCTCGATGACCTGGCTGCCGTCGGCGATCTGGCCGCACGGGAACAGGCGCAGGACTTTACGTTCGAGTGGATCGCGAGATACGGCACTGGCAAAGGACCCGGCTGGACCCCTGATCTGACGGGGCGCAGGCTGATCCGGTGGATCAACCATGCGATCTTGCTGCTTAATGGACGCTCGTCCGAAGAAAGCGCGGCCTATTTCCGAAGCCTGTCGCGGCAGACGAACTTTCTTGGCAAACGTTGGAAGGCTGCATCGCCGGGTTTGCCCCGGTTCGAGGCGCTGACGGGTTTGATTTATGCCGGTCTCGCTTTGAGCGGGATGGATGGAACGGTGGGCGCGGCGGCCCGTGCGCTGGCCAAGGAATGTTCGCGCGAGATCGATGCGAGCGGCGGATTGCTTACGCGTAACCCCGAAGATCTGCTTGAAGTCTTTATGCTGCTCAACTGGGCGGCGGATGCGCTTTCAGATGCCGGGCGCATGCCTGCGCGTGAGCATCTGGATGCGATTGCGCGGATCGCTCCGGTGATGCGCGCCCTGCGCCACGCCGATGGGGGACTTGCACGGTTTCACGGTGGTGGACGCGGGATGGAAGGCCGTCTGGAACAAGGGTTGGCCACATCCGGGATCAAGCCGCTGCCGCCCGAAGACATTGCCATGGGTTACGTGCGACTGGCGCAGGCGCGCACCACGGTCATCGTCGATGCCGCGGCCCCGCCGTTGGGTCCGGCCTCGGCCCATGCGCACGCCTCGACCCTGGCGTTTGAACTCACGTCAGGTCGGCGTCCGATGATCGTGAATTGCGGCTCGGGTGCCACCTTTGGCAAAAGCTGGCGTCGTGCCGGACGGGCCACCGCCTCGCATTCCACGCTTGGGATTGGTGGCGTATCCTCGTCCCGCCTGTCAGTGCCGACGCTCAACGATTCCGATCAGCCGGAGTACCTTCTGGAGGTGCCGACAGAGGTGACCGTTGCCCCGCATATCTCGGATGATCGTGTGGGCTTTCAGTTGGGACACAATGGATATGAAGCGACCCATGGTCTTGCCCATGTACGGCGACTGGAGCTTGGCCGCGACGGGCGGGTTCTGGAAGGCGAGGATGCGCTGACGGCGATTGGGCAAGACGGCGAGCGTCGCTTTGACCTCGCCTTTCACAAATCCAACGGGCGCGGCATTCCCTTTGCCAGTAGGTTCCACCTGCACCCAGACGTCGATGCGCATCTCGACATGGGGGGCTCGGCGGTGTCGCTTGTCCTGAAAAGCGGTGAGATTTGGGTGTTCCGCTACAGCGGTCCGGCGCGGCTTTCTCTTGAGCCTAGCGTTTACCTTGAAAGAACACGTTTGTCGCCGCGCGCGACACGTCAGATCGTGCTGACTGCGACCGCGCTCGACTATGCCACACGGTTGGGCTGGACCTTTTCCAAGGCGCAGGATACCCCCTCGTTCGTCCGCGATTTTTCGGTCGAAGAGCCCATGGTCGCGCACTGATTTGGGATCGAACACCTGAGGGGGTCCATGACTGATCCGATTGCCGTCCGCCGGGCACTTATTTCCGTATCCGACAAAACTGGTCTGACTGAATTCGCCACCGCGCTCGCGGCGCGTGGCGTTGAGCTTCTGTCAACGGGAGGCACCGCGCGGGCGCTGTCCGAGGCGGGATTGACCGTCACCGAAGTGTCTGAAGTGACGGGTTTCCCGGAAATGATGGATGGTCGCGTGAAGACGCTGCACCCTAAGGTCCATGGCGGGTTGCTGGCGCTGCGGGACAATGCGGATCATGTGGCGGCGATGGACGAACACGGGATCGGTGCGATCGACCTGCTGATCGTCAATCTTTACCCGTTCGAGGCAACTGTCGCCGCTGGTGCGGACTATGATACCGCGATTGAGAACATCGATATCGGCGGACCTGCGATGATCCGGGCTGCGGCCAAGAATCATTCCTTTGTCACCACGGTTGTCGACGTGGAAGATTATGACGCCGTCCTTTCGGAACTGGATGCGAATGGTGGCGGCACGACCTATGCATTCCGGCAGAAGCTGGCGCAGATCGCCTATGCCCGAACAGGAGCGTATGATGCGGCTGTCAGTACGTGGATGGCGGGCGCGTTGGGCGAAGAAACTCCGCGCCGTCGCGTGTTCGCGGGAACGCTGGCGCAGCCCATGCGCTATGGCGAAAACCCCCACCAATCGGCGGCGTTCTATACTGATGGGAGTGTGCGGCAGGGCGTATCAACGGCCACGCAGCTTCAGGGCAAAGCGCTGAGCTATAACAATATCAATGACACCGATGCGGCCTATGAGTTGGTGGCTGAGTTCGGGACGGATCGTCCGGCGTGCGCGATCATCAAGCACGCCAACCCCTGTGGTGTGGCAACCGGTGCGACCTTGGCAGAGGCTTATGGGCGCGCGTTCGACTGCGACCGGACCTCGGCCTTCGGCGGGATTATCGCACTGAACCAAGTTTTGGATGAGGCCACCGCGCGGGCGATTGTCGAAATCTTCACGGAAGTGGTCATCGCCCCCGGCGCGGATGACGCGGCAAGGGCCGTATTTGCGGCCAAAAAGAACCTGCGCCTGTTGCTGACCGACGGATTGCCGGACCCGGCTGCGGCGGCAGCGACCGTGCGGCAGGTGTCAGGCGGTTATCTGGTGCAAGACAAGGACGCCCGCACAGCATCGCCCGAGGATATGCGCGTAATGACCAAGCGTGCGCCAAGTGACGCTGAGATGTCTGATCTGCTCTTCGCGGCCAAGGTTGCAAAACATGTTAAGTCGAACGCCATCGTCTATGCCAAGGATGGCGCAACGGTCGGCGTCGGTGCGGGGCAGATGAGCCGGGTTGACTCCACGCGGATCGCGGCACGAAAAGGCGAGGACATGGCGGAGGCGCTGGGTCTGTCTCAGTCGCCGGTTGTCGGCTCGGTCGTTGCGTCAGACGCGTTTTTTCCGTTCCCTGACGGTCTTTTGACGGCGGCGGAGGCTGGGGCTACGGCAGTTGTGCAACCCGGTGGCTCAATGCGCGATGACGAGGTTATTGCGGCAGCGGATGAGGCGGGGCTAGCCATGGTCTTTACCGGTTTGCGGCACTTCCGGCACTGATGCGGCTGACCCTGATCTTTGCGGCGATCGCCTTTGCGGTGGATCAGATCTCAAAGGTCTGGATCGTTCATGGTCTGGATCTTAAAAATCGGCTCGCCATGGACGTGCTGCCCCCGTTTGTGAATTTTCGCATGGGGTGGAATGAGGGGATCAACTTTGGCCTGTTCTCAGATGCGCCGGGGGCGGCACGCTGGGTGCTGATCGTGCTGGCGCTTGCAATTTGTGCCTGGGTCCTTCGCTGGGTCGCGCGAGAGCCGATGCGTCCGATTGCGCAGGCTGGGGCTGGGTTGTTGATCGGTGGGGCGCTGGGCAATGTGTTGGACCGGCTGATTTACGGAGCCGTTGCGGATTTTCTGAACATGTCGTGTTGCGGGATCCAGAACCCGTTTACGTTTAATCTTGCCGACGTGGCCATTTTCGCCGGCGCGATCCTGCTTGTGGTTTTCACCGGTAAGGAACAGAGCGCGTGACGATGCCGTTTCGACGCGATAAACCTGTGCGTATGAAGACGGGGTTTCCGGTATATCGCAGTATGCGCGTGGCGATGCTGATGGGCTTGATTGCCCTGACGGCAGCAGCGTGTTCGCGCCGCGAAAACCCCGAGC
Source organism: Paracoccaceae bacterium (assembly GCA_013214635.1). Taxonomy (GTDB): domain Bacteria; phylum Pseudomonadota; class Alphaproteobacteria; order Rhodobacterales; family Rhodobacteraceae; genus JABSSC01. Next base: position 4,097 of record JABSSC010000042.1, on the reverse strand, counting down.
TTTTGCAGTTGCGCAGCAGTGGCGAAGGGCCGGACGAGTTTTCGATCGTGCCGAACAAACCGCTGGAGACGCCAGAGGATTTTGCATATCTCCCGCCGCCGACCTCAACCGGAAGCAGTCGCGCCGATGCAACCCCGCAGGAAGATGTCTTTGTGGCCCTTGGCGGAACAGCCACCGCGGCCAATGCGCGGTCGTCTGAATCGGGTGTTTTGACCTATGCCACGCGCTTTGGTCGGTCGCCCACAATCCGCGAGGAACTGGCCGCATCCGACCTGGATTTCCGGCGTCGGAACGATGTCCTGTTCCTTGAGCGGATCGCCAATGTCAGCAAGTATTTCAGCGTCTACGCACTGGAATCGCTGGATCAGGATGCCGAACTTGAACGGTTCCGGGCTGCTGGGGTTCCAACGCCTGCCGCGCCACCCCCGCCCTTTTGATCCGCTCACTTCCGCGTAAGCGCGGTTGAAACTGCTGCAACCTCCCGTATCTCTTTGACTGAAACGGGAGTCCGCTATGACCGCATTACTTCGCACCTTGTCTGCCGCTTTGGTTGTCGCGCTTCCCGCGCAGGCCGCCGAGGTCACAAGTTTTGAGTTGGACAATGGGATGGAGGTGGTCGTTCTGGAAGATCACCGAGCCCCGGCCGTGACGCATATGGTGTGGTATCGCGCCGGGTCAGCGGACGAAGATCCCGGTGTCTCTGGCATCGCGCATTTCACCGAACATCTTTTGTTCAAGTCCACGGAGACGCTCGCGACCGGTGAGTTATCTGAAACGGTGGCCGCCAACGGTGGCAGCGACAACGCGTTTACCTCTTTTGACTACACTGCGTATTTTCAGCGGATCGCGGCGGATCGCCTGGAACTTGTGATGCGCATGGAAGCGGACCGGATGCGCAACATCCGCTTTATTCCCGAAGAGATTGACACCGAGAGGTTGGTCATCCTCGAAGAGCGCAGTCAGCGGACGGATAACGACCCGTCGGCCCTTTTCGGGGAACAGCGCCGCGCCGCGCAGTACCAAAACCACCGCTATGGCGTGCCGATCATCGGGTGGCGCCATGAGATGGAAGAGCTTGATGGCGATGACGCGCAGGCGTTCTATGACCGGTTTTACTGGCCCAATAATGCGGTGCTGGTCGTCGCGGGAGATGTCGAGCCGGAGGCGGTGCGCGCCTTGGCAGAAACGTATTACGGGGTGATCCCGGCCAATCCCGACCTTACACCACGTGCCCGCCCGACCGAGCCGCCACAACTTGGCGAACGGCGTATCACGTTTGCGGATGAACGGGTGTCGCAGCCCTATGTTTTGCGCACCTATCTCGCACCCGAGCGCAACAGCGGCGATCAGGAAACTGCGGCGGCACTTGTGATGCTGTCAGAGCTTTTGGGCGGGTCATCTGCCACTTCTGTTCTGGGGCAGAAGCTGCAGTTTCAGGCGAAGACTGCGCTTTATGCGTCAGCCTTCTACAGCCCGACGTCGCTGGATGCGACAACGTTTGGTCTTGTCGTCGTGCCAGCCGCTGGCGTGTCGTTAGAAGACGCAGAGGCCGAGATGGACCGCGCGTTGGCGGAGTTCATGGTTGAAGGTGTGGATCTGGCACAGCTTGAGCGCATCAAGTTTCAGATTCGCGCATCACAGATCTATGCCGAGGACAGCGTTGGGTCATTGGCGCGGCGATATGGTTCGGCTTTGACCAGTGGGTTGACCGTTGAGGACGTTGAGGCTTGGCCCGCTGTTCTGGATGCTGTGACACCGGACGACATCATGGCCGCAGCAGAGTTGGTGTTTGACCGCAACAAAGCTGTGACTGGGTGGCTAACGCGATCCGTGGCGACAGAGGAGGTGACCCAATGATCCGCGCTCTGTTCACTGCCTTCGTCGTCGTCTTCGCTATGCCTGCTGTCGCGTCGGTGGACATTCAAGAGGTGAAGACGCCCGGTGGTTTGACCGCGTGGCTTGTCGAAGAACCCTCAATCCCGTTTGTCGCGATTGAGTTTCGTTTTCCGGGTGGGGCATCTCTGGATGCGCCGGGCAAGCGTGGCGCCACCAATCTTATGATGGCGCTGATTGAAGAGGGCACCGGTGATTTGGATGCGCAAGGCTTTGCGGCTGCGCGCGAAGCGCTGGCCGCCAGTTATGGCTTCGACGCCTACGACGATGCCGTGTCGATCTCTGCGCGGTTTTTGAATGAAAACCGGGAGGAGGCGGTCGCGCTTTTGGCGCAGGCCATTGCGGCCCCGAGCTTTGACCAAAGCGCAATTGATCGCGTGCGCAGCCAAGTGGTTGCGGTGATCGAGGGAGATGAACGCGACCCCAATTCCATCGCGCGCCGCACCTTTGACGAGATGGCCTTTGGCGATCATCCCTATGCCTCGGCCAAAGAAGGGACGCTGGACAGCATCGCGGGTTTGACGCGCGATGATTTGGTGGCCGCGCATCAGGCGGCCCTGACCCGGGACCGGGTGCAAATTGGTGTCGCGGGCGATATTTCTGCCGAAGAGCTCGGCCCACTTCTGGATGAGCTTTTGGCCGGCCTGCCCGAAACAGGAGGCGCGCTGCCCGAACAGGCGAGTGTGACGGTTGAAGGTGGCGTGACCGTGGTGCCCTATCCGACGCCGCAGTCAGTCGTTCTGTTTGGCCATGACGGGATCGACCGTGATGACCCGGATTTCTTCCCGGCGTTCATTGCCAACCAGATCTTGGGCGGTGCAGGACTTCAGTCGCGACTGGGCGAGGAGATCCGTGAGAAACGTGGCCTCACTTATGGGATCGGGACATTTCTTGCGGATTTCGATTACGCGGACCTGATCCTTGGACAAGCGTCCACCGACAACGCGCGTATGGCCGAAACGATTGAATTGATTAGTGCGGAATGGGCGCGGATTGCACAGGACGGCGTTACCGAAGACGAACTGATGGCGGCACAAACGTATTTGACGGGATCGTACCCGTTGCGTTTTGACGGGAACGGGCGCATCGCCGGAATTATGGTCGGGATGCAAAGCGCTGGCTTACCCATTGATTACATCGCCACCCGCAACGAACGGGTAAATGCCGTGACCGTGGAAGACATCCAACGGGTCGCGTCAGAGCTGTTTGATGCCGAAGGGCTGAGGTTTGTGGTCGTGGGTGAACCTGATGGGTTGATGCCCGCAAACTGATCTGTCGAATCGCGACTGGGCATGCTACAAATTGTGGTATGCCCGCCACCAACCCCAACATAACCGGCGAACGCCCTAAGATTCGCCAGCTTGATGACGCGGCGATCAACCGGATTGCTGCGGGTGAGGTCGTTGAACGCCCTGCATCTGCGGTGAAGGAGCTTGTCGAAAATGCGCTCGACGCTGGGGCGACACGGATCGAGATTTCTTATGCGGATGGCGGCAAATCCCTGATCGCGGTGTCGGACGACGGGTGCGGGATGTCGGCAGACGATCTTCCGTTGGCACTGTCGCGCCATGCAACGTCCAAGATTGATGGAGCGGATCTTTTAAACATCCGGTCTTTTGGTTTTCGGGGCGAGGCATTGCCGTCTTTGGGTGCCGTGGGTCGTCTTAGCATTGTGACGCGCGCAGATGGGTTTGACGGCGCCGAGTTGCGCGTTGCCGGGGGCAAAATGGCGCCCGTCGTTCCTGCGGCAAGCGCCTATGGCACCCGGATTGAATTGCGCGATTTGTTCTATGCAACGCCCGCACGACTGAAGTTCTTACGCACCGAGCGGGGGGAGGCGCAGGCCATCGCAGACACCGTGCGCAGACTGGCCGTGGCCGAACCCATGATTGGGTTTCGCCTGACGGACGTCACTGAGGGCAAACCGCCGAGGACGGTGCTGGATGTTCCAAGCGCGCGGGACGCTGATACGGCGCTGAGCGACCGGCTTCGCGCCATTCTTGGGGCGGATTTTGTGGAAAACGCCATTCCGCTTGATGCAGAGCGCGAAGGCATTCGGCTTACCGGGCTAGCGGCGCTGCCGACCTATTCGCGCGGTGCTGCTGTCGCGCAGTACATCATGGTGAATGGCCGACCTGTCAGCGATCGTCAGCTTACCGGCGCTCTGCGCGCGGCTTATTCAGATGTGCTTAGCCGAGATCGGC
>JABSSC010000041.1 GCA_013214635.1 Paracoccaceae bacterium | reverse complement strand
TGATATCAGCACCGTTTGTTCCTTGAGGCGTCCAGCCGTTGGGCAAAATGACCTCAGCCGTGGGTGAATGCGCCGTGTATTCGCCGCGAAACCATCCGGCGACAAAGTGTATTTCCTCAGCCGGGTGCGGCGTGTCCGGGCGGTGCGCAAAGGTGCAATGGGCAGCCGTCAGTACCAGATCAGGCGCGATCAGAGCGCCGGTACAAAGGCGGGTCGACAAAAGTCCCGCGATATTGACGCGCCCGATGGCCTGCCAGCGCGCGTGATCGTCGGCGCTCAGGATACGGGCGTCTTGCGCAGAAAGCGGGGCTGCGCTGATCGCTAGGGCCGCCGCCAGTCGGATCACCGAAAGAGCGCGGGGTCATATGTTGCACCGATGGCGTCAAAAGACTGCGAAACCGCCGTCATGACGCCCCCAACGGCCCACCCGCGTCCGTTTCGGCGCATGATCGGTGCGCCGGAAGTGCCTTCAACCGCGTCGCAATCAAGCAAAATGATCGATGCCGGTGCCGTGCGGTGGCAGGGGCTGTAGTCTGTCATGCGACTTCTGTTATCGAACCGGTACCCGATGACCTGAAATGGTCCATTTCCCAACTCTCCGACGATTGGAATGGGCGTGATACCGGGCACGGGCGCGGTAAGTTTGATCAGAGCGATGTCGCGCCGAAGGCTTTCTTCATCCGTCGGCAACACCCAGCCATTGGCGGGGCGAAGAACACCTGCGGTTCGAATAACGATGGGTTTTTGATCATAGAGCCCCGCCTGAAACGACACGTTTTCCGGTCTCAACCGGCGTTTGCCATTTGCGGTATGGACGCAGTGGCCAGCGGTCAGGACGGTGTCGGGAGTGACGAGTGTTCCCGTGCAAATGCGCGCGGGATCCCCGTCTTGCGGTTGAATGAAGACACGGCCAATCGCTGCCCATTTTGTGTGCTCGGACTTGGACATCTCGCGCTGTCCCTGCGCTTGGACCGCGGGCGCGGCGAGAGCGAGAGAGACGGCGAAAAGAAACAGAAAAAACCGCATGAAATGACCTTTGTGGTGATTATTGCCGCAACAGTAACGCGATTCCCCCGGCAGGTCTTCTTGCCAATCGCCACGCATCCTATATAGGGTGCGCGCCAACGCTGCGCAGGGTCTCTTGCGCGCCACTATCACGGGGTCTTTCAATGTTTGTCACGCCTGCATATGCGCAAGCGGCCGGGGGCGGTGCTGCCGCCATCACCAGCATCGTACCGTTCATTCTGATCTTTGCGATCATGTACTTCCTGATCTTTCGCCCACAGCAAAAGAAGGTGAAAGAGCATCAGAATATGGTCGAAGCGCTGCGGCGCGGGGATCAGATCGTCACGCAAGGCGGGCTGATTGGCAAAGTGGTCAAGGTGAAAGAAGCCGAGGGGCAGGTTCCCGAGCTGGAAGTCGAAGTCGCCGATGGCGTGAAAGTGCGCGTCGTTCGGTCGACCGTGGCGCAGGTGCTGAACAAAACCGAGCCGGCAAGCTGACATGCTGCAAATCGACGCCTGGAAACGGGTCCTGATCTTTCTGGTTGTCATCGCAGGACTGGTTCTTGCGCTGCCGAACCTGTTTTACGGGCGGGTCGAAAGCCACAATGACGCCGCCGCGCTGATTGAGGCTCAGGGCGCGACGCCCGAGCGCGAGGCGGATTTGGCGCTTTGGCCGTCATGGATGCCGTCTTCGCTGGTGAATCTGGGGCTCGATTTGCGGGGTGGGGCGCACCTTCTTGCCGAAGTGCAGGTCGCGGATGTCTACGCCGATCGGATGGACGGGCTATGGCCTGCGGTTCGTGACCGTCTGCGCGACGAGCGTGACACTGTTGGGACGATCCGTCGTCAACCCAGCGCAGATGATGAGTTGCGCGTGCGCATTTCTCAGCCTGAGGCGATGGATGCCGCTCTCGCCGCCGTGCGGGAACTGGCGCAACCTATCGTAACATTCTCGGGCGTCGGGCAAACGGATATCGTTGTTTCCGGGGACGGCGACGAGATCATCGTGCGTTTGTCTGAAGAAGAACAACGCCTGACCGATGATCGGACGATCCAGCAATCGCTTGAGATCATCCGCCGCCGCGTCGACGAGGTCGGCACGCGTGAGCCTACGATCCAGCGCCAGGGTGAGGACCGCATTCTGATCCAGGTGCCGGGCATTGGATCAGCGTCAGAGCTCAAGGCACTGATCGGAACCACGGCGAAACTGACGTTTAACCCTGTCGTTGGGCGCAGTTCTGACCCGGATGCACAGGTTGGCGGGCGCGAACAGCTTCTTCCATCACTGGATGAAGAGGGCGTGTTCTATATCGTCGAACAAACCCCCGTCGTGACCGGTGAGGAATTGACCGACGCTCAACCCTCGTTCGACCAAAACGGGCGTCCAGCGGTGAGTTTCCGGTTCAACCCCAGCGGTGGCCGTAAATTCGGGGACTATACTGCCGAAAATATTGGGTCGCCTTTCGCCATCATACTTGACGAAGAGGTTATTTCGGCCCCGGTCATTCAGGACCACATTCCGGGGGGGTCGGGTATCATCACGGGCCGGTTTTCGGTTGAAGAATCCACGAATCTCGCCGTACTCCTGCGCGCCGGTGCCTTGCCGGCTGAGATGATCTTCCTCGAAGAGCGGACGATTGGTCCAGAACTTGGTCAGGACAGTATCGACGCCGGGTCGACCGCAACGTTGGTCGCCTTTGCTGGCGTGCTTGTCTTCATGGCGCTCAGTTATGGCTTGTTCGGACTGTTCGCGAACGTGGCACTTATCATAAACGTGGCGCTGATTTTTGGACTGCTGTCGCTGATCGGGGCCACTCTGACCTTGCCGGGGATCGCGGGGATTGTTTTGACCATCGGTATGGCGGTGGACGCCAACGTGCTGGTGTTTGAGCGCATACGGGAAGAATTAAAGACCGCCAAGGGACCGGCCCGCGCGATCGAGCTTGGCTACGAAAAGGCGCTCTCGGCCATTCTGGACGCCAACGTCACAACGTTCATTACGGCGGCGATCCTGTTTGCGATGGGATCCGGACCCGTGCGTGGGTTTGCGATCACCCTGGGGCTCGGGATCATCACGTCGGTTTTCACAGCAATCTTCGTGACGCGTCTATTGATCGTTTTGTGGTTTGAGCGGCGCCGTCCGCGCACGATTGAGGTATAGGCCCATGCGACTGAGACTTGTTCCTCAACAAACCAACATCGACTTTTTCGCACGCGCCAAACTTTGGCTTGGGTTTTCGGGCCTTTTGATGGTTGTCGCCTTTGCGTCCTTCATGATCCAGGGGCTGAACTTCGGAATCGACTTCCGCGGTGGTACGACGATCCGGACGGAAAGCGCTCAGCCCGTGGACGTCGGCGCCTATCGGGATGCCATCGCGCCTCTGGAATTGGGTGATGTATCGATCACCGAGGTCTTTGATCCAACATTTGGCCCTGATGAAAACGTGGCGATGGTCCGTATTCAGGCGCAAGAAGGCGAAGAGGCCGTCACCACACAAATGATCGAAGAGGTGCGCATCGCGCTCACCGCGCTTGTTCCGGATATTGAGTTCACATCGGTGGAGTCGGTCGGGCCCAAGGTGTCGGGCGAATTGATCCAAGCCGCGATCATTGCGGTTCTCCTCGCGATTGGAGCTGTTCTGATCTACATCTGGCTTCGGTTTGAGTGGCAGTTTGCCGTGGGCGCGGTGGCTGCACTTGTACACGACGTGATCCTGACCATTGGTATCTTCTCAGAACTGCAGATCCGTTTTGATCTTGCGATCATTGCAGCCCTTTTGACCATCGTCGGTTACTCGCTCAACGATACGGTCGTTGTGTTTGACCGGGTCCGTGAGAACCTGCGCAAATACAAAAAGAAAGACCTCAAAGACGTCATGAACCTGTCGATCAACGAGACATTGAGCCGGACGGTCATGACCTCGGTCACGACGCTGATCGCGCTCATCTCGCTTTATGTACTCGGCGGCGATGTGATCCGTGGCTTTGTCTTTGCAATGATCTGGGGCGTGATCGTCGGGACTTATTCGTCGATCTTTGTCGCCTCGGCGATCCTGCTGGCGCTGGGCGTGAAACGCGACTGGTCCAAACCGGATGCAAACGCTGGAAATCAGTTCGGCAATATTGACGCCTGATCTCTTTGGAGGCTTACGGTGACGCGCCTTGCAGCCGCGCCGCCTTGCCCCTAGGGTCGCGCCCATGCGGATGACCGAAATCACATATTCGGACCTTGTGCCTATTGAGGGCTATGGTCCGGGCTTTTTTCGTCTCGGCGGTGAGGTCCATGACGCTCCGCTGGCCGTTTTGCCGACTGGTGTCACACCTTGGGGCGGGTTTGACGACACTGAGACGCTTTTGAAGGCGGCAGGGCAGGTCGATGTGATGTTTGTGGGAACCGGCGCTGAAATTGCGCATGTGCCTGAGAGCTTTCGCACAGCGCTTGAAGACGCGGGCATGGGGATTGAACCCATGGCCTCTCCCACCGCGTGCCGGACCTACAACGTGCTGTTGTCCGAGGGGCGGCGCATCGGTCTGGCCCTGTTGTCGGTCTGATCCCAATCATGGAACTTAAAGTCGAGTCTCTGGCTTGCGTCCGATCCGGGATGCCGGTGTTGAGCGACGTGTCATTTTCGGTCGCGGCGGGTGAGGCTTTGATCCTGCGCGGTCCGAACGGTTCAGGGAAGACGACGCTTTTGCGCACATTGGCTGGCCTGCAACCCGCAACCGAAGGCTCGGTGAAGGCGCCTGAGGACAGCATGATCTATGCCGCGCACGCAGACGGGATTAAGGGGACGCTCAGCGTCGCGGAGAACCTGCAATTCTGGGCCGCGCTCTATGGGTATCGCGATATCGGGCCAGCGTTTACGGCCTTTGGGCTCAAAACGCTAGTAAATCGCCCTGCGCAAAAACTCTCTGCAGGTCAAAAGCGTCGGCTGGGGCTGGCACGTTTGCTCGTCTCACGGCGGCCTATCTGGTTGCTGGACGAGCCGACGGTGTCGCTTGATACGGACGGGGTCGCGCGTTTCGCCGAGGCTGTGCGCAACCACGTGGGCGCGGGCGGGCTTGCGGTGATTGCCACGCATATCGACGTGGGTCTGGACGCCCGCGTGCTGGATATTTCCCAGTTTCGCGCAAAACCTCCCGTGCTGGAGCCGTTGGCATGATCGCGATCTTGCGCCGCGATCTTCGTTTAGCCATCCGGGCTGGGGGTGGCTTTGGGCTGGCGCTGGTCTTCTTCCTGATCGTGGTCGTTCTGGTCCCCTTTGCCGTGGGACCCGACACGGACCGGTTGTCGGTCATCGCGCCTGGCGTCCTTTGGTTGGGTGCGCTTCTGGCCTGCCTTTTGTCGCTGGACCGACTGTTTGCAACGGATGCAGAGGACGGATCGCTAGAGTTGATGGCCACCGCACCAGTGCCGCTGGAGGGGGTAGTCTTGGCCAAAGCAATTGCGCATTGGATGACCACGGGGCTGCCGCTGGCATTGGTGGCGCCGGCTTTGGGCATTTTGCTGGCACTGCCGGTGCAGGCTGTTCCGGTGCTGACGCTTGGGCTGTTGATTGGAACCCCCGCGCTGTCGATGATCGGATCATTCGGCGCGGCCTTGACCGTAGGCCTAAAGCGGGGCGGGCTTTTGCTTTCGCTACTTGTTCTACCGCTATACGTGCCAACGCTGATATTTGGCGCGCTCGCCGCGGCCAGCGCAGCCGAAGGGCAGGCGTGGCAAACCCCGCTTTTGCTACTGGCCGGAATAACACTGGGATCGCTTGCGCTGCTGCCCTTTGCGGGGGCAGGGGCGCTCCGCGTCAATCTGCGCTGAGCCATCTCTTGTGACCGTGCAACACCAAGGCTAGATACGCTTCATGTCGCTCTGGGAATTCGCTAATCCGCGCCGGTTCATGGCCTTCACCGACCGGTGGATGCCGGTTGCACTTGTGCTGTCGGCGATTTGCCTTGTCGTGGGGCTGATCTGGGGCTTCTTTTTCACGCCCGACGATTTCCGTCAGGGATCGACCGTGAAAATCATCTATCTGCACGTTCCCTCGGCGATGATGGCGATCAATGCCTGGGTCATGATGCTGGTGGCGTCGCTGATATGGCTGATCCGGCGGCATCACGTCTCGGCACTCGCCGCGCGCGCAGCGGCACCCGTGGGCGTGACTTTCACGCTCATTGCGCTTTTCACTGGGGCGATCTGGGGCCAGCCGATGTGGGGCACATGGTGGGCTTGGGAGCCGCGCCTGACGTCCTTCCTGATCCTGTTCCTGTTCTACCTCGGTTACGTGGCGCTTTGGGAGGCCATAGAGGACCCGGATACGGCGGCGGATCTGACCTCGATCCTGTGCCTTGTCGGGTCTGTCTTTGCGCTTTTGTCGCGCTATGCCGTGAACTTCTGGAACCAAGGGCTGCACCAAGGCGCGACGCTGTCGCTCGATGCAGAAGAGAACATCTCGGACGTGTTCTACTTTCCGCTCTTGGTCTGCATTGCGGGGTTCATCTTGTTGTTTGTCGGTTTGGTGTTCATGCGCACCCGTACCGAAATTCGGGCGCGCCGACTTCATGCGTTGGAACTGCGTGAAAGGATGCGTGATGCCTGATCTGGGGAAATATGCGGTTGAGGTCTTGTCGGCCTATGGCGTTTCCATCGCGCTATTGATTGTGATTGTCCTTTTGAGTGCGGCCCGTGCCGCGCGTGTGGGCCGCCAGTTGGCGGAGGCTGAGGAGCGCGCCGATGGCTAAGGTGTCTTGGCTGGTACTGATCCCGCCGGTGGCCTTTCTTGCGCTGGCAGGATTGTTTTTCACCGGGATGCAGCGCGATGACCCTGACGCATTGCCGTCAGTACAGGTCGGAAAACCGGTTCCGCCACTAACGTTAGAGGGATTGCCCGGCAAACCGGGATTTGATCCTGCCGTCTTGCAGGAGCCTGGGGTGAAGGTCATCAATTTCTGGGCAAGCTGGTGCGCGCCTTGCCGCGCAGAGCATCCCAGTCTGACGGCCCTCGCCGAAGACGGCGTGCCGGTCTACGCCATCAACTACAAGGACGACCCGGAAAAGGCGCTCGCATTTCTGGACGAACTTGGTGACCCCTTTGCGGGGCACGGTGTCGATTTTGCTGGACGCAATGCGATTGACTGGGGTGTTTACGCCATGCCCGAGACGGTCATCGTCGACGGATCAGGGACGGTCGTTCATCATTTTCGCGGGCCGATCACGCAGCGGTCGCTCGATGGAACGATCCGCCCCGTGATCGAGGCCGCGAACTAGGCTCACATAGAGCCTGCCATTGCCAAAAGTCCCATCATCAGAAGAATTCCCATCTCCATCGGTGGCAAACCCGATGGAAGTGCTCTGACGATCGTGCGCACACGCGCAGTTACACTGTCGTAACTCATTACTAAGCCCCCCGTGACTGCCCTAGTTCTGCCTTATTTGGGCGTTCAGGGCGAGGAAATTCGCTGTTTCTGCCCCGTGCCACACCAACGCTTTCGCATGCCGCCAACTGTTTCCAGATTAGAAACGAGTGGCTGGCTTTGACCGGCCGAACGGCGCCACGGGCGGCAGAATCAGTGCCGCGGTGTGCTCACAGCCGGTATCCGCCGGACGCGGCGATCACCTCGCCCGTGATGAACTGAGCGGCATCTGAGGCGAGAAACCGCACGACACGCGCGATGTCCTGTGGCGTGCCGACCCGACCAAGAGCGGTGAGATCCCGAAAGAGTGCCACGAGTTCTTCCGGGCGAGGGCTTTCGGGGATCTCAGTCGCGCCCGGTGCAACAGCGTTGACCCGGATACCTTTGGGGCCAAGGTTCTTGGCCGTCCCGCGCACCCATGTGTCGAGCGCCGCTTTGCTGGCGGAATAGAGGACCGCGGATTGCGCGGGCAGGCGCGCGTTCACGGACGAAATCGCCACGACCGATGACCCGGCCGCCAAGTGCGGGAGGGCTGCGGTCAACATCCTATGCGCGGACAACACATTGACGTCGAAATTCACTGAAGGATCCTCGACTTCATCGGTGCCCAAGGCACCTGCGTTCAGCACGAGAGTGTCGAGACGGCCAAACCGGTCGATCACCGCGTCGACGATTCTGCCCGCTGAACCCGGATCCGTAAGGTCGGCCCGAATGGCTTCGATAGTGGGGCACTGGTCAAGAAGCGCGCCCGATACCCCGCGCCGCCCCGGTGATCAGTGCGACCCGCCGCACCGTCACGCGGCCCGTGCAAGATTGCGCAGCACGTAGTGCAGCACGCCGCCATTTTCGATGTAGTCAATTTCAACGGCTGTATCGATCCGACATTTCAAGGTGATCGTCTTCTCGGTACCGTCCGCATAGACGATTGTGCACGGCACCTCTTGCAAAGGCTGCACGCCTTCCAGCCCGTGGATCGACACCGTCTCATCCCCGGTTAGGCCCAGGGTCTTGCGCGTGTCGCCACCGGTGAATTCAAAGGGAATCACCCCCATCCCGACAAGGTTGGAGCGGTGGATGCGCTCAAAGCTTTCCGCGATGACGGCCTTCACACCCAAAAGTGCGGTCCCTTTGGCCGCCCAATCGCGCGATGACCCGGCGCCGTACTGCTCTCCCCCAATCACGACCAACGGAATCCCAGCCTCTTGATAGGCCATGCAGGCGTCATAGATCGGCATCTCGCGACCGTCAGGTCCTTTGGTGAACCCGCCTTCGACCCCATCAAGCATTTCGTTCTTGATGCGAATGTTGGCGAATGTCCCGCGCATCATGATCTCATGATTGCCGCGGCGCGACCCGTACGAGTTGAATTCACGCGGCGTGACCTGACGGTCGACCAGATATTTCCCGGCGGGAGTTTCCGCCTTGAACGACCCCGCAGGCGAGATGTGGTCAGTCGTAATCATGTCTCCCAAAAGCGCCATGATCCGCGCGCCCTCGATATTCTCGATCGCGTGCGTGTCCATCGTCATACCCTGAAAGTAGGGTGGGTTCTGCACATAGGTCGAGGCCGTCGGCCAATCATAGGTGAGACTGTCTGTGGTTTTGACCTCTTGCCACTTTTCATCGCCGGTGAAGACTTCCGCATACTTCTCCTGAAAGGCCTCTCGGGTGACGGTCTTTTCGACAAGCTGCGCGATTTCTGACTGTGAGGGCCAGATGTCTTTGAGAAAGACATCATTGCCGTCCTTGTCTTGTCCCAACGGCTCGGTTGTCAGATCAATATCCATTGTGCCTGCGATGGCGTAAGCCACGACCAAGGGCGGCGAGGCGAGGTAGTTGGCCCGGACATCCGGGCTGATCCGGCCCTCGAAGTTGCGGTTACCGGACAGGACTGACGTCGCCACCAGGTCGCCCTCGGCGATTGCGGCGCTGATTTCCGGCTGAATGGGTCCCGAATTCCCGATGCACGTCGTGCAGCCATAGCCCACAAGGTTGAAACCAAGCGCATCAAGATCATCCTGAAGCTCGGCAGCCTCAAGATAGGCCGAGACGACCTGACTGCCGGGCGCGAGCGAGGTTTTGACCCATGGTTTGCGGTTGAGGCCCAGTTCATGCGCTTTGCGCGCCACCAGCCCGGCCCCGATCATGACATACGGGTTGGACGTGTTGGTGCAGGACGTGATCGATGCGATCACGACCTTGCCAGATTCCATCGTATAATCCTCGCCCGCGACCGAAACCTCTTTGCCCATCGGGCGTTTGAACGTCTCCGCCATCTCTCGTTCGAACGCCGCCTTGGCATCTGTCAGCGCGACATAGTCCTGCGGGCGCTTGGGCCCCGAAATGGCCGGAACAATTGTGCCCATATCGAGCGTTAAGGTGTCGGTATAGATTGGATCATAGTCCTCGCCTCGCCAGAACCCGTTTTCCTTGGCATAAGCCTCAACAAGGGCCACACGCGCCTCGTCGCGTCCGGTATTGCGCAGATAGCGCAGGGTTTCGCCATCGATGGGGAAGAAGCCGCAGGTCGCGCCGTATTCCGGGGCCATATTGGCGATCGTTGCGCGGTCCGCGAGCGGCAGATGGTCAAGGCCCGGGCCATAGAATTCAACAAATTTACCGACCACGCCCTTGGCGCGCAGCATCTCAACCACCTTGAGGACGAGGTCCGTGCCGGTCGTCCCCTCGATCATCTCTCCGGTCAGCTTGAAGCCCACGACTTCCGGTATCAGCATCGAGATCGGTTGGCCCAACATGGCGGCCTCGGCTTCGATCCCGCCAACGCCCCAGCCCAGAACCGCTGCGCCATTGACCATGGTCGTGTGGCTGTCCGTTCCGACCAATGTGTCCGGGTAGGCCACCGTTTCCCCATGTTGGTCGGTGTCGGTCCAAACCGTTTGCGCGAGGTATTCGAGGTTCACCTGATGGCAGATGCCAGTGCCCGGCGGCACAACGCGAAAGTTGTCGAACGCCGACTGCCCCCATTTGAGGAAGGTGTAACGTTCCATGTTCCGCTCGTATTCGCGGTCGACATTGAACTGAAACGCGCGGGGATTTCCGAACTCATCAATCATCACCGAATGGTCGATCACAAGGTCAACAGGGTTGAGCGGATTGATCTTTTCGGGATCGCCACCCAAAGACGTGATGCCGTCGCGCATTGCCGCAAGATCGACGACCGCGGGTACGCCGGTAAAATCCTGCATGAGCACGCGCGCCGGGCGATAGGCAATCTCGCGTGCTGCCTTACCGCCATTTGTCGCCCAATCTGAGAAGGCTTTGATGTCGTCGACATGCACGGTTTTGCCATCCTCAAAACGCAGCATGTTCTCCAACACGACCTTCAACGCCGCGGGGAGGCGGGAAAAATCACCCAATCCTGCGGCCTCCGCTGCGGCGATCGAGTAATAGGTCACACTGGCTGACCCAACGGTGAGCGTCTTGCGAGTTTTGGCGGTATCCTGACCAACGACAATAGGCATGAAAACGTGCTCCCTCAGAAATGTGGTGGCTGGCTTGGGACAAGAATGACTGTGTCAGGCGGACGGCGTCAATCACCTCGAAACAATCTGAGGATTTTCCCGACTTTCGGCGACCGGTGACGTGTCTGTCACGCGACGGTGACCGGGGAATGGGGCGCTCTCGCAAAAGGGTGATTGGTCATTTACGGGCGGGTTGGGTAGCAACGAGGGGCAACACAGGAATATGCCCCATGCGCTTTGTCACGTTACTCACATCCGCTCTTCTCACACTCGCATCGCACGCGGTTGCTGAGGATGAGCCTGTGGTGGTTGAGCTTTACACCAGCCAGGGGTGTTCATCCTGCCCACCAGCCGATGCTCTGATGCACGGGCTGTCGATGCGCGATGACGTAATCGGGTTGGCGCTGCACGTGGATTACTGGGACTACATCGGTTGGAAGGACGAGTTTGCGGATCCTGCTTATACCAATCGTCAAAGGCTCTATGCGCGTGCCCGTGGCACGCGGACGGTCTACACCCCGCAAATGGTTGTGCATGGCAATGACTTCGTTGTCGGCTTCAAGCCCGATGATCTGGCAGCGGCGATTCGATCCAACAAAGCCAAGCCTTATACCGTTGACGTGGATGCCTCGCGCCGCGGCAATACAATCACGGTCGAAGTCGAGCCCAAGTCAGCCCCTGTGGGCGAGGCGAGCGTTTACGTCGTCACGTACGCCCCGCACCGCCAAGTGGACATTCGGCGCGGTGAAAACGCAGGGCGGACGTTGGATTACTACAACATCGTGACAAGCTGGACGCGGATCGGCGTTTGGGATGGCGCAGGGCGCGAAAGCTTTGCGGCCCGCATGCCCAATGATGAAGACGCTGTCGTTTTGGTTCAGCCGACCGACTACGGCCCGATGTTGGCGGCCGCCCGCGCCAACTGACGCTCTGGCTTCCACCGACGGTGGATCCAGAACCACTGTTCAAGATGCTGGCGCGCGATGCGTTCAAGATCGTCGTTAAGTGCCTGAGTCATCGTATTGGGATCGGTTGGCGGGATCGGGTCGCTCAGGTGAATGCGAAAATCGAGCCCGTTATCCTGCCGTAGCCCATAGACAGGAATTACCGTGGCGCCGAACTTTAGCGCCCATTCCGCCGCTGACACCGCGGTCGGGGCAGGCTTTCCAAAAAATGTCAGATCCGCGCCCCGGGTTGCGTAAACATCGATCAGAATGCCCAGCCAACCGCCCCCACGCATGTGCTTCATCAGGGCGCCAATTCCATCACGGCTTGCCGGGAAAACCGGAGAGCCAATTGTCGAAATGGCTTCGACATAGCGTTCGTTAAAGAGCGTGTTTCCAAGCGGCCGATAGAGCGCGCCCATGGGAAAGCCTTGGGCAAAAAGCGCTGCGCGGGCCACATCATAATTGCCGATATGCCCGGTAACGAGAACCACTGGTTTGCCCGCTTCGCGTGCTGCAGTCAGCGCTTCAGCACCGGGTCCTTCAAGGGGTAAGTCCTTCACTCGGTTGATGAAATCCTGCCCTGAATAGATCTCTATAAATGTGCGCCCGGCATTATCCGGCACCGCGCGCATGAGCCTTCGGATTTCGGCTTCTGGCATGTCGGGAAAGACATAGGTCAGATTGTCGCGCACGCGCTTTGACCATCCCACAAGAGGGGCTGCGATCCGGGACATGAACCAGCCCACCATTGGCACACGCCAACGATAGGGCAGCGCGCGCGCCAGTCCCAGCACCGCGCGCGCAACAATGTTGACAACATGGTCGCTCAGCGAGGGCGGCTCTGGCGCATTGGATTTGGGTTTCGTCTCGGCCATTTTGCGCGACCAGAGCTAGGGCCTGTGCGCCGCGCTTACAAGGGCAGATGTGCCGTTGATCTAGCTATCGTCCGCGATCAGGCTGATTTCGCCTGTCGCTTCCAACCCTCGGATTTGCTGAACGATGCGCAACATTGCGGCTTCGGCATCAGCCTCGCTTACCTTTCCTGCCTCTTTCGCTTCGCCGCGGAGGTTGTCTGCCATGCGTTGCGACATGTTGGCGAGAATGAATTCGCCCGCTTCGAGATCACCCCCAGCAGCCCCGGCCAAGGCCATGATCAGATCTTCCTGAGCCGCCACGCGGATAACCTTGGGGATGTCGCGTGCATCAATCCGGCTTGGGATACTGGCAAATGTGAAGATTGCCTTGCGCACTTCTTCGGCAAATCCCTGATCCTCGGCCTCCAGCCCCTCAAGCACCGTGTCTCGCGTGCTTGCGGGTGCGGAATTGAGAATTGCGCCGACACGATCAACTGGCCCGTCTGTGAACGCATGAACCGGTCGGGCCTGAAGCTGCCGAGCCACTGACACGCCGATCCGCTGCACCGTTGCGGGCGAAACGCCACCGGTTCGTGACACGGCATAGGTTGTACGGCGCGCGCGTTCCCCCGGCAGCAGCGACAGGATCTCGGCCGCCTTCGACACCTTCAGTTTGGACAGAATAACTGCGCAGATCTCGATGCTTTCAGCCTCGAATATTTGAACCAACCGTTCGCTGTCTGCACCACCGATGACTTCCCAAGGATCGCCGTGGAACTGCACACCGGCCCGGCGGCGCAGTTTTTCCGCCGCCGTGTCGCTGATTTGTGAGTTTAGCGTTTCAAGCGCAGCTTCTAGTCCGTTGGGAAAGGACAGCCCGATCGATGAAATCTGATCTGCAAACTCCTCTAACACAGCGTGCACCGTGGCCTGATCCACCGGGCGCATGCGCACCAGCTCCTCGGCGAGGTCCGTTTGAAGTGTATCGGGCAGCCGATTGAGGGGAAGGCGCATGCCGTGCGACACCAGCGCCTGCACAAGGATTGCCGCCTTTTGACGACGCGTTAAGGCTGGCGCGGCAGGAAAGTCCGCCGCACCAATGCCGGGAGGCGTAGGAAGGGTCAGGTCGTTGGGCATGGCCACCGGGACGTTAGAATCTCAGTGACCAGATAACCTTGCCAAGGTTAACGACGCCCTACGCGTCAGTAGGAGAAACCGCGCCCATTTTCGATTGCCAATCGCAACGCCAGCTCGGGCCATGTGCCGCGCCCGTCACGCTTGCGAATCTCGGTCAATTCAGCGCGCGCCGCGACAAGGTCGCCGATCTCGGCCAATCCTTGCCCACGATAGGAGCGGGCGAGCAGATTGTCGGGGTTCTGCGCCAGCGCGGCTGCATAAAAGGCCTCCGCTGCGGCAAAATCTCCGGACTTTCGCGCAATAAAGCCGCGATAGGTCAGAACGCGGTCATCCGCCTGATCCGACATGGCATCCAGAACACCAGAGGCCGCACCAAGCTCGCCCGCATAGGCATACTCGCGGACCGCGCCATAGAGAACGTCATCGTTGAGACGGCTTTCCTGCGGCGAGACACAGGACTTGCTCTCTTCATCCCAGACCTGACCGGTCTCGCAGCTTTGGGTCGTGCTTGTCGGTTGCGGGGGTGTATCGCTCGAGCTGCCGGCGGCAAAAAGCGCCGTGGGCAGGACACAGGCAGCAACGATAAGTGGTAAACGCATCAATTCTGCTCCAAAGTTTGTCTCTCACCCCAAGGGTAGGGCGCGGCGCATAAGAAAAAAGGCGGCCCAGGGCCGCCTTTCTCCCAAAACTGTATCTTTGATCAGGACGTGGCGTTGACCGGCACGCAGGCGCCTTTGTCTGCGTCCCATGCCGTCCCAGCGATGCAGGACTGCGCGGTCGTTTCGTGTCCGTAGCCAGAGCACCCCATCGCCATCGCCAGAGTTGGGGCGACGGTCAGGGCCAGAGCGGCCAGAAGGGTCTTGGTCTTCTTCATTGGTCTCTCCTTATCCTCACTGTACCGAAGAGCCTAGCACGTCCGCGAAACCGGTCAATGCTGCGGATCACATTGAAACGTCGAGGTCCGCCCAGACCGGCAGGTGGTCGGATGCCATGCGCGCCAGCGGGGTCGCGTGAACACCGGTTGCCGGCACCGTGATTTGTCTTGTGACGGCAATCCGGTCCAGTGAGGCGATCGGGCGGGCGGCGTGAAAGCTTGGACCCGGCGCCAGAACCTCAAACATTGGCTCAAGCGCTTCACAGCCCGTCGTCGTTGACCATTCGTTAAAGTCGCCAACAAGCGCCACCGGACCACCTGCGACGTCAGCCTTGGCTACCAGACGGGTTAGCTGCCGTGTGCGCCATTCGCGCAAAAGACCCAAATGCACACCGAAAACCGTCAACGACAACTCACCGTCTGAGACGGTCGCACGTACCGCGCCGCGTGGCTCCAGACCGGGGAGTGGTATGCGCACAAGGCGCTTAACCGAGAGATTCGGCTTCACCAAAATCGCGTTTCCGTGCCAGCCTAGACTGACCTCGGTGCGGGCAAACGGCACCACGTGATAGTCCGTTGCGCTCGCAATAAGATCAGGGGGAAGGACCGTCGGACGCGGCCCGAGGCGGCGATCAACCTCTTGCAGCGCAATCACATCTGCGCCGGTTTCCATGATCACCTGAAGAATGCGCTCGGGGTCACGACGTTGATCCAACCCGACGGCCTTGTGAATATTGTAGCTGGCTAACCTCAAACGCATGTCAGTTTACAACAAAGGCGCAAAAAGCCGCGCAACAGGGGCCATTCGCTTGATATACCACGGCTGCTCCGAGAGTTGCTTTTCCAGCTCAAAACTGCGCGAAAAATCTTGGATCAGCATCTCCTCGACCTCTGCCGCTACGTCCGAGGCAAAAATCATCGCCGTCGCTTCGAAATTCAGGCGAAACGACCGGTTGTCGAGGTTTGTTGTCCCCACAGAGGCAATGCGATCATCAACCAAAGCCACTTTTTGGTGCATGAAACTGTCGGTGTAGCGAAAGATTCGCACGCCTGCCGCGCGCATTTGATCGAAAAAGGCGAAGGCCGCGAGCCAGGGGATTTTGTGGTCGATCACGTCCGGCACCAGTATTCGCACATCAACCCCGCGCATCGCGGCATGCTTCAATGCGGTTCGAATATCGAGATCGGGCACAAAATAGGGTGACGCAATCCAAAGCCGCTCACGTGCATCGGTTGCCATCGCGAAAAAGTAATGCGCCCCGGTTTCAAAATCATCTGCCGGACCGGTGCCGACAATCAGGGCGGTCGAGCCATCATTAAACAGTGTCGCGTCCCAGTTCAGGTCATCGATGATGCTTTCCCGCATCATCCAGTGCCAGTCCTCGACGAAAAGCAGCTGCAGTTGCGAGACGACGGGACCGTCCAGCCGAATATGCGTGTCGCGCCATGGACCAAACTCTTCACTGCGGCCCATATACTCATCGCCCACATTCAACCCGCCAGTGAAACCGACCTTGCCGTCAATCACGATGGTCTTGCGGTGGTTGCGATAGTTGATCTGTAGGCGTTGCCGCGGCCCGCGCCCCTTTGCAGGGTCAAGAACCTCGGCTCCTGCAGCGACCAGTCTGTCGCGCCAAGCGGCAGGTAATTTGCCACTGCCCACCTGATCAAACAGCAATCGAACGCGCACCCCACGCTCTGCTGCGGCGATCAGTCTGGCCTGAAACTCACGACCCAGGTCATCGTCCTTGATGATGTAGAATTGGGCCAAAATGTAGTTTTCCGCCGCATCCAGCGCGGCAAATATCGCGTCAAAGGTTGCTGTGCCGTCGATCAACACCTCGGTTCGATTGCCGCGGGTCAGGGGGAGTTCCGCGATCCGACTATAAGCAATCGATGCGGCCCCAAGCGCGGCATCCGGCGCAAAGCGCTCGCCATATTCACGAACGCCTTCCGACACGCGTTCTGACTTTCTTCGGCTGTCTTCGTAGTCCGAGATCCGGCTATGCCCAAGAAACAAGTACGCAATCACGCCTGGCACGGGGGCGGCGATGAGGAAAATCACCCATCCCGTCGCCCCTTGCGCGGTGCGCGCGCGCGCAGCCGCTTGATAGGCGCAAAAGAACCCCCCAATCTGAAAGGCCAGATACGCATAGCCGAACAGGACGTACATGAACGCGAAACCCCTTCGTGAGTCCCGCCAAGCCTAACAGTTATCCAAAGACGCGTGCAAAGATCGTGTCGACGTTCTTGGTGTGATAGCCCAGATCAAACTTCTCTTCGATTTCGGCGTCGCTCAGGGCCGCCGTAACCTCTGGGTCCGCCTTAAGTTCGGCCATGAAGTCTGCGCCATCTTCCCACACTTTCATCGCGTTGCGCTGGACAAGGCGATAGGCATCCTCGCGGCTGACACCCTTTTGCGTCAGAGCCAGCAACACGCGCTGGGAATGCACCAAGCCTTTGAACTTGTTGAGATTGGCCATCATGTTGTCAGGATAGACCACCAGTTTATCGACAACACTCGTCAGCCGCGCCAACGCGAAGTCGAGCGTGATTGTCGCGTCGGGGCCGATGTTTCGTTCCACCGATGAATGCGAGATGTCGCGCTCGTGCCAAAGTGCGACATTCTCCATCGCGGGCACGACAGCCATGCGCACCAACCGCGCAAGGCCGGTAAGGTTCTCGGTCAGCACCGGATTGCGCTTGTGCGGCATCGCTGACGACCCCTTTTGGCCTTTGGAAAAGAACTCTTCGGCTTCCAGAACTTCGGTCCGCTGCATATGGCGGATCTCAATGGCGATGTTTTCGACAGAGCTGGCGATCACGCCGAGCGCTGCAAAGAAGGCAGCGTGGCGGTCGCGCGGGATAACCTGGGTTGAGATCGGCTCGGGCTCCAACCCCAGTTTTTCACACACATGGGCTTCGACCGCCGGGTCGATATTGGCAAAGGTTCCAACGGCGCCTGAGATTGCACCAGTCGCGATCTCGGCCCGCGCGGTGCGCAGGCGCGTGAGGTTGCGGTCCATCTCGGCGTAGAAACGAGCAAATGTTAAGCCCATCGTCGTTGGTTCGGCGTGAATTCCATGGCTGCGGCCGATCCGGATGGTGTCCTTGTGCTCATATGCCCGACGCTTGAGCGCGGCCAACAGGCCCTCCATATCGGCAATGAGAATGTCGGCCGCACGGGTCAACTGAATGTTGAATGTCGTATCAAGCACGTCCGAACTGGTCATGCCCTGATGCACAAACCGCGCCTCTTCGTTTCCGATGATCTCGGCCAGATGCGTCAGAAAGGCGATGACGTCGTGTTTTGTGACCGCCTCGATCTCATCAATGCGCGCGACGTCGAACTCGACATCCTTGGCTTTCCAAACTGCTGCGGCACTGTCCGCAGGAATGACGCCCAGATCCGCCATCGCGTCACAGGCATGCGCCTCGATCTCGTACCAGATGCGGAATTTGGTCTCGGGCGACCAGATCGCAACCATATCGGGGCGGGAGTAGCGAGGGATCATGTGGCGTTAACCTTTCTTTTATTGAGGGGCGCGCGCGGGCGTCTTAGACTTCCCTTTCGGCAACAGCAAGGAGAGGCGCAATGGCCGCCCCGGCAACGCTTTGGGCCTTTGAGGGGAATTGGTCAATCGAGCGGGTGATTGAGGATCATCTGGGCGGTCCCGACGGTCAGTTTGCTGGAGAGGCAGCCTTCAGGCGCGCGGGCCAACGCCTCTTGTACCGCGAGGAAGGAACGCTGCGTCTGGGGTCGTCAGCGCCCATGGTTGCAACGCGCGGCTACATCTGGCGGCAGGAACGCGGCTGGCTGCAAGTCGATTTCGATGACGGACGTCCCTTTCATGCCATTCCGCTGTCGGTCGAAGACCCTGAGGCAACACATCTGTGCGACCCGGATCGCTATGAGGTCAATTATGACTTCACTACATGGCCAACTTGGTCAGCCAGTTGGCGCGTTACGGGGCCGCGCAAGGACTATACGATGACAAGCCGTTACGCCCGCCACGCGTGATGCGGCTTGCACGCGCGTCTGTGCTGGTGCAAAACGCAACCCAAGAAAACAATTCAGGAGAGGGGCGCATGGCCACCACCACTTCCGATCGCGTTTTGACCGAGGCTTTTGGCCCGTCTGAAGGCGCGGCGCTTCGTATCAAACAGGCCATTCTGGTCATCGCCGGTATCGCAGCCCTTGCGATCGCTGCGAAAATCAAGATTCCCATGTGGCCGGTACCGGTGACGATGGGGACGTTTGCGGTTCTGTCGATTGGTGCCGCATATGGTCCGCGCTTGGGCCTGACGACAATTCTTGGCTACATGATCATCGGCGCTCTGGGCTTTGACGTGTTTGCCGGATCGTCCGCGGAAAGTGCTGGCCTGAGCTATATGATGGGTGGCACAGGTGGCTATCTTGTGGGGTACGTCCTTGCCACACTCGCCTTGGGATGGTTCGCGCGGCAAGGATGGGACCGTTCTGTCGTGCGCATGGCCGTCGCGATGCTGATCGGCAACGCCCTTATCTACGTCCCGGGACTTCTGTGGCTCGGGCAGCTTTATGGCTGGGATCAACCGATCCTCGCTTGGGGCCTGACGCCGTTCCTGATCGGCGATGCGCTGAAACTGGCGCTCGCGGCGGCAATCTTCCCTGCGCTCTGGGCGTTGGTTGGCAAAGCCCGCACCTAGTCAAAGGTCTCTCGAAGTTCAGGAGCGCGGCTTTAACGGCCGCGCTCTTTTTTGTGCGGGGGCTGGACAGAACGAAATTGATTGGCCAGCCTGCAAAAAAGAGCAGGGAACAAAAACATGCAATTTATCCGCCTGCTGCGCGG
The DNA here is from genome assembly GCA_013214635.1 of Paracoccaceae bacterium. Taxonomy (GTDB): domain Bacteria; phylum Pseudomonadota; class Alphaproteobacteria; order Rhodobacterales; family Rhodobacteraceae; genus JABSSC01. Next base: position 25,029 of record JABSSC010000041.1, on the reverse strand, counting down.
TATGGGGATTGCGCTCGCCATCGCCCTTCCGACGCTAAGTTTCGCACAGACGCCAATCACCTATTCTCAGGGAGACGGCGCGATCTTTTCGGTCTCAATGCCTGATTTCTGGCTCGCACGCAGCGGGGGTCCGAGGGTCTTTGAAGATCCCGATTTCGGTGAGTTTTAGGTTCGTCGGATCATCGCGTTGCAGCCCGAAACCAACGAGGACGCGTGGATCGGTCTTTCCTCGCCCGAAGGTATTGCGACACTGGATGACGCTCAGACCTATGTAACGAATATTGGCCAGTTCCTTGTGGACAACCCTACTGCTGGCGCGACGTTTGACACGCGATTCGGCGGTCTGCCGTCAAGGGTCATCAACGGGGACGGTGAGCGGAACGGGCGCAATATCCGTTTCTCAATTGTCATGGTCGATCTGCCGGGATCACGCATCGCGCTGATGGTCGGTCTTGCAACACCAGACGCGGCGGATGGCGTGATTGATGAGATCAACAGCGTCTTCCGCTCGATCAAGGCAGGGAGGTAACACCATGCGACGCAAAGCTATTCTGCGAAACGCCGCCATTGGACTTTCCGGTCTTATCGCTATGGCGGCCTGTGAGCCGTCAACAGGGCCCTATTATTCGGATTCGCTCTATTGGCACGACTTCTACTGGCGCTACGGCTACTATCCACCAGGATATCCGGGTGATCCGGACCGGCCACCGCCGGAATTGCCTGATCGGCCGGGTAAGCCCGTTAATCCGATCGAACCGCCACCAGCCAAACCTGTGCCGCCCATCGGGACGATTCCGCCCAAGCCAACGCCGCCGATCTACAAACCGCCAGTGGCCAAGCCGCCAAGCGTCAGTCGACCGCCGGCGACAACGCGGCCATCTCGGCCCAGCCGCCCATCTGGCGGCGGTGGGCGTCTGAGATAATCAGTCGTCGAGAGACGTGACGACCTTTGCACCGCGCTCCAGAGTGCGGTGCACGGGGCATTTGTCGGCGATCTCAAGCAACCTCTGGCGTTGCTCGGTCGTCAAATCACCAACCAAATGCACAACCCGCGTGAATTGATCGATTTTAAGCTCGGTCCCGTTGACCGCTTCGGCGTCTTGCGCGTGAACCTTGTCATGGGTCACGTCCACCGAAACATGTGCCAGCGGCCAACCCTTGCGCCGGGCGTACATGCGCACGGTCATCGAGGTGCAGGCCCCAAGCCCTGAGGCCAGAAAGCCATATGGCGACATGCCTTTGTTCGTCCCGCCATAGGCGAGCGGCTCGTCCGCCACCGTGTGATGGTAGGGACCAGAATTCACATCCTGAAGGAAACCTGCCGGGTCCGCTTCGCTCACGCGCACCACGCCCTCGGGCGCACCGGGTGGCGGCGCTGGTACCTCAAGATCCATGTACCGTCCGGCCCATGCGGCAATGACTTCTGCAGCGTATTCGGCATCTTGCGGATTGGTCACAAGATGATCAGCATCATCGAGCGTGACAAAGCTTTTGGGATGTTTGGCCGCGAGAAAGATCTCGGTGGCATTTTCGATCCCCACCACATTGTCCAGCGGCGCGTGCATGACGAGGAGCGCGCGTTTAAGCGACCCAATCGCAGGCGCCAAAGCGGTGGCGGCGACATCCTCAACGAAATCCTGCTTGATGGTGAAGGGCCGCCCGCCAAGCTGCACCTCAGCCGAGCCGTCGGTTTTGATGCTGTCCAGCGCATCACCAAAGTTGTGCGTCACGTGTTCGGGGTCAAATGGCGCGCCAATGGTCACGACGGCTTTGACGCTTGGGATTTGTCCTGCCGCCTTCAAAACGGCCGCACCGCCAAGCGAATGACCCACCAGCATCGACGGGGCCATGCCGCGATCTGCAAGGTAGCCTGCAGCGGCAACAAGATCGTCCACGTTGGATGAAAACGTCGTATTCTCAAACTCGCCTTCGGAATGGCCAAGACCCGTGAAGTCGAAGCGTAGAACAGCAATACCCATCGCAGCCAGCCGCCCGGCGATCCGGCGCGACGCAGGAATATCCTTTGAACACGTAAAGCAATGCGCCATCAGTGCGGTGCCAAGATGTGGGCCATCCGGCATATCCAGACGCGCGGCAAGCTTGCCGCCGGAATGTCCGGGAAATGAGATTCTTTCCATGCCCATAGCACGCATCCTTCAGGTATCCTTGGAAGCGACCATGTGGGCGTTGCATCGCACACTGCAAGCTTTGCGACAGGTCGTCACGGCAAGGTGACTTTGTGTGACACTCTGCTGGCCGACGCTGTCTCGCGTTTAAATGGCTTGAGCGGCGCGCGGATTGGCGCATTATCGGCCCATGACGACCGTCGCCATCATGCAGCCCACTTTCCTGCCGTGGATCGGGTATTTCGCGCTGATTGATGCAGTGGACCACTTCTTTTTCCTCGATGACGTCCAGTTCTCACGTCAGAGCTGGCAAAGTCGGAACCGGATCTGCGGGCGAGGGGCGCCTATATGGTTGTCCCTCAAAATGCGCCGCAAGCCGTCGCGCGTCAGTATCGCCGAGGCCAAGGTGGTGGATGACGGATTTGAGGCCGGGTTGATCGCCGCGCTTGATCAAGTTTTGTCAGGTATGCCCCACCGGGCCGTTGCGGTTGATCTTGTTCGCCAGGGCTTCGATGAAAGCGACGGGCGGCTGTCATCGCTCAACCGTGCAATAATAGACCGGATTTGCGATGCAACTGGCATCGCGACACCGCGCTACACCACGAGCGAAGGCAACGCGGCCGTTGCACAACTCAAAACGGACCGGCTTGTTGATCTCTGCCGGTCTGTGGATGGTGCAATCTATGTCTCGCCCCCGGGTGCGATCGATTACCTTGCCAGGGAAAACGCCTTTCCCGGATCGGGTATCGATCTGAAAATATTCAATTATTCCCACCCGGAATACGCGCAAGGAGGCGACGCTTTCGTGTCCCACATGTCAGCTGTCGAGGCCTTGGCCGCGGTCGGTCCGGATGGGTTTGCAGCGCTCGCGCGCCAAGGCGTGGGCGCGCATCACGATCTCGAAGAGTTACTGGAAGTGGAGACACCTGTTGGCTGAGCGCAAAATGATCATCGCGGGCGGCGGGTTTGCGGGCATCTATGCCGCATGGCGCCTCGCACGGGAAGGATACGCGGTAGACCTGATCGAGGCAGCGCCGACGCTGGGCGGAAACCTCAACAGCCGTGAATGGAACGGGTATTGGCTCGACAACGGAACGCATAACTTTGACATGCGCTCTGATCTCGGGGCGGCGTTCTATCCTGATATCCTTGGCAACGACCTGCTCGTTTTTGAAGATCAGCAATGGGCAACGACCAACGACAAAACCTGGATTTCCGGGTTTGAACTTCCGGATTTCACGGATGAGCCTGAGTTCGCTGCACGCGCACTGGCCGAGTTGGCCGCGCTTGAGCACGCGGCCGCGGGCCCGCCACCGGAAACCTATGCTGACGTTTTGCTGGCGAAATTCGGCCCCGCCTTGGCCGCGCGTCTGTCTCCGATGGTCAAAAAGTACACAGGCGCTGACCCGGCTGAAATCTCGGCCGATGCGGCTGGGCTGTTGGGAATGTTTTCGCGCGTCCGGTTGGGCACGGATGACGACATGCTGGCGCTCAAACGCACCTCATCGTTCTGGGATGATCGGTTGGGGGTCTCGCTTTATTGCGGAGACGCGGATTTCATTGGACTCAATGCAAACAAGATCTTTGCCTTTCCCGCACGCAAAGGTCTGACTGGCTTTTGCGAAGCCGCTGACCGCAGATTGCGCGCGCTGGGCGTCGCGATCCGGACTGGCGCACCCGTGGATGGGGTTGAGCACATTGACGGCGGTATCGCCGTCACGGTCGGGGAAGACCGGATTGAGGGCAGGGCGCTCTTCTGGTCACTGCCCGAGACGCATCTGATGAAGATCATCGGCGCCGACGTCGATCTTATGAGTTCTGCTCATCCCGTCGGAACCGCCTTCTTTGCGTTTGAGGTCGATCAGGACGCGATTGTTGGACCGGATTACCTGCATGACTACTCCGGCAAGCGGCTTCCCTTTCGGTACAACAAAGCGGGCGTTTACGGCGCCCAGACCAAACCTGATGGGCGCACTTATGTGACCTGCGAAATGCCCGGGCACCCCAAAGATTTGCGCGACGTGATCACCGACGATAACGCGCAGGCCGCGTGGGACGCGCTTCGGGACGTGGGATATCTCCGCGCAGATGCGGTGGCGCATGACCGGTTTGGGTGGAGCCATCCGGTTGCTTATACCTTGCCCAAGACTGGCTGGCGTGACGGCTACGACGCTGCCCAAGCTGCCATTCAAGCTGCCAGCCCCAACATTCACGGAATCGCATTTGGCTATCGCGGGCGGTTGGCCTTTATGCGCTTCTTTGAAGACACGCTTGGTGACCGGCTACGCGGCGCCTTGGCATGACGACGTCCACAAACCCGATGATCGCGCATTACGCTGAACGCCTGCGCGAACATGGCCCCGGCGCAAAGGCGGTGCACTGGGCCGACAAGGACAGTCAGTTCGCGCGGTTCCGCGTACTGTGTGGGATAGACGATGACCTTGGGCACGTGCTCGATGTCGGGTGCGGGCTGGGGGCGCTTTGGGACCATCTCGAAGATCGGGGTGGCTACAGCGCCTATACCGGCGTCGACATCGTGCCTGAGTTTCTGGACCATTTGCGCGCGCGCGCCGCGGGAGCGACCCAAGTCAGGGTCATGCGGTCCGATCTTCCCAACGCGCTGCCTGGTCCGGTCGATTACGCGCTGGCATCCGGGATCTTTAACAACGCGATGGACGACAATTGGGGGTTTTTGACCTCGTCACTGCGGGCCATGTGGGACGCATCCGAAAAAGGTATCGCTTTCAATGCGATGACCCGTTTTGTGGACTTTCATGACCCCGAGCTTTGGTATGTCGATCCGGCCGAGGTGCTGTCCTTTTGCAAGACCGAACTCGGAGGGCACCCGGTGCTGCGGCACGACTACCTGACCCGACCCGGCGCATTCCCGTTCGAATTCGCGGTCTACGTCTATCGCACGCCACGTGTCGGTTAGGTTTCGCCCATCAAAGCTGGGTCGAAGGGGTAGGAAATCAGGTTCTCATATCCGTCTTCGGTGATGACCACCTGATCCTCCAACTTGATCGAGAAATCCCCGCCGACTTCTCCCACAAGCGCCTCCACACAAAGCACCATCCCCGGCTGTAGCTCATAGTCGAATGCGCCTTCGACCATTTTGTCGGGATAGGCGACAAGCGGCCACTCATCGCACAGGCCCACACCGTGCATCAGACAGCCGTATTTCAGCTCCTGATACTTGTCGTCGAGGACATGCGTGTTGCGGCACAGATCCTCAATAGCGACACCGGGCCGCAGCATGCCCATGTTGGTCATGATGTGCTCGTGGGCATGGCGCATGGCATAGATCATATCCGGGCGCGGCTTGCCCGGGCCAACCCACCAACTGCGTGAGATGTCGACACAAATGCCATAGCTGCTCACAAGGTCGGTATCGAAGCTCACAATCTCATTGGGCTGGACGATCCGCGGCCCACACTCCTGAAACCACGGGTTTGACCGCGGACCCGAGGCCAAAAGCCGGGTTTCAATCCACTCGCCGCCACGCTTGATGTTCTCGGCATGCAGGACGGACCATATCTCATCTTCAGACTTCCCTGCGACACAGGCCTGTTCCATGGCATAGACCGCGGCCTCACAGGCATTAACGGCGCATCGCATCGCTTTGATTTCGTCGGGCCCTTTGATCGAGCGTGCCTTTTCGGTGAGCTCTTCGCCCTCCATCACCTCGAACCCCTGCGCCTCTAACGCGCGGAGCCCGTGCAGCATCACCTTATCGACCGCCAGCCGGCGATTGCCGCCGCCATGCTGGGCGATCAGGTCCTTCACTTCTGCCGCGAAAATCCCCGCCTGATGGCCCGCCTTGTCGCCGCGATCAAAGTAAAACAGGTCCGCGCCAGACCGCGCTTCGCGCACCAACGGGTTAAATGAACTGAGAAACGGGGAGTTCTTGTAATCCCAAATCACCATGTACCCGTCCGCGCAGACAAGCACTGCGCGAAACGGATTGTGGGTGTTCCAAAGCTGCATGTTGGTGGAATCAGTCGCGTATCGGATGTTGAGCGGGTCGAACATCAACACCCCACCATAGTCGCGCGCGATGATGTGGTTGACCAACCGCTCCCACCGGTACCGGCGCATCGCCTGAAGATCGGGCAGTTCAAGCCCGGCCGCCGCCCATTCTCCATAGGCCAACGCAGTTGGGCCGATCTCGATCCGATCGGGATCGTTGGGCGTGTTGTCACCCAGCATGGCCCCGCGTGTGGGGTCGATTTTGCGTGTATCCCGGTAATGCGTATTCATTGCATCCTCCCTGACAGAGGAACGATGCGGGTGAAGCAACCTTGCGGTCACGCCCGATTCCGACGCTTGTCGATGTCGCTTTTGCGCCATCGCTTTCCGTGACAGAGTGTTGGAATGTCTGCGCCTATCCTTCAATCAGAACTTCCGCATGCACCTTGGATGACGGCCCACACCGCGCGCTTGCCCGGCATTCAGCCCGCCGAGGAGGGAAGCTGGGTTTTGCAGGACGATGCGTTCGCCGGACAAATGGCCCGCCGGGACGCGCTGATCGCAGAGCGCCTTGACGATGTCCATCAGATGCGTCCAGCGGGTGAGGGGGGCGCGGCGGAACTCTATGAGAGTATCCTCACGCTTTTGCGCCAGTGCCCGGGATACGCCTTTGGAACGAGCCAGGTACTGCGGCCCGACGGCATTGCGGTGGACCTCGACCCGTCGCGTCCATTGGTGACACTGGGGCGGTTGGTGCAGGAAGATTTCTGTATTCTGACCCCGTCGACCTCGGGCCACGTGCTGAGCGCGGCGATCCTGTGTTTTCCGGCAAGCTGGACGCTCAAACAAAAGATCGGGCGGCCCATGGGGGCCATACACACGCCTGTCGAAAGCTATACGCCCGAGGTCGAACGCCGCGTTCAGCGCTTGTTTGACGCGCTCCGCGTCGGGCGTCCGCTGTGGCGATCAAATGCGCTGATGTACAACGACGCAGAACTCTATCAACCACGCCGAGAGGATGAACCGCCGCGCGACCGGGCGACACCTGCGGCGTATCTTCGGTCAGAGCGGCAAACGCTGTTTCGGCTGCCCAAAACCGACGCCGTAGTTTTTTCAATCCACACAGTGGTGATCCGGGCGCGCGATTTGACCGGCGATCAACGGGCCGGGCTGGCGGCGTTAGAGGTTGTTAGCTGATCAGCGGGATCGCTGCGCCACTGAAGGACAAAGCACTTCCCATACCCGTCAGCGCCATGACATGCGCCGTGGTGCGCAGGTTCTCACCGCCGAGGATGTTGAACATCAGCATGCCAAACCCAACCGGGAAAGCGATCAGGAACAGGATGGCGTTCAAAACATAGACCGTCATCTTTGCAGTTTCGCTGTCGCATTCCGCCCGTTCCGTAAAGACGGTGGATTCATCCTGAAGCGCGGGCGAGCTAAAGGCGCCACGGGGGGCGGACAGATCTGCATCCGCCGGGACAAGATCCGGCAGTCGCTTGTGCCGACGCGGCTGAGGGCGCACACGTTCCGATCCGACCGTTTGGTCAGAGCGTGCGTCGAAGCCGCGCAAAGTGGAATGTGTGGTCTCAGAGGTCATACCGGTGCCTTTTGTCTTGGCTCCGTCTTGGCGGACAAATGTGATCAGAATTGGGCCGTTTGACTGTGATCTGGTCTGTCCGTTCCGAAATGTCGAAGAGATCCCACTGGCGGTATTTAACTGTTTCGTTTTTGGGAACAATCATGAGCAATCCTTCGCCGATCGTATGATGCCGACCCGTTTTAGCGAAATGGGCTAGGGGTTCCCGGCCAAGATCGTCTTCTGTCCGGGCCTCTTCGGCTGGAACTAAGTTTTGTCCAAGTATACTTGGGTAGGTACATTTAGAGCACAAAATTATACTCGAAATACAATAGTTCGCGTTTTGTGTTGCGTGATTTATGCTTAACTGGCACGTCATCGTGGGGACAGTGAGTGACGAGACATGAAGATTGGGGTTGTGATCTCCCGGGCGCGGCGCGCGGCAGGGTTGAAGCAAAAAGAATTGGCCGAGGCCGCTGGCGTGCATGTGCAAACGCTCAAGCGCCTCGAAGGCGGATCGGGCGCGGGGTATTCAACGGTGCGCGCGCTTGAAAAGGCGCTCAAGAAACACGGCGTCACCTGGGATGAAACCGATGATGGCTATGAAATGGTCGTCCGGCTCAAGTGACGTCTCCCATGGCTGACCTCACCCTTTATGACCACCGCGCCTCGATTTGCTCGCAGATGGCGCGTCTCGCACTGGTCGAGAAGGGGCTACCACACACGCGCCGGTCGGTCGATATCATGGAGACGAATGAACAATTCGAGCCGTGGTATGTTGCGCTAAACCCGAAGGCCGTCGTTCCAACGCTGAAGATCGGCGCTGACGAGATTGTCACAGACACCAAACGGATCGTTCGTCGCATTGACGAATTTGAAGGACCCGACTTGTCGGGCGACGAGACCGCTCAGGATTGGCTTGACCGGATCATGTCGCTTCATTATGGCGTGCTGCTTTATCGCAAACGGCTCGATCCCGATGGGACAGCTCCGCAGGTTGTCGCACGGGGCAATCTGTTGCGCGAACTGGCGACGGAGCGCCCCGATCTGAAAGACTTGATTGCCGCACGGCTCGACGGGAACGCGCGGTTCCAAAAGATCCTCAAGGACCCGGCGTTGATGGCGCCATTCGTTGACGAGGCCAATGATCTGCTGGCTCAGATGTCAGGGGCGCTGGCGGATCAGGCGTTTCTGGCGGGTCCGCGCTATTCGGTCGCAGACTGCTTTGCCACGGCCGCACTGGCGCGATTCACGATCCACGGCTTTGCGGAAGAGTGGGCTGGTAGGCCATTGGAAGGCTACTACGCCCGGATGAAGGCGCGCCCCAGTTTTGTTGCGGCAGAGGTCGTGGATACGGGAACCGAAGCCGACCTTTGAGCCAACCTAGTTCGTGTCGGTCGTTTCTTCGGTGCTTTCTTCAGTGGCGTCCGTTGCAGCGTTTTCAAGTTCACCCGCAGTCCAGTCGCCCGAGGCCGTCTCGCCCGTCGCGTAACGGATCGTACCTTCACCCTGCCGTTGGCCGTTCACGAAGCTGCCCTCGTAAATGTCCCCATTGGCATACGTCGCCGTGCCCGTTCCATTGATCTCGCCATCAGCCCAATCGCCGGAATAGGTGAAGCCATCAGGCATACGGATCGTGCCCTGACCCTCACGCTGACCGGCGACAAAGCTGCCTTCATAGACGGTGCCATCGGCATAGGTTGCAACACCTTGTCCGTCCCGCTGCCCGGCCTTCCAATCCCCGATATACGTGTACCCATCGGCAAAGGTCATTGTGCCTGTGCCTTCCATGCGGGCATTCACGAACGTCCCTTCATAGCGCAGGCCGTTGGCATAGGTCGCCACACCCTGACCCTGAATGACGCCATCGGTCCAGTTGCCTTCATAAGTGTTGCCGTCGGGATAGACGATCTTGCCCAACCCGTTCGCGAGGTCGTTGAGAAAGGCCCCTTCATAGACGCTGCCATCGGGGTAGGTGACCCGGCCCTGGCCCTCGATCTTTCCGTCGCTCCACGCGCCGACATACACATAGCCGTCGGTCCCGGTGAAGGTGCCTGAGCCGTTGCGCAGGTCGTTGTCGAAGGTTCCTTCATAGGTGTCGCCGTTGGCATAAAGGACCTTGCCCTCGCCCTGACGCTGGCCTTCGACCAGCTGGCCCTCATAGATGTCCCCGTTTGGCTGGGTTAGTTTGCCCATGCCATTGATCTGGCCGTTGGACCAATCGCCGATATAGACGAGGCCATCGGGCATGGACAAGGTGCCGCGGCCTTCGCGCGCGCCGCGCACGAGGTCGCCTTCGTAGATGGCGCCGTCGGGGTAAACGATGCGGCCTTTGCCTTCTTTGATGCCGGCCACCCAGCTGCCCTCATAGACATAGCCGTTTGGACTTTCCATGCGGCCATTCCCATCGTGCAGCGCGTTGACGAACCCACCTTCGTAGCGGACGCCATTTGCATAGGTTGCCACACCAGAGCCCGTAATCTCGCCGGCGACCCAGTCACCTTCATAGGTGCCGCCGTCTGCAAAGGTGATCTTGCCGGTCCCGCTGGGTTTGCCATCGGCAAAGCTGCCCTCATAGACCGCACCGTTAGGGAACCGCGCCGTGCCCTGGCCCAGAATTTCACCGTCGACCCATTCGCCGGAATACTCATAGCCATTCGGCAAACGATACGTGCCGGTGCCGTGCTGCTTTCCGTCTTTGAAGGTGCCCTCGTAGACGCCACCATCATCATATTGCTTGGTGATGACGGTGCCGTTGTCCTGAGCAGCAGCAGAGCCGGCTACGAGCGCGGCCAGCGCAAGACCGAAGAGCGGTCTACAAAGTATCGGTTTCAGAGCCATATTCCCTGTTGTCTCTCCGCGGAATTCTTGTGCCCGCTGGTTCGTTTCCCGTCAAACCTAGGGGACAGGGCGGGGGGTCGCAACCTTTTCCAAGCGCGGGGTTTTCCCCCGGCTCAAAGCTGCTAAGAGGTGCGCCGCAATGAGGAGTCTGGTATGAGCGCAACGTTCCGACTGACGCTGGCCCAGTTGAACCCCACAGTGGGGGACATGGCCGGGAATGCTGCCAAGGTGCGCCAAGCGTGGGAGGCCGCGCGCGATGCAGGCGCTGACATGGTCGCGCTGCCAGAGATGTTCATCACCGGCTATCAGACGCAGGACATGGTGATGAAACCGGCCTTCACGCAACATGCGATGGCTGTGATTGAGGAACTTGCGCGCGATTGTGCTGATGGCCCGGCGATTGGGGTTGGTGGCCCATATGCGGAGGGTGACAAGCTCTATAATGCATATTGGGTGCTTGAGAACGGAGTCGTTAAGGGCCGCGCTCTCAAACACTGTTTGCCCAATAAGACGGTTTTTGACGAAGTGCGCCTGTTTGACCAAGGCCCGTTGCAGGGGCCGGTCGCCGTGGGACCGGTGCGTGTTGGTGTGCCGATCTGTGAGGACGCCTGGCACGAGGTGGTGTCCGAGACGCTGGCCGAAAGCGGTGCGCAGATCCTGTTGGTGCCCAACGGCTCACCCTACCACCGGAACAAGCATGACACCCGCATGAGCCACATGGTGGCCCGCACGGTCGAAACCGGTTTGCCGGTCATTTATCTCAATATGGTCGGCGGTCAGGATGATCAGGTGTTTGACGGCACGAGCTTTGTGCTGAATGCGCGGGGAGACCTGACCCACCTTTTCCCCGACTTCGATGAAACGATTGTGCATGTCGATTTCTCGGAAACCGATGAGGGGTGGGTGGCCGCTTCTGGGGAAAGGCATGTTTTGCCGTCTGCGTGGGAACAGGATTACCGCGCGATGGTCGAGGGGCTGCGCGACTATCTTGGAAAAGCTGGGTTTTCCAAAGTCTTGTTGGGGCTGTCGGGCGGGATTGATTCTGCGATCGTGGCGACGATAGCGGCGGATGCAATCGGACCCCAGAATGTACGCTGCGTGATGCTGCCGTCCGAGTACACGTCGTCGGAGTCGCTGGAAGACGCGGCGGCGGTCGCGCAGCGCCTGGGATGTCGTTTGGACGATCTGCCGATATCGGGACCGCGGGCTGCCGTCACTGAGGCCTTGAGCGCGCTTTTCGCAGGGACAACGCCCGATATCACAGAGGAAAACATTCAGTCTCGCCTGCGCGGGCTGTTGTTGATGGCCCTGTCGAACAAGTTTGGAGAGATGCTTTTGACCACGGGCAACAAGTCCGAGGTCGCGGTGGGCTATGCCACGATTTATGGCGACATGTCGGGCGGGTACAATCCGATCAAGGACCTGTATAAGACGCGGGTGTTTGAGACGTGTCGCTGGCGAAACGCCAACCATCGCGACTGGATGATGGGGCCTGAAGGCGAGGTTATCCCGACCCGCGTGATCGACAAACCCCCCTCGGCGGAGCTGCGCGAAGATCAGCGCGACGACGACAGCCTGCCGCCCTATGACGTGCTCGACGCGATCCTGGAAGGATTGGTGGACCGCGAGGCGTCGGTGGCGGATCTCGTCGCGGACGGTTTCGACGCCGAGGTCGTGCGCAAGGTTGAACGCCTCGTGTATCTCAGCGAATACAAACGCTTCCAGTCGGCGCCGGGGGTGCGATTGACACCCCGCGCGTTCTGGCTTGATCGTCGTTATCCGATTGTGAACCGCTGGCGCGACCCCGGCTGATCCAAAGGCCGCGCCTCGCGGCGCGACGCGATTGTTGGCCCGCGCTTCACGCGGGCGGTGCCTCCGGCGGGAAGTATTTTCAGGACCAATGAAGTCTTAGATACGGTCGAGTGCGCACAAGGGGAGAAGGCGATCGGCGTCTTCGCGTGTGCACAGCCGGGTGGCTTCTGTCATGACAGCGGCGGCGGCGGAGGCGGTGCCCAGACGCAGGCAGTCTTCCGGCGCTTCCCGGCGGGAGAGGCCGAGTGTGAAGCCACCCATAAAGCTGTCGCCAGCCCCCACGGTCGAGACAACGTCAACGGGAGGTGAGTAAGAGTGCCAGCACGCATCCTTGGTGGCGAGGATCGACCCATCGGCCCCGCGCGCGACAATGACGACCTCGGCCACGCCCTTGGCGATAAGCTCTTGCGCGAAGCCCGCTGTGTCAGATTTTTCGGGCAGGGCGCGCCCGGCAAGTTCTTCTGCCTCTTCCCCGTCCATGCGCAGGACATAGAGGGCCTCGTGAGGTTTCTCCACCAGATGGAACAGCGCTGGGCCAGACGTGTCCACGATTAGACGCGTGTGACGCCCGGCGAGGTGGTTTGAGAGGATGGCTGGAAAGTCCTTCGCCACACCGGGGGGTTGGCTGCCGGACAAGACCACAAAAGCCCCGTCGCCTGCGGCGCGTTCAATGGCAGCGAGCGCACGGTCGACGTCATCCGCGGCCCATGTCGGGCCGGGCATCACGAAACGGAACTGATCGCCTGACGAGGCCTCGGTCACGGAAACCGACTGGCGCGTTTCACCCGGGCCCTGAATGGCGACGGTTGCCACCGCCTCCCGCGTGAGCGCCTCAAGAAGTTGCGCGCCGGTCGTGCCGCCGATAGCCACGAGAGCGGTCGATTGACCACCCAAAAGCTGAACTGCGCGGCTCACGTTGATACCGCCGCCGCCCGGATCAATGTCCGGCTCGGAGCAACGGAGTTTAACGTTGGCTTCGATGTCGGGCGCGGTGGTTGCGAAATCAACGGTTGGGTTGAGCGTAACGGTCAGGATGGCGGGCATGTCTCAGGTCCGGCGAATCGATGGATTGCGCCGGACATTAGACAAACAAAAACGGGGCGCAAAGATGCGCCCCGTAAGAAATGTTAGCGATAGCAGGTGATCAGCCCTGCAGCAGTGTCTGATAGCTGTGCGGGACGTAGCGGAAGCCATCTCCGCGCGGCGCAACATAGCCGACTGCAGGGAACGGCATGTGGTACCCGATAAATGGAACCTTGTCGGCCGCCAGCATGCCCAGCACGTTGCGACGGGTCGCAGCCGCTGCTTGCTTGTCCATGTCAAAGCGCACTTCCCAATCGGGGTAGGCAAGCGACCAGACATAGTGGTTGGTCATGTCCGCGGTGATCAAAAGCTGCTGACCCGCGCTTTCCAACATGTAAACCATGTGACCCGGCGTGTGTCCGAACGCAGCCATGCCGGTGATCCCGGAGGCCACAGACCCGCCATCCCCAATGAAGGTCATCTTTTCGGCGAGTGGCTTAACTTTTGCGGCGAAGCCTTCGTTGTCGGTTTTCGACCAGGCGTCGAATTCCATCTGGCCTGTGACATAGGATGCGTTTGCAAAGGTCGCAGACCCATCTTCACCCGTCAGGCCGCCGATGTGATCGCCGTGCATGTGCGTGATAACAACGGTGTCGATGTCGTCGGGTGTGTAGCCGGCATTTTCAAGCGCTGCGGCTGTGCCTGCGGCATTCAGGCCAGCGTCGAACAGCACCACTTCAGAGCCTGTGTTCACGACAGTTGGCGTAAAGAAGAACTGCACTTTGTCGCTGGGAATGAAGTTCTCTTCCGATGCGGCAGCAAATTCTTCGGCCGAGACGTTCATGCCAAAGATGTTCTGTGGCTCTTCAACCATGCGCGATCCGACGAGCAGGGTCGATACTTCGAAGTCGCCGATCTGGAACGAAAACTTGTTCGAGTTTGGCGGCGTGCCTGCGTGGCCGTCGGCAATGGCGATGCTCGGGCGCGCGACGGCTGCGGCGAGGGGAAGGGCTGCTCCGGCTGCCAGAGCGGCGCGGCGAGAGATTTTTGGAGTGGTGGACATGCGATATCTCCGTGTTGCAAGTCCCGCTTGAACCTAGAGGCGCGATCCCAGCTTTCCATAAAATATCGATAAAAATTCTCGTGATCGATCTTTGTCGATCTATTCCCACCACCGATCAATTGCGGCGATGTCCTCATCGGACCACCCGAAATGATGGGCAAGCTCGTGCACCAATACATGCGCAACGAGGTGTCCAAGCGGTTGATCACCACGCGCCACCCATTCGTCGAGGATAGGGCGTCGGAACAACCAGATCGTATCGGGATGATGGGGTTGGTCCATCACGGACTTCTCGGTCAAAGGAATTCCGTCATAGAGCCCGGTAAGTTCAAAAGCGTCTGTAATGCCGAGGTCACTCAGGATCGCATCGGGTGCAAATTCTGCGATGATCAGGGCGACATCGGCGGCGGGGCCTTGAAAAGCGTCTGGCAATCGCGCGAGCGCGGCTTGGGCCAGCGCCTCAATCTGAGCGGCATCCGGGGCCTCGGTATCTTGCCAGTTGGTCACGCGCTTCATATGGACAAAGCCACGCCTTTATGAAAGGGCCAGCACGCCTATCCGAGAGATGATGATGACCACAACACGATTTGCCCCTTCGCCCACCGGGTACCTGCATGTTGGCAACCTGCGCGCGGCCCTGTTCAACTTTCTGATCGCGCGCAAGGCGGGGGGCACGTTTATTTTGCGCCTCGACGATACCGATCCGGAGCGGTCGAAAGAGGAATATGTAGATGCCATCCGGGAAGACCTTGAATGGCTAGGCCTGACTTGGGACCGGGAAGAACGGCAATCGGCACGCTTGGATCGCTACGCGGAAGCAGCAGACGCATTGCGCGCCGAAGGGCGGTTTTATGAGGCGTTTGAAACGCCGACCGAGTTGGATCTCAAGCGCAAGAAACAACTCAACATGGGCAAACCGCCCGTCTATGACCGTGCGGCGCTGGCATTGAGTGAAGCCGAGCGCGAGGCGATGCGCGCCGAGCGCGGGCAGGGTGTGTGGCGGTTCAAGCTGGACCACGACCGCATCGAATGGACGGATATGATCCTTGGTGATGTGTCTATCGACGCGGCCTCGGTCAGTGACCCGGTTTTGATCCGGCAGGATGGGCAGGTTCTTTATACGCTGGCGTCGGTCGTGGATGACACCGAGATGGGCGTGACAGATGTTGTGCGTGGCGCCGATCACGTGACGAACACGGCCACACAGATTCAGATCATCGAGGCTTTGGGCGGTGCTGTGCCTCGATTTGCGCACCATTCCTTGCTGACCGGGCCACAAGGCGAAGCGCTATCGAAGCGTCTCGGCACACTGTCCTTGCGCGACCTGCGCGCCGCAGGGGTAGAGCCGATGGCGATCCTCAGCCTCATGGCGAGGCTTGGATCATCGGACCCGGTTGAACTGCGTGGATCAATGGACGAATTGATCGATGGGTTCGACATTGGCCGCTTTGGCGCTGCGCCGACCAAATTTGATGAGGCCGATCTTGGCCCGCTCAGTGCGCGTCACTTGCATGGTCTGGAATTTTCCGCGGTCGCGGACCAGATTAAAGACATTGGCGTACCTTCTGAAATTGCTGAGAAGTTCTGGTCTGTGGCGCGCGAAAACATCGAAAAGCGCGCCGACCTTGCCGCGTGGTGGCAGGTGTTCAAAGACGGCGCAAAGCCGATGATCGCAGACGAGGATATCGACTTTGTGCGCGAGGCGTTGGCGCTGCTCGGTGAGCCGCCGTATGGACCGGAGACCTGGAGCGAATGGACGGCGGCGGTGAAAGAAAAGACCGGACGCAAGGGCAAAGGGCTTTTCATGCCGCTGCGCCATGCATTGACGGGTCGCACACGCGGGCCGGAGATGGCCGATGTGCTTCCGCTTTTGCAAAGCAAACCCAAGGTCTGAACGGCAGAAACGTGGGAGAGGCCACATGACCAAATTCAACCGGTTGGGGGGCGTCGCCGCGCTGGTTTGCGGTTTGAGTTATGTGTTTGGGTTTGTGGTTCTGCTGGCGGTTCTGGAACCGGCCGGCTTTATGCGCCCAGATCGAACTGCAGCCGAAACAATGGCCTTGCTGACGGATCAGGAAACGCTTCTAAGCATCTGGTATCTGGTCATTTATGTGCTGAACGCCTTGGCGCTTGTTGTGCTGGTTCTGGCGCTGGAGGCGCGCTTGTCTTCTGGCTCCACCGTTGCGGCGCGTCTGTCGATGGGCTTGGGGCTGGTCTGGGCGACGCTTGTGCTGGGGGCTGGAATGGCGGCCAATGTCGGTCTTGGTCTGGCGGTTGAGCAAGGGGTGGCCGACGCTGCACGTGGCGCAGCGACTTGGCAGACCACAGAACTTATCGAAAACGGTATTGGCGGCGGAAATGAGATTGCGGGGGCCGCTTGGATTCTCGCGGTGTCCTTGGCCGGTTTGGCAGGCGGTCTGCCGCGGCTTCTGTGCTGGTTTGGTCTGGTGATCAGTGCTGGCGGCTTTCTCACGGTGACGCCCCTTGGAGATATCGCAGGCGCGGTCTTCGGGCTGGGATTTATTGTCTGTTTTTTCTGGCGCGGCACATTCATGGTGCGTCAACACCCTGAGTGAGGCGCGCCGCCCATGGCCAGTGAACAGGCGAAATTTCTCGAAGGTAACCTGCTGCGGCATGTGACGGTCATGTCGCTGACGGCCTCGATCGGGCTTGTTGCGATCTTCATTGTCGATTTTGTCGACATGATTTTCATCTCGATGCTGGGTAAGGCGGAACTGGCGGCGGCCGTTGGATATGCCGGTGCGATCCTGTTTTTCACGTCGTCCTTTTCGATCGGAATGTCGATTGCAGGTGGCGCACTTGTTGCACAGGCCTTGGGTGAAGGGGACGAGGATAAGGCCCGCCATCGCGCCACGTCGTCGATGATATGGGGCATCATCTTTGGCACTGTTTTTGTCGCGATTGTATGGGTTTACGTGCCGGAGTTAACAGGCCTCGTCGGCGCTTCCGGGGAGACGCAAGCGCTCGCGACGGGGTATTTGCGGATCATCATACCGTCGCTCCCGGTGCTGATGGTTGGCATGGTTGGCAGCGCGATTTTGCGAGCGCATGGCGACGCCAGCCGCGCAATGTATGTCACGCTTTGGGGCGGCGTCGTGAACGCGGTCCTCGACCCGATCCTGATCTTTGGGCTGGATCTTGAACTCACGGGGGCGGCACTGGCCTCGGTCGCCGCGCGATTTGCGATTGCCATCGCGGCGCTGATCCCGGTGATCCGGATCTATGGCGGTTTTGCAAAGCCCTCGGTGCAGGGCATTGTTGAGGATGCGCGTCCCATCGTCACGATTGCGTTCCCGGCAATCCTGACACAACTCGCGACCCCGGTTGGACAGGCCTATGTGACACGCTCCATGGCCGAGTTCGGGGAAGAGGCGGTTGCCGGCATGGCCATCGTGGGACGTCTGACGCCCGTGGCCTTTGGCGTTCTGTTTGCGCTGTCCGGTGCGGTCGGTCCGATCATCGGACAGAACTATGGCGCGGGAAAAAATGACCGTGTCAAAGGCGCTTACCGGGACGCGTTGATCTTTACGGCCGTCGTAACGGTGGTCGTTGCCGCCGTGCTCTTCGCACTGCGGGGGCCCATCGCGTGGCTCTTTCAGATCGATGGCGGCGTGGCGGAAGAGCTTGTGTTCCTCTTCTGTGGGCCGTTGGCGCTTTTGTGGTTCTTCAATGGCATGATCTTCGTCTCGAACGCGGCCTTCAACAATCTTGGCCATCCCTTCTATTCAACGTGGATCAACTGGGGCCGGCATACCCTCGGGACGATCCCACCGGTTATCGCAGGGGCTGCTCTTTTTGGAGCGCCCGGTGTGTTGATCGGGCAGGCTTTGGGCGGTGTCGTCTTTGGCCTGCTGGGCGGGTGGCTGACCAACCGGGTGATCGCGTCGTCTTCGTCAAGCGAAGCGGAGGCCCCCAAGACCTTTGCGCGGCAGGGGCGTCAGCATAGCCTCTTTCACCACCGCCGCTGATCGAGGGGCAATGTGACGACACCGACGCGATAGTCGTCGAGCGTTCGGTCCACCAACCGCCGTTCTGAGGCGTTCAGCGTCTGGTGGCGGGGGTACACAGGGTCATTCCGGTCGTCATGCACCGGCACGTCCCAGCCATCGGTCGTAGCAAAGAATTCCCGGACACCCTGTTCCCCAAACTCGTTCAGGTACCCCTGAACCACGACATCAATGTAGCTCATCAACACCGGCAAGATGCGATCGGCGGCGGGATGCTTGGTTTCTGGGACCCAGTATATCTCGACGCCCGGTGCGGGTGTTACGGGGTGAGAAATCGCGGTGACGGGAACCCGGTCATAGGCCCGTTCTCGATGATCAAGCGCCGCCCAGTCCGATCCTGGAACGCCAGCGATCAACCCGTCTATTTCGCTTTTCTCACAAGGGATTGCGGTGAGATATGCAAGTCCGCGTGTTGCCGTATGCCGCCACGCGCGCCGCCATCCTTGGACGCGCGCCGGTGCCGCCTGCGGGTAGTCATGCGTGGCGCGATTAACAAGGCTGCCATAGCCGAAAAAGAAGGGGTCCTGCATGATGCCCTGATCTGTGGCACCGGCGGGGGAAAGGCAAGGGCTTGCCCGAATGTTCAACTGCCCCTATGCAAGACTGGTCAGCGACGGGAGAATCGGTTTAGCCGATGCCGAAGGAGCAACCGCCCCGGTAAACTCTCAGGCCACAAGGACCGCCGCCGACAACGACAACTCTGGAGAGACCCCGTAACGGGGCGCCGAAGGGATAACGATCTCAGGCGAAAGGACAGAGGGGGCATCGTCGGGCGCGCAACGCCGCGCCCTTGTGCGATGCCGGTTTCAAGCCCGGCTGAGGAGGATACATGGCCGAGCTTGCGCGCACGCCGCTATACGATCTGCATGTTGGGCTCGGGGCCAAAATGGTCCCGTTCGCAGGCTATGACATGCCCGTTCAATACCCGATGGGCGTGATGAAAGAGCATCTGCACACCCGGTCCGATGCCGGCCTTTTTGACGTCAGCCATATGGGGCAAGTGATCCTGCGCCCCAAATCAGGTGACGTTGCAGATGCGGCGCTTGCACTGGAACGGTTGGTGCCGGCGTCCATTCTGTCCTTGGCCAAAGGCCGCCAACGCTATGCGCTGTTCACCAACGCCGCGGGCGGTATTCTGGATGACCTGATGGTGGCCAATCGGGGTGACCATTTGTTCCTTGTGGTGAACGCGGCCTGCAAGGCGGAAGACATAGCGCATCTGCAGGCGCATGTGACCGAGCATTGCGACGTGGAAGAGATCACTGACCGCGCGCTTGTCGCGCTGCAAGGACCGCTTGCCGAGGCCGCGTTTTCAGCAATCGTGCCCGGAACCGCCGACATGAAGTTCATGGATGTCGCGATTTTCCCGTCCGAGTTCGGGGAACTGTGGGTGTCACGCTCCGGGTATACCGGAGAGGACGGGTACGAGATTTCCGTCGCAAATGAACATGCCGTCGCACTGACCGAGACGTTGCTCGCGCAAGAGGGGGTGGCCCCAATCGGCCTCGGTGCGCGCGACAGCCTGCGCCTTGAGGCGGGCTTGTGCCTTTATGGCTCGGACCTTGATACAACGACGACCCCCATCGAGGCCGCGCTGAACTGGTCGATCCAGAAAGCCCGCCGCACCGGTGGGGAGCGCGCAGGCGGATTTCCCGGTGCGCGCCGTATTCTGAGCGAGATGGACAGCGCGCCCAAGCGCCTGCGGGTCGGGCTGTTGCCCGAGGGTCGCGCACCGATGCGGGCGGGGACCGTGCTTTTTGCCGATGAAACCTCTGACGCAGAAATTGGCAAAATCACCTCCGGCGCCTTTGGCCCGAGCATCGGCGCGCCGATGTCGATGGGGTATGTTGAGACCGGCTATGCCGGGGTTGGGACAACGATTTATGGTGAGGTGCGCGGCAAGCGGCTTCCCGCAACTGTCACGGCGATGCCGTTCCGGGCCGCCACCTACAAACGCTAAAGAACAACAGGGAGCAAAACAGATGAAATTTACAGAAGATCACGAATGGTTGCGCGTCGATGGCGATATGGTCGTTGTTGGCATTACCGAACATGCCGCAGAGCAGCTGGGCGACGTTGTTTTCGTGGAACTGCCCGAACTTGAGACCCAAGTGGCGCAGGGCGACGAAATCGTCGTGATCGAAAGCGTCAAGGCTGCCTCGGACATTGTGGCCCCGATCGATGGTGAGATTGTCGCGGTCAATGATGCGCTGGCCGATACGCCGGGTATGGTCAACGAAGACCCGCTGGGCGGGGCGTGGTTTTTCAAGATCAAGGCCGATGATCTGAGCCAGATGGACCGGTTCATGGACGAAGACGCCTATAAAGACCACATCGCCTGACACCTTGTCGCGCCGGGGACGCCTCCGGCGGGAGTATTTGGGAAACAAAGAAGCCGTCTCGAGGAGCAGCAGACATGAGTTTTACGCCCACAGACTATTTGCCCTATGACTTTGCCAATCGCCGCCATATTGGTCCGAGCCCGGCCGAGATGGCCGAGATGTTTGCCGCGCTTGGTGTCGGCTCACTGGACGAGCTGATCGATCAGACGGTGCCCGAAAGCATCCGGCAGGAGACGCCGCTTGAGTTCAAAAAGCCCAAGTCCGAGCGTGAATTGCTATGGCACATGCGCAAGGTGGCACAGAAAAACGAAGTCTTCACCACGATGATCGGGCAGGGGTACCACGGCACAGTCACGCCCCCAGCGATCCAGCGTAACATCCTTGAAAACCCGGCATGGTACACGGCCTACACGCCCTATCAGCCTGAGATCAGTCAGGGGCGGCTAGAGGCGCTGCTGAACTATCAGACGATGGTCAGCGATCTGACGGGGCTGGAGATCGCCAACGCGTCGCTTCTGGATGAAGCGACGGCGGCGGCGGAAGCCATGACCATGGCGCAGCGCGTGTCGAAATCGAAAGCGAAGGCGTTCTTCGTTGACGAGAACTGTCACCCGCAAAACATCGCCGTGATGCAGACGCGCGCGGCACCGTTGGGGATTGAAGTGATCGTCGGAAACCCGGCCACCGATCTGGATCCGACACAGGTCTATGGCGCGATCTTTCAGTATCCCGGCACTTATGGCCACGTGACCGATTTCACCGATCAGATTGCGGCGCTTCATGGCGAGAAAGCCTTGGGTATTGTAATCGCGGACCCTCTGGCGCTGACCTTGCTCAAAGAACCGGGCGCCATGGGCGCGGATATCGCCGTGGGCTCGACCCAACGCTTCGGGGTGCCCATGGGTTATGGTGGGCCGCACGCGGCTTACATGGCGTGCCGCGACGCGTATAAGCGCGCGATGCCGGGACGGCTTGTGGGCGTGAGCGTCGATGCACGCGGGAACAAGGCGTATCGCCTGGCACTTCAGACGCGCGAGCAGCACATCCGCCGGGAGAAGGCGACGTCAAACGTCTGTACCGCGCAGGCGCTTCTTGCGGTGATGGCCTCGTTTTATGCGGTCTTCCACGGGCCCGAGGGGCTGAAAGCCATCGCGCAGCGGGTTCATCGCAAGACTGAGCGGCTGGCGCATGGTCTGGTCGCGGGTGGCTTTGACGTGCAGCCCAAGGCGTTCTTTGACACGATCACGGTCGAGGTCGGCGCGCTGCAGGGTGTGATCATGGACGCCGGGCGGCGGGAGCGCATCAACTTCCGCAAAGTGGGCGACACCAAGATCGGTTTGACCGTGGATGAGACCGTGCGCCCGGCCACGTTGGAGGCCGTCTGGCGCGCCTTTGGTCTGGACTATGGGCGCGACGATTTTCCCGGCGATTACAGCCACTTCCCCGACGGTCTTGCACGGCGGAGCGCGTATCTGACGCATCCGATCTTCCACTTGAACCGGGCAGAGACCGAGATGATGCGGTATATGCGCCGGCTCGCCGACCGCGACCTTGCGCTTGATCGGGCGATGATCCCGCTGGGGTCCTGCACGATGAAGCTGAATGCAGCGGCTGAGATGATGCCGATCACCTGGCCCGAGTTTTCAAACATCCACCCCTTTGCCCCGTCCGAGCAGACGGGTGGGTATGCGGAGATGCTTGAGGATCTGTCGCATCAGCTTTGCGTGATCACCGGATATGACGCGATGTCGATGCAGCCGAACTCAGGCGCGCAAGGGGAATATGCTGGGCTGATGACCATCGCCGCGTACCACCGGTCACGTGGGGACGAGGATCGCAAGATCTGTCTGATTCCGGTATCCGCCCACGGGACCAACCCGGCCTCAGCTCAGATGGCGGGGATGGACGTGGTCGTGACCAAGTCGGCCGAGAACGGTGATATCGACCTCGACGATTTCCGCGCCAAGGCCGAAGCCGCCGGGGACCGTCTGGCGGCGTGCATGATCACCTATCCATCGACCCACGGCGTGTTTGAAGAGACGGTGCGCGAGGTCTGTGAGATCACCCATGCGCATGGTGGGCAGGTGTATCTGGATGGTGCGAACCTTAACGCGATGGTCGGGATCTCAAAACCCGGGGAACTGGGCGCGGATGTCAGCCACCTGAACCTTCACAAGACCTTTTGCATTCCGCATGGCGGTGGCGGGCCGGGAATGGGGCCGATTGGCGTCAAGGCGCATCTGGCGCCGTTCCTGCCGGGTCATCCCGATACGGGCGGACGTGAGGGGCCGGTCAGTGGCGCGCCTTTTGGCTCGGCATCGATACTGCCGATTTCATGGGCCTATTGCCTGATGATGGGCGGTGAGGGCATGACGCAGGCCACCAAGGTTGCGATCCTGAACGCCAACTATATCGCCAAGCGGTTGGAGGGGGCGTATGACATCCTCTACACCGGGAAGCAGGGTCGCATCGCGCATGAGTGTATCCTTGACACGCGCCCCTTTGCCGAGGCCGGTGTGACCGTCGATGATATCGCCAAGCGTCTGATTGATAACGGTTTTCACGCGCCGACTATGAGCTGGCCCGTGGCGGGGACGTTGATGGTTGAGCCCACGGAGAGTGAGACCTTGGCCGAGCTTGACCGGTTCATCACCGCGATGCTGGATATCCGGGCCGAGATCCGGGCCATCGAAGAGGGTGAGGTGGATGCCGAGAACAATCCGCTCAAGCGTGCACCCCATACGGTCGAGGACCTGATCGGCGACTGGGACCGGCCCTATAGCCGGGAACAGGGCTGCTATCCGGCGGGGGCGTTCCGCGTGGACAAATACTGGCCACCGGTGAACCGGGTCGATAACGCCTATGGCGACCGGCATCTCGTATGCACCTGTCCGCCTCTGGACGAATATCTCGACGCGGCGGAGTAACCCCGGCGCTTGACCCGACGTGAGGCGCCTCGGCGCCTTGCGTTGTCCATATGAGGCGCTAGGCTTGAGGCCTATGCTGCAAACCGAGTTCGATAGCCGCCCCTACAGTCGGGCCGAGCGTTTGAGTGACGCGTCGGTTCATGTGATTGGGCTGGTCTCGGCTTTGATGGCCGTGCCCGTGCTGATCACGCTTGCCGCGCTTTGGCGCGGGGATGCACCTGCTGTGGTGGCCACCTCGATTTACGGTGTCACACTGATTGCGATGCTGGGCTTCTCCGCGCTCTATCACATGGGGTACCGGCACCGGGCGCGGTGGCTTTACATGCGGCTCGACTATGGCGCGATTTATTTCAAGATTGCAGGGACTTATACGCCGTTTGTCATCTTGTCTGGCGGTCACGGATGGATGCTGTTGACCGGATTGTGGGGTGCGGCGATTGCGGGAACCTCCCTGCGCGCACTCGCGCCTGACCGGTTTCGGTGGCTGGCGCTGTCCCTCTACATCGGCATGGGCTGGGCGGGCGTTGTGCTGGGCCGGCCACTGTTGTCGACGTTGTCCTGGCCCGTGTTGATCCTGATGATGGTGGGTGGGGTGATCTATACCAGCGGGGTGGCGTTTTTCCTGTCGCACCGCTTGCCGTTCCACACGACGATCTGGCATGCCTTTGTGCTTGCCGCGTCGGGCGTGTTCTTTGCCGCGGTGCTGGTTCACCTCATTCAGACCTCCTGACGCGCCTTTCACGCCGACGTGCGTGGACGCTTGCGAAACCTCGCGATGAATTCAGAGAATTGAACGGGTGTTCACGCCGGTTTTGACAAGGCCGTGCGTGGTCTTCCGTTTCTCGTCACATCGCAGTCAGAGTGCATTGCTGCGGGCGCGCCGCGCTCCTTTGTCAGCCCTGGCGCCAACCTCGGCGCGCGTGTCGGATACAGCCCAAGTCGTGGAATCCGTGACGTCGGACCGGTTTACGGTCAGCTTTCGGGCGGACCGGGCCATCCATGACTATTGGTGCTCGGCGGGGGAGTTCGTGATCCGCGAGCTTAACCTGCCGCGCAACACGCGTATCTATCGCGTCGTACCTCCGCCCCCGCGCCCGCAGGCCTCCGAAGTGACGTTCAGCCTGTCGGCAGAAGGTGCGGTCCATCCTGGGATCTCGGTGATCTCGTCCACCGGTCGCTCTGGGCTGAGTGCCAGTCAAGCGCGGAACCTGTGCAATCGCTGAGGGCGGCGGCTGTCACGGTATCGCGAGGAACCTCGCGACTGGACCCTGAGTCGGCTATATCGGTCGGGCCGCATACGGAAAGGCCCACCGATGACC
>JABSSC010000040.1 GCA_013214635.1 Paracoccaceae bacterium | reverse complement strand
AGAACCTCTTTGCCCTCACCTTCCATGAACGGGAGTTCACCTACGCCCGCATGCTGAAACTTCGGCGCGCGGTCTTCGTGGTCTTTCGGCAGGGCAACCCATGTCTGAATGCCAAAGAACGGCATCGGATCGGTCTGCGTCTCGTCATCGGTGCGTTCAGAATGGGTGATACCATGCCCCGCGACCATCCAGTTCACGGCCCCCGGCTCAATCCACGCATCGGTGCCAAGGCTATCGCGATGATGCATCCGTCCGCGATAAAGGTACGAGATTGTGGCCAATCCGATATGCGGGTGCGGACGCACATCCATGCCCCTCGTCGGCAAAAACTCAGCCGGCCCCATCTGGTCGAAAAAGATGAACGGTCCGACCATCTGGCGCTTGGGCGCTGGAAGCGCACGCCGCACCTCAAACCCACCCAGATCGCGGGCGCGAGCGATAATTACGGTATCGATGGCGTCGACATCGTCGCCAGTGGGACAATCAGGATCAAGTCCAGGGTTCCAGCTCATAGCGGCCTCCAATGGTTGCTTGGCTGAAACTTAAGTGGTGCGGGGAAAAGAAAAATCCTCCAATCCCACGCAGATTCTGTTCATGGAAGCACAGAAACCCCAAAAACTGTCATAATTTCTGCAAAAATAAATAAGCCCGGCAGTCCTGCGAGCAGTCGAGGAGTGCCGGGCCAAGTCGCGTGATCAGGCTTCTTTGTTGGCCGATCCACGGCCGCACAGACGATTTATTTTTTCCGAAGCACCCACAGCGCGAAAACCCGTGAGTGGTGCTTTGAACCGCGCCGATTTGCGGGGGTGCCTCTATGTCTGGCGACACTCTTCATATAGGTGACGCAGACGTAAGGTGTCAGTCACGTACCCGCGTGACACCTAGTTCAGGCGCGCCTCTTCACTCGCTGGGATAAGCCCGTATGCCACACCTTTTAGGGCGGCCGAGGTGCGGTCCGCCACGTCAAGTTTGCGGAAGATCCGGCGAACGATCGTATCGACCGTGTGCACCGAGATGCCCAGAATATCCGCGATAACCGATTTGCTTTTGCCCCGCGCGATCCAACTCAACACCTCCGTTTCGCGGGGTGAAAGGTTTTCGACGTCTTCTGGGCGTTTTTCTTCGATGATCCGACACACACTCAGATGCACCGCTTGCGCGGCCATTTGAAACTCTCGCAAGCGCACCGCCGAAAACTCGGGCCGCGGCTCTGCAAACCCAAACCCAAAATATCCGTCTCGGTTGTGGGGGCCGAAAACCTGAATTGCGACCCCCTCACCCACCCCTTTGGTCGCTAGCGTCTCAAGGTACTCACGCTGATCATTGCTGAGATCCGCCAGATCAGGCGCTTCGCTCCAAAGGAAGGGATCCGTCGTCGCATGCGCAATCATGGGAATTGGGTCGTATTCAAAGAAACCGCTTTCCACATACTCCCGCACCCATTCTTCGGGAAAGCCATGGGCGATCATGTGAAAATTGGCGTTGGGACTTTCCACCACATCGCCAGCCAGAAGCCGTTTTTCGCGTGGTGACAGCTGAACCGATAACTCGCGCCAGTCCACATCTCGGCCCAAATGGTGGTAGCTGATCCGCTCAATCCCGCGCTCGGTGACATAGTCCTTTAGGTCTGACCAAATCTCGATCCCGGAGTCTGCGTCTTGTATCGCTGCGAGGAGCTCTTTGAATGTCATACGGTCTTCTCAATGATTTGAGGCGAGTATGACCAAAGGGATGGACGGCGGAAAGCAGTTTTGTCTGCCAAGCAATAGAGATGCCCACCGCCACGACGCTGTGTCTGATGAACGATGATGTTTGGGTTTGCAGGCAATAACCTGTTGCGGGGCCACCATTCCATCCTGCGGATGGAATGGTGGGTGATGAGAGACTCGAACTCCCGACATCTTCGGTGTAAACGAAGCGCTCTACCAACTGAGCTAATCACCCGTCCGGCGCCTCCTGTAACGGAGAACGCCACCCGAGCGCAAGGGCTCAGCTTAGGGTTTCGTGACGTCCATCGCGAACAATATGCACATTCCCTTGTCCGCCGGGCAAATCGGCAAAGGTTGCGGGGCTCTGCCCAAGGGCAAGCGCCCGCAACATGCGCGACGTGATCCCATGTGTAACCAACACCGCGGGACCATCCAACGTGGCGAGAAACGCCGCGCAGCGTGCTTCTAGGGCCAGCAGCCCTTCGCCATTAGGCGCGTGGTCATACCAGCCAAGAATGCTGTCACCTGCAAAAGCCGTCGGGTTTTCCACCACAAGCTCATCGCGTAACCGACCGGTCCACTCCCCCATCGCGATCTCGCGCAGATCGTCGTGGGGTGTCGCCCCCGCAGGATAAGCGGCAAGCGCGATCTCGGCGGTCTGCATTGCCCGGCCCAGCGGGCTGACCCAAAAGGAAAAGCCCGCCAGATCCTCATCTGCCAACAACGCCGCTTGCCGTGCTGCGTCCTGCCGCCCTTGTGCGGTTAGGGGAGAATCCGCCCACCCCTGCATACGCCCCTCGGCGTTCCATTCCGTTTGCCCATGCCGCAAAACGTAAAGTGGGAACCGGTGAAACGTCATTTGATTTCAGATCTTTCGCGTTTTCGGCCTGTCCAACGTCGCGGACCATCCCCCTGCGCTCCCAGACTGTCATCGGGGTTGTAGAGCGGACAGCTCTCGAGCGACAGACATCCGCATCCAATACAAAACCCCATCTGATCGCGCAGGCGCGTCAAAAGCGCGATACGCTCGGTCAGCGCATCTTTCCAGGGTTCAGCGGCATTTGCCCATTGATCGGCGCTGATCGCCCGACCACGCGGCAATCGCTCAAGAACCGTGCGGATCTCGGACAATGGAATACCGACCGATTGCGCCACGCGAACGATTGCGACGCGCCGCAACTCTCGCCGGTCGTAACGCCGGTGATTGGCGGGGGTGCGCCAGCTTTCGATCAGCCCTTCGGCCTCGTAGTAGTGGATCGTGGACACGGGCACCCCGGCTCGTTTTGCAAAATCACCGACGCTCAGATCGCTGGTCACAGGCTTTCGCATAGGCTTGACCTCAAGTGGACTTGAGGAACTACGGTTCCACAAGATCAAAGCCGAATCAAGGAGCAACCCCATGCTGAAACGCCTCTTCCGAGCGCCGTCACCCGGCCTGCCAACCACCATCGAACACGAAGTCCTGTCCATGCGCCATGCCGCACAGATGGAATGCCTGCGGCAACGTCAAAACGAACAGCGCGCGCTCGAGCGCGAACGGCGACCCGGCGTGATTTAGTGCACAAAAGCGGACGCTCTCGGTGATTGCGAGCAATCACCTGCCGCGGGGCCACCATTCCACCCTGCGGGTGAGCACGCACTCGATTTGTTGAGGTGAGACGCTCTCGGTGATTGTGGGCAATCACCTGCCGCGGGGCCACCATTCCACCCTGCGGGTGAGCATGCACTCGGTTTGTTGAGGTGAGACGCTCTCGGTGATTGCGGGCAATCACCTGCCGCGGGGCCACCATTCCACCCTGCGGGTGGAATGGTGGGTGATAACAGATTCGAACTGCTGACATCTTCGATGTGAACGAAGCGCTCTACCACTGAGCTAATCACCCATCCGGACGCGGCTGATACCGCCCCACCCGTGTGGATGCAAGGGGTTGCGGTACGCCCCAACGACGCTTAGGTACGGCGCAGGGCGGTGCCGCCCGATGGAGTTTTTATGTCAGAGACTCGGACAGCCTAACCGGCCACCTTCGGGACACCACCGTTGGATCGGGCCGGACCCCCGGATGCGCTGCGACCCGCAGTGCAACGGATGACTATGGCTTGAACAAACTCTGACAGACCAATGAACATCTCAAAATTTGAACAGCGCGTTTTGCACGTGCTGGCACAAGGCGGACGCATCATCGCGGACCGCAAAGACGGACCCAAGGTTCGTGAAATCCTGTGCGTGACCCGTGACGGCGCAATCCTGAGCGACTGCACAATGAAAGTGTTCGACCGCCTGCGCAAACGGCGGCTGATCCATTCCTCGGGTGGCAAACCCTATCAAATCAGCCGCAAGGGCCGCGAGGCGGTCCGCGGACAGCTGGACAACCGTTAAATCCTCGAGAGGACATGAAAATGACCGAGACCCATATCGCGCCGCTGGCGCAGACCGACCTTGCAGAGCTACAGAACGTTGTCTCTGCGACGGGTCTTTTCCCGGTCGAGATGCTGCCTGAGATGACGGCAGCAGCCTTCGCCGGGGAGGACCCCGCCCTGTGGCTCGTGGCGCATATCGAGGGCGCGGCGGTTGGCTTTGCCTATACCGTGCCCGAAGACTTTGCGGACGGAACCTGGAACATGCTGGCGCTTGCGGTCGCCCCACGCCTGCAAGGGCGCGGGGTGGGAGCGGCACTTGTCGCGGCAACGGAGAACAAGCTCAGGGAAGACGGCCAACGCATCCTGATCGTCGATACGTCTGGCATGGACGCCTTTGCCCGAACGCGCGTGTTCTATGCGCAGTGCGGCTATGACCGAGAGGCGCGCATCCGCGACTTTTGGGCCGAGGGGGACGACAAGGTGACCTTTCGCAAGGCGCTGTGATCCTTCGCGACCCAACAGGATATTGCGGGGGCTCTGCCCCCACACCCCCGGAGTATTTGAAAAACAAAGAAGAGGAGTGTGGTCTCAGAGCGCCGCGTGACACACGGCCTCAATATTGTGCCCGTCCGGATCCAGCACATAGGCCGCATAGTAATTCGGGTGATACTGCGGGCGCAGTCCCGGTCGACCGTTATCCTTTGCACCCGCCGCAATCGCAGCGCCGTAGAAAGCATCGACCTGAGCATGATCCGACGCCTGGAATACGAAGTGGATCAGGCCGTTTGCCGGTCGCTCCTCAGCCAGCCAGAACCAGGCCCGGTCGTCGCCATAGCCTGTGACGCGGATCCCCTCCGACTGCTCGGGCGGCACATCAAACAAGCGGCGCACACCTAGCGGGGCCAGCGTCGTGTCATAAAAAGCCGTCGCGCGGTCAAAATCCGCGACACCAAGGGTGATGTGATCAATCATCGGGCAAGCGTAGCGTGCGGGTGGGCGCATCGCCAAAGGAAATCCTTTGCACGCCTTCCTTGATGCCACGCCGTTGATGCGACACGATCAAACGGTGATTTACGTGCTGACATATCCGTTTTTCGACGACGTCGCGGCCAAAAACATCGCGCGCTTTCGCGCGTGGCATGAGCCCGAACGCGCCCGCCTGGTGCCGCCGCATATCACGTTGGTTTTTGGCGTATCATCCGTGGGGTCAGCCGATCTGATCGCGCTTGCGGAAGCCGCAGCGCAACGGTTTGGGCCATTCGCGGTGGAGTTTCCCGACTTTAGGACCGTCCATGATTCCTTTGAAAAAACGGATAAATTGATGCTGAACGTGTCGCGCGGCGCCGATGAACTCTTTCAGCTTCATCAGGCGCTTTATGACGGGCCACATCGCACCGAGTTCGATCCCGAACATTCCTTTCAGCCCCACATGACCGTGGCCACCAACCCAGACCCCGGCATCATCAACGCGTTGAACATTGCGGATCTCGGAACCCTGCCGCTGACCGGCATGATCGAAGCGTTGGAGATTGTGCTGCTTGAAAATCGGCGGCTGCATCTTGTCCAGCGCGTTAGATTGCAAAAGACTAAACCGTTCTGACCCAACGAAAAACGCCCCGCCAATTACTTGGCGGAGCGTTCTGATTTCATATCCAAACGGCTTAGTGCGCGGTCGCCCCGGTGGCGGCTGCAGCCTCAGCCGCTTTCGCCGCAGCGGCGGCTTCTTCCGCGGCTTCGTCCCAATCGATGGCCTCCGGCGCATCGACCAAAGCGAGCTTGAGCACCTCTGACACGTGCTTGACTGGGATGATCTCAAGCCCCTCTTTCACGTTGTCGGGGATATCGGCGAGATCCTTTTCGTTCTCTTCCGGGATCAGCACCGTTTTGATGCCGCCGCGCAGAGCCGCGAGAAGTTTCTCTTTCAATCCACCGATCGGCATGGCGTTGCCGCGCAAGCTGACCTCACCGGTCATCGCGATATCGCGGCGCACGGGGATACCGGTCAGAACCGACACGATTGAGGTCACCATCGCGAGGCCCGCAGACGGCCCATCCTTTGGCGTGGCACCGTCAGGCACGTGCACGTGGATGTCGATCTTGTCGAACTGCGGTGGCTTTACGCCGATGTCGGGCGCGATCGAGCGGACATAGCTGGCCGCTGCATCAATCGATTCCTTCATCACATCGCCCAGTTTCCCGGTCGTCTTCATCCGACCCTTACCAGGCAGTTTCAGAGCTTCGATATGAAGCAGGTCCCCACCGACGGAGGTCCAAGCCAGACCGGTGACAACGCCGACCTGATCTTCAAGCTCGGCCAGGCCATAGCGGAACTTCTTAACTCCGAGGAAATCATCGAGATTCTCGGGGGTTACGACGACTTTCTCACTGTCCTTACGAACAATCTTGGTCACCGCCTTCCGCGTCAGCTTTGCAATCTCACGCTCAAGATTCCGCACCCCCGCTTCGCGGGTGTAAGTGCGGATCATCTCCTGCAGCGCCTCATCGGTCAGCTCAAACTCGGACTTCTTGAGCCCGTGGTTCTTCACTTGTTTGTCGATCAGGTGCTGCTTGGCGATCTCGGCCTTTTCGTCCTCGGTGTAGCCGGCCAGCGGAATGATCTCCATCCGGTCCAGAAGCGGGCCCGGCATGTTGTAGGAGTTCGCCGTCGTCAGGAACATCACGTTCGAGAGGTCGTATTCGACCTCCATGTAATGGTCCACGAAGGTGCCATTCTGCTCGGGGTCGAGCACTTCAAGCATGGCTGAGGCCGGATCGCCGCGGAAATCCTGCCCCATCTTGTCGATTTCATCGAGCAGGATGAGCGGGTTCGTGGTTTTCGCCTTTTTCAGCGCCTGAATGATCTTGCCGGGCATCGAGCCGATATAGGTCCGGCGGTGACCGCGAATTTCGCTTTCATCGCGCACCCCGCCGAGCGAGATGCGGATGAATTCGCGTCCCGTGGCTTTGGCAACCGACTTACCCAAGCTCGTCTTACCGACACCCGGAGGGCCGACAAGGCAGAGGATCGGGCCTTTGAGCTTTTTCGACCGTTGTTGCACGGCAAGATACTCAACGATCCGCTCTTTGACCTTTTCCAGACCATAGTGGTCGTCGTCCAGCACGCGCTGCGCGCGGCCAAGGTCCTTTTTCACGCGGGACTTGGTGCCCCACGGGATCGACAGCATCCAGTCGAGATAGTTGCGCACAACCGTCGCTTCGGCGCTCATCGGGGCCATGGATTTGAGCTTTTTGAGCTCGCCTTCGGCCTTTTCACGCGCCTCTTTCGAGAGCTTCGTCTCGGCGATCTTCTCTTCGAGCTCGGCCACTTCGTTCTGGCCGTCCTCGCCGTCGCCAAGCTCCTTCTGAATGGCCTTCATTTGCTCATTCAGATAGTACTCGCGCTGCGTGCGCTCCATCTGGGATTTGACGCGCGTTTTGATCTTTTTCTCGACCTGAAGAACGCTCATCTCGCCCTGCATCTGGGCATAGACCTTTTCCAGGCGCTCGGTCACGGACAGCGTTTCAAGAAGCTCTTGCTTCTTGTCGACCTCAATCCCGAGATGCCCGGCGACAAGGTCGGCAAGTTTTTCGGGCTGGCGTGTCTCAGCAACAGCAGCCAGTGCTTCTTCCGGGATGTTCTTGCGCACTTTGGCGTAGCGTTCGAATTCGTCTGACACCGACCGCACAAGCGCTTCGAGCGTCGCGGCATCGCCGC
The DNA here is from genome assembly GCA_013214635.1 of Paracoccaceae bacterium. Classification (GTDB taxonomy): domain Bacteria; phylum Pseudomonadota; class Alphaproteobacteria; order Rhodobacterales; family Rhodobacteraceae; genus JABSSC01. The sequence goes on along the minus strand of JABSSC010000040.1, from coordinate 38,020 downwards.
CCTCTTCCGCGAGGATGGTCGCTTGTGCTTCAAAGAACTCCTCGTTTTCGAGGAAATTTCCGATTTTCACACGTGCCTTGCCTTCGACCAGCACTTTGACGGTGCCGTCGGGCAGTTTCAGCAGTTGCAGCACGCTGGCCAGAACGCCGGTGCGGTAAATACCGTCCGAGGTCGGATCATCGACCGCCGGGTCGACCTGACTGCTGAGAAGAATGTGTTTGTCGTCCTGCATCACCTCTTCGAGGGCGCGGACGGATTTCTCGCGACCCACGAACAGCGGCACGATCATATGCGGGAAAACCACAATGTCGCGCAGCGGCAGGACGGGGTACGATGGTGCGAGGTGCTCGGTCATCTATGGGTCCTTGTTTTTGGCAAGAGGGGACCTGTCCCGCTTGGCGGCAACACCCGCCCCTCTCCGGATCATGGGCAAAACAGATGGGGGCGTATTCCCCGACCGTCAAGCGTGGCCCGTTGGTGAGGCGCAGTGTGACGGGTTCGATTGGCCGGGGCAAGCGCGGATAACAGACATTTTGCAGGGGATTGCGCCAATTCTCAAAGGACGGCGAATTTCCCGGTATCACCGATACGACCTGCCCTATTCTTGCCATCAAAATCCGTATCATCGCGGTATCTGAGACGGAATTTGATCATGCCAGAGCTTTCTGCGCCCGAAATCACGCTCATCGCCATTCCGGTTTTGATGCTGGCGATAGGCTTTGGGTTGGCGCTTTGGACAATCTCGCTTTTCCCAGAACGCGCCGCAACCCGGACCGTGCGTTCCGCCATATTCGTGGGCGGTGCGCTTGTTGCGTTTGTTATGCCACTGGCCATGTCCGTCTGGGCGATTGCGCTTTTGATCGTATCGCTTTTTGTGCGCCCGGCGTCACCAGCGCCGCAACCGCCGGAGGGCGACCCCCACCTACGGCCCGGCCAGTTACTGCCGATCAACGTGGGTCGGCTTCTGCTCGATATTCTCGGCGTCGTGTCGATTGGCGCATTGGGGTGGCTTTTGTTCCACCTGTTCGGAGAGAGCGCGAAAGCCATGCGCACGATGCTGGCTTATGCGATGCTCTACACCTTTCCGATCCTCGTGCCGCTCTTGGCGGCGATGGGATGGCTCAGCCTGCGATTTCTTCGCCGCCTAGGCCAAGGATAGGCGCGACGATTTGTTCGTCTTGAGGCGTTGATCCACGCAACGACAAGCTAACTACCCCACAGAAGGGAAGCGCGACATGACAATCATTGCACTTTTGGCAGCAGCCACACTCTTTGGCGGGATGACATTTTACAGCTTTGGATTTGCTCCGGTGCTGTTCAAACAGTTGCCGATGGAAAGCGTGCGCCCTTTGCTGCGCGGGACGTTCCCCTATTACTACGCAGCAGTGATTGCCGTATCGGGCGTAACTGCACTTGCCGCGATCTCGGTTTCCGGTCTTGCGGCAATGTTGTTTGGCGCGATTGCCGTAAGCACGATTTATGCCCGGCAGATTCTGATGTCGCAGATCAACGCTGCAACGGATCGCGGCGACAAGTCTGCCTTTGGGCGGTTGCATGGGCTGAGTGTTGTCATCCAGCTTGTCCAGATCGGGCTCGCTGGATGGGGCGTTGTGCTGCTGGCCGCGACCTGAGACCGGTTACATCATGGCGCCGGGCGAGCGCGCCGTGAAAACGCGGATGTAATCCCCCGGAGACGATCCGGCCCAATACACCCAAAGCCGAAACGGGTCGTCTTCGTCAATCCAGACGTAATCGCCATTCTCCAACCCGCGCAAATCGGTGCTGATGTAGTTGACCGAGGTATTGGCCAGATAATCGGTGGCATCCATCGACGCGGGCAGCGCGGCGACGCCCAGAATGGGGGCGTCAAAATCGACATAGCCATAATGCACACCGTTGAGGCTGTCGAAAAAGACATAGTGGCTGGCCACAACCTCGCCCGCTGCGATCTCGCCGTTAATGCCCCCGATATCAACCGGGATCGGTGTGTCGAGCAGGAGGTTTTGATCTTCGTCAAAGGCATAAAGGTTGTCGGTGTTGAAATTGTCCTCGCCCACGTCAAAGGCACGATCGGTGTCGAGCTTTACAAAGGTTCCACCCCCGGTCTGGCGGAGGATTTCGCCGCCCAGAACAGTCGCTCCAACAGAGTGAGCCGCCATCATAGCAGCGGCCATCAGAGGTAAAATCGGATCATCGCACGGGCCTTTGAAGGTTCACGCCGCCACGCTAGACGCTGAGCCGTTGCCTCGATAGCGCGCCATGCCCTCCTCGCGCCTTTGTGACTGAGTCACAGTGGCTCGATATCTCCCAGCGCCTGCATCGCGTGAAACTCAGCCTCCCATGCCTCGAAGCGCGCTTCCGCAATCGCGGCGCGCATTTCGGCCATGAGGTCCTGAAAATATGTGAGGTTATGCCATGTCAGAAGCATGCCCGAGATCATCTCGTTCGAGCGAAATACGTGATGCAGATATGCGCGGGAGTAATTGCGGCAGGCGGGGCAGCGGCAGGTTTCATCCAAGGGGCGCGGATCGTCGGCGTGCCGGGCGTTTTTGATGTTCACAACCCCGCGCCGCGTGAACGCCTGGCCCGTGCGCCCCGACCGAGACGGCAGCACGCAATCCATCATATCGATGCCACGTTTGACGGCACCGACAATATCACTCGGCTTGCCCACACCCATCAGGTAACGCGGTTTGTCGACCGGCAGCATGTCGGGCGCATAGTCGAGACAACCAAACATCGCCTCCTGCCCCTCGCCCACGGCCAAACCGCCAACGGCGTACCCGTCGAACCCGATCGACTTCAGGGCCGCAGCACTTTCTCCGCGCAAGTCTTCTTCCAACCCGCCTTGCTGTATACCAAAAAGCGCGTGCCCCGGCCTGTCACCGAATGCGTCGCGCGACCGGGCCGCCCACCGCATGGACAGTTCCATGCTGTCTCGGATGCGGTCACGCTCAGCGGGAAGTGCCGGACATTCGTCGAAACACATCACGATATCTGATCCGAGCAGCCGCTGGATTTCCATCGAGCGCTCGGGTGTCAGAAGATGCTTTGATCCGTCGATATGGCTGGCAAAGGTCACGCCCTCTTCGGTGAGCTTGCGCAGACCGGCGAGGCTCATCACCTGAAACCCACCGGAGTCGGTCAGGATCGGGCGCTCCCAATTCATGAACGTGTGCAAACCGCCAAGCCGGTCGATCCGTTCCGCCGTCGGGCGCAACATCAAGTGATAGGTATTGCCCAGCAGGATATCCGCGCCGGTTTCGCGCACGCTTTCGGGCATCATTGCCTTGACCGTCGCGGCGGTGCCGACCGGCATGAAGGCAGGCGTGCGAATCTCGCCGCGCGGGGTCGAGATGACCCCGGTCCGCGCCTTGCCATCCGTCGCCTTCAGGTCGAACCCAAACGTCTTTTGCATCGCATACCCGCCTTTCGAGACGGCCTTCTAATGCCATCCGTATGGGAAATGCAAAGCGTCGCGGGTCAGGCGTAGGCGCCTGCCGAATAGGTCAACTCGTAGGAGTGGCTGTAAAGCTCGAAGATATTTCCGAACGGATCCTCGCAATAGACCATGCGGTAAGGTTTTTCGCCGGGATAGTATCGCCGCACTGGCGACATGCGCTGCCTGCCGCCGAGATCCTCAATCACCTTGATGCGGTCTTCGAGGTAGTCGTCCTGAACGCAAAAGTGAAAAAGTCCGCGCCGCCAGTATTCAAATGGCCGTTCTTCTTCGACTGTGTTTTCAAACTCAAAAAGCTCGATCCCGACCCCATCGCCAAGCGACAAATGCGCAATGCGAAAACGCGACCATCCGGGTCCAAAGACATCATCGCACATCTGTCCGATGGCGCTATCGTCCTGAAGCACCTCTGTGGGCGGCATCAGAACATACATCCCGAAGGCCTTGGAATAGAACTCCACGGCTTTGTCGAGGTCGGGAACCGTAATCCCAATGTGTGAAAAGCTTAGCGCAGTCATAATGCGTTCCCTTGTATGAAATCCGGGAGATTGAGCCTGCCAAGACTGAAGGTTGGATCAATACCAAATTGGCAAACGCGTCAGTTTGTCGTGACTGGACGTTGGTCGTTCCAAATCTTATATAAACGCTCGGACAACATGTGAGCCCAAAATGAATGATGCGTCCGCGCCCATGGAAGGCGCCCCGCTGATCAAACCGTCAAGCACCGAACACGCGCTTTATGACAGCGTGGTCGAAGCGTGCCGGTCGGTTTATGACCCGGAAATCCCAGTTAACATCTATGACCTGGGGTTGGTGTATACCATTGAGATCAGCGACGAAGGCGCCGTTTCGATCATCATGACCCTGACTGCGCCAGGCTGCCCGGTGGCCGGAGAGATGCCAGGTTGGCTGGCCGATGCCGTTGAACCCCTGCCGGGGGTCAAGCAGGTGGATGTGGACATCACCTGGGACCCGCCGTGGGGGATGGACATGATGTCGGACGAAGCGCGGCTTGAACTTGGCTTTATGTAAGCCCGCCTATTTGTCGCGGTGATACGTCAGCGCGAGCGCCATGCAGTGGCGCACCGCGTCTTCCGGAAACCCTGTGATCGGCAGGCGCACGGCCCGATTGCCTTCGAATTCCAGAACGTCGCCAAACCGGTCGCGATACTGGTCGATCAGCGTTGTCTGACAATGGACCAGAATGCGGCATGGAAGACGATCTTCTGGATTGGCGCTTAAGCGAAGCGTCGTGCCTGCGCGAGTTGCCGTGGTGAGATAGGCGGGTTCGCCCCATTTCAGCGTCGCAGTGAGAGGTCCTGTCGCCGTGGCCTGTGCCATCTCAAAGACCAAAGCGCGCAAGTGCAACATGGTCGAACGGCAAGGCGTTGGCCAGCGGGCAAACGCGGTGGCGACTTCAGCGGGCGGTGGCGGGATGTCGATGACGGTCATCGGAGTTCTTTCGGTCACTTGGCAACGGCGATTGGGCAAAGCCTCCGCCAACCTTATACCATCTGAGCCCGTTGCGCGCGCATTGTGCAACGGCGCACAAGTATTGGCCATTGCGCAAGGCCCGCGCGGCTTATACCGATGACGCACGGCGTCCGGATTGTCCGGACGACAACCCCGGCAGAATTTTATGCTTCGCCCCGCAACATCCCAACCCGGTCTCACCACGCTTGTGGTGCTAACTGGGGCGTCTGTGCTGACGCTGAACATGTACCTTCCGTCGCTTGCCGCGTTGGCGGACGACTTTGGGGTGACATACGCGCAAGCCAGTTTGTCGCTGTCGCTTTTCATGGTGCTCATGGCGGTCTTGCAGATTGTCATCGGGCCAATCTCGGACCGGATGGGGCGGCGCCCGGTGATCTTCTGGACCACCGTGATTTTTGTCATTGCATCGATCGGATGCGCGATGGCGCAGAATTTCACGACGTTTCTGGCGTTTCGCATGGTTCAAGCGGCCGTCGTCGCCGCTGGCGCCTTGCCCCGTGCGATTGTGCGCGATACCTCGCCCCCGCAAGAGGCAATGGCTCGGCTTGGGACAATCGGGATCGCGATGGCGCTTGCCCCGATGCTGTCGCCGATGCTGGGTGGCGTTCTGGGTGATCTTTTTGGCTGGCGGTCGAATTTCTGGTTCTTCTCGTCGCTGGGCCTTTTCATGCTTTGGCTGATCTGGGTCGATCTGGGCGAGACGAACCGCGCCCCCGAAGCCTCGCTGGGGGCGCAGTTTCGCAAGTACCCGCGTGTCGCACTGGATCGGGGGTTCTGGAGTTATTCGCTATGCCTCGGTTTCTCACTGGGCGTCTTTTTTTCTTATGTCACCGGCGTGCCGCTGGTTGCGGGTGAGACCTTCGGCATGTCCCCTACGATGATTGGTGCGGCGATGGGATTGCCTCCGATCGGGTTCATGCTGGGCAATACAATCACGGCACGGGTCGGGCGGCGCGTGTCGCTGTCATCGATGATGATCACCGGGCGCGCTGTGACGCTGGTCGGTCTGGTTGGTGCCGGTGCGTGCCTGATGCTGGAGATCGATCACCCTGCCGCTTTCTTCACGTGGATGATCGCGATTGGCGTTGGAAATGGCCTGACCCTTCCGGCTGCGAACGCGGGCGCGATGTCGACCCATCCCGATATGGCTGGTACAGCCGCCGGGCTTTCGGGCGCCTTTGGTCTCTTTATGGGCGCGGTTGCAACCGCCCTAACGGGGGCCTTGTTGCAGATATCACCGACGCCGCTGGTTCTGCTTGTCATTCTTGCAGCATACGGCCTTGCCGGACTTGCCGCCGCGCTGCCTGCGCGAAAAATTGAAGGCCAGTTGTCACAGGGGACTTGAGCCGCCCGCGCGCGGCCCCTATTTTATCCCCAGTTCAGGAGAGCATCAGATGTTCGGTATTCCCGGCAAGCAGGCCGTTTCAATGACCCCCGCCGCGCAGGCGCATATCGCCCGGCTGATGGCCGACGGTGATCACAAGGGTCTGCGTATTGGCGTCAAAAAAGGCGGCTGCGCAGGCATGGAATACACCATGGACTATGTGACCGAGATCGACCCCCTCGACGAAGTTGTCGAAGAGGGCGATGCCCGTGTCATGATCGCGCCCATGGCGCAGATGTTTCTGTTTGGGACCGAGATCGATTACGAGGTTTCGCTGCTTGAAGCGGGCTTCAAATTCCGCAACCCGAACGTCGAAGACGCCTGCGGCTGTGGTGAATCGATCAAATTCAAAGACGTCGAAGAACTGAGCGCCGGGCGCGACGCCTAAGTCTTATGCGCGCAGGCTTTTGCGCAACCGCCTGACCTGAAGCCAGGACCACACGGCCACGACCCAGCGTCGTACGCTAAGCCCGCGCAGGCGTTCGGCGTTGCGCGCATGAAACTCCATTTGCATTTCTGCAAATCGAATTTGCTCCTGCCGGTATTCCGTTTCATCGGGTTTGGGCAGTATAACGGGTGTCCGAACGGGTATCATGAGGCTGAACTCCTTTCTTGTATGAGGATCACATAGAGCCTTGCCCGGAGCCCGAGGAGACCCGGAATACGCAAGGAGACTTTCATTTATGAAAGACACGCCGCAGTGGGACGACTATGCCTACTTCACAGCCATCGCGCGAACGGGTGGCCTGCAACGGGCCGCAGACGCGCTCGGGGTCAGTCCCGCAACGCTAAGCCGTCGGATGCGCGCGTTCGAGGTCCGCATCGGGCGGCGGTTGTTTCAACATGGTGCAGATGGATACTCTCTGACACCCGATGGCATCGCCCTTTTGAGTCAGACGGACCGCATGGAGGCTGTCGCCCGCGATATTTCATCCTGGGCGACACGTTCTGAAGGACCCGTCTGCGTGCGGATCTCAGCCGGAACATGGACAGCGCATGATCTGGTTCTGAACATTGCCGCCTATTGGAACAGGGATGCGATCTGGCTGCCTGAATTTGTCAGCAGCGAGGCCACGCTCGATATCGCACGTCGAGAGATCGATATCGGTATTCGGGGCGCGCGACCCACGCAGCCGTGGCTTGCCGGGCAACATGTGGCGCGTGTCCAATACGCCGCCTATGCCCGCGACGCCGGCGTTACCGGTTGGATCGGACCGGCCCATGGTGCGCCCGATATCGCCTCAAACCGTTGGATTATACGCGAACATGGGGACGACATTGTCACCAAGGCAAACTCTTCGATGCTGCGTGCCGAGATGGCGCGCGCCGGGATTGGCCGGGTGACGCTTCCCACCTTTATCGGTGACCGGATGGAAGGGGTGATACGGGTGTCCGATCCAATCGAAGAGCTGGCCTCGACCCAATGGTTAATCAGCCATCAGGATGGTCGAAACGAACCCGCAGTACGCGCTGCGCTGGATGCGCTGGCGGGATACCTGAAGGCGCGCGAGAGCACGGGCGCTTGACGGGCTGCGCGGACCCTGCGACATCCCTTTCCAACGTGACAGAAAGGACGCCCGATGCCTGCAAAACTTGCCGCCGGAAACTGGAAGATGAACGGCACTGGCGCTGCCCTGACCGAGATTGAGGCGCTGCAGTCGTCGCACCCGGCACCGGGATGCGACGTTCTGATTTGCCCGCCCGCAACGCTGATCGCGCGGATGGCTGACATGACATCGGGCAGCGCCATCGCAGTTGGCGGGCAGGATTGCCATGCGGCAGCGGGTGGCGCGCATACCGGCGACATCGCCGCGACGATGCTGACCGATGCGGGCGCGAGCCATGTGATCCTTGGACATTCCGAACGCCGCGCTGATCACGGCGAAAGCAGCGCAGATGTGCTGGCAAAAGCGGTGGCGGCGACCGAGGCCGGATTGGTCGCGATCATCTGCATTGGCGAGACGTTGGAAGAGCGGGAAGCGGGCCGCACGCTTGAGGTTGTTCTGGGTCAGCTTGAGGCCTCGACCCCGGACGCATCCAGTGCGGAAACCGTGGTCATCGCCTATGAACCTGTTTGGGCCATCGGGACGGGGAAGGTCGCCACGCTTGAGCAGATCGCCGAAGTCCACGCTGCCATCCGCGACGCCCTCGCAGGCCGCTTTGGGGATGGCGGAGACTTCAGCATCCTTTATGGCGGGTCGGTCAAACCGAGCAACGCGGCCGAGATTTTCGGTGTGGCGAATGTCGATGGAGCGCTGGTCGGTGGTGCCTCTCTGAAAGCTGCGGATTTCTCGGGCATCATCACGGCGCTTGAGGCCTCGGGTGGCTGACATCGCTGCCGCTCCGACGGCAAAACCTGGGTTCAGCACACGCGCAATGCGCGCGGCGGTCTGGTGCGTGGCGGCGGCATGTTTGATGCCGATGATCGCAGTCGCATTGGCGGCGATTTTTGGCGGGACCGAGACAGTCACCATGTTGGCCGAAACCGTCCTGTGGCGTTACACTTGGCGCACGCTGCTTTTGGTGGCGCTCGTTGGGACTGGTACGGTTCTGATCGGAACCGGGGCAGCCTGGCTGGTGGCGATGACACGCTTTCCCGGTGTGCGCCTGTTTGAGATCGCGCTGGCGCTCCCCCTCGCCTTTCCCGCCTATGTTTTGGCCTATGCCTATACCGATCTGCTGGATCATCCCGGCGCGGTTCAGTCGGCGCTGAGAGCTGTCACAGGCTGGGGCCCACGCGACTATTGGTTCCCTGAGATACGGTCTTTGCCCGGCGCAGCGGCGATGCTGACGCTGGTGCTGTACCCTTATGTGTATCTGCTCGCGCGGGCGGCTTTTCTGCAGCAGTCGGCGACCGCATACCTTGCGGCGCGCACGCTTGGCCAATCAGCTTGGGGGGCGTTTCGCAAAGTCAGCCTTCCCCTCGCCCGCCCCGCAATTGCGGCGGGGGCGCTTTTGGCGATTATGGAGACGATTGCCGATTTCGGCACCGTCTCATTCTTTGCTGTTCCCACCTTTGCCACCGGAATTTACACAAGCTGGTTCGGTCTGGGCGACCGAGGCGCGGCGGCGCAACTGGCTTGCGGGCTTTTGGCCTTTGCGCTTCTTCTGGCGCTGCTTGAGCGGTACCAGCGCGGGGACCGACGGCAGCATGGGGCGGGCAAACGGCACGAGGTGATCGAACCGCATGTCTTGTGTGGTTGGCAGAGTGCCGGAGCAATAGCGCTGTGCGCCCTGCCCGTTTTCTTGGGATTTGTGCTGCCTGTATTTCTGCTGACGGATATGGCCTTTACCTCAGAGCAGTCGCTTTTCACCGACCGATACCGGCGCTTCATTCAGAATTCCGTGACTTTGGCCGGGACGGCGGCAATCATCACGGTTCTGGCCGCTGTTCTGATCGGGTTTAATCAGCGCTTCTCCCCCGGCCGCGCGAGCGCGGCGGCGGCAAATGTCGCGCGCATCGGCTATGCCGTGCCGGGTGGTGTGATTGCGGTGGGGCTGCTTGTGCCCTTTGCCGCGTTCGACAATGCGCTTGATGCGTGGATGCGCGCGACGTTCGATATCTCGACGGGGTTGCTCTTTACCGGGTCGATCTGGCTCTTGGTGGTGGCGTATATGGTGCGCTTCCTCGCCGCCGCGCTCGGGGCTTATGACAGCGGCCAATCCACCATGCATCCCAATATGGATGCCGTGGCCCGCACCCTGGGCGAAAGCCCTGCTGGGATGCTGCGGCGCGTACATCTGCCCATTCTGAGGCCAAGTGTGATGACCGCGGCCCTGATCGTTTTCGTCGACGTGATGAAGGAGTTGCCCGCAACGCTGATCATGCGCCCCTTCAACTTTGATACATTGGCGGTTCAGGCGCATCGACTGGCATCGGATGAACGGCTGGAGGGCGCGGCTGTCCCGAGTCTTGTCATCGTCGCCGTGGGACTTTTGCCGGTGATCCTTGTGTGTCGATCCTTGGGCAAACGCCAATCCCAATAGAAAAGGGCCTCCGAACGAAACGTCCGGGGACCCTTGTTTAAGTCTGCTCGAAAGACTTATTCCCAGCCAGCGCCGTTGAGCACTTCGACGGCACCGCCAATGTTATCGGCAATGTCCGACAACTCGATCGAATCGCCGCGGAAGATGCCGAGGGTCGCAACCGATGGGCTCAGACTTACGCCCGGAACCGCAGGGTATTCATCGTTACCCGCAGAGAAGTATTCCTGCGCCTGATCAGAGGCGAGATATTCGAGGAATTTGACCGCGTTCTCTTTGTTGGGCGCGTTTGCTGCAACGCCGCCGCCCGAGATGTTCATGTGCGCGCCGATGTCGTTCTGGTTGGGGAAGATCCAGCCGATGCGCTCAAGGTCAGCCTCGGTCATGGACTTGTCGCCTTTGCGAAGAGCGCGCGCGAAGTAATAGGTGTTCGACATCGCGATGCCGCACTCACCCGACGCAATGCCACGAAGCTGGTCGGTGTCCCCGCCCTGCGGCGCGCGCGCAAAGTTGGCCACAACGCCATTGGCCCAGTCCTGGACCGCGTCCTGACCGAGATGCGCAACAAGCGCAGCCGTGATGTTCTGAGTGTAAACGTTCGACGACGAACGAATGCAGACAAGGCCTGCGTATTCAGGGTTTGCCAGATCCTGATACGTCACCGGTGGGTTGTCGACGGTATCTTTATCGTAAAATAGGATACGGGCACGCTGCGAGAAACCGAACCAGGTGTTGTCGTCGTCCTGCAGATAAGCAGGGATGCGGCCTTCAAGAACGGCGCTTTCGGTTGGCTGCAGCAGGCCAAGGTCCTTTGCGCGTGTCAGACGGACCGTATCAACAGTCATAAAGATGTCGGCCGGGCTGTTGGCACCCTCGGCTTCCATACGCGCGATCAGCTCATCAGCTTTGCCTTCGATCCGGTTGATGGTGATGCCGGTCATCTCTTCGAAATCCGAGTAGAGCCGCTCGTCGGTGTCGTAGTGACGGGACGAGTAAAGGTTCAGCTCGCCCTCGGCCACAGCGGGCACTGCGGCGCCAAGCGCGCCGGCCGCCAAAAGCACGCGTGTGAAAGTCGATGTCATGTCAGGTCTCCAGGTTGAGAGAATAATTCCGAGTGTTTTACTCGCTCAACCCATTGAGCCCGTCAAGAATAAACTGAGTTATTTACTCAGCTTTTGTCGCGTCATACTCATAAAGCCAATCAAATCGCTTGATTGGCGCTGCGGGAGCAAGCGCACTTCCCAGTCGCAGAACCGAGTGCGCAGCGGTTCGGATCAGCGGATTGGACAGGTGGTAGTTGCGTGCGTTGGCGCTTGCCGCATTTACGATCCGGATGCAGCGGTCGCGCCTGAGTTGCTGATATCGGCGCAGGCCCGCGTCCATCGGATCGGTATCCAGACAGGCGGCGAGAACCCAAGCGTCCTCCAAGGCCATGTTCGCGCCTTGCGCGAGAAACGGCAACGTTGGATGGGCAGCATCCCCGAGGATCGCTTGATTGCCACCATACCACGCCGCCGCGACTGGATGCCGAAATAGCCCCCAAAGATTGACGGTCTTAATGCGGCTGAGCCACCCCTGAACACGTGGCGCAAATCCGGCGAATGCGGCGCGGAGGTTGTCGGGATCGTCCTCATGTGCCCAGCCCTCAGCCGCCCACTCGCTACGCTCTTCAACAGCGACGATGTTTCTCAAACCGCCAGACAATGGATAACTGACCAAATGACGGCCCGGCCCCATGAACACTTCGGCGAAGGGGTCAGCGTCGGTTTCAGGAAGCAACGCCCGCCACGCGACTTGCCCTGTGAAGGCGGCTGGTTCTTGACGGTTCAGATCGGCGCGTGTTGCGGAATGCAAACCGTCGGCGCCAAGGATGATATCTGCCGACAGATCTGAGGCTTTGACCGATGACGACAGCGCAATCTCAACGCCTGCGTCTTCCGCGCCTTCAAGCAATGTCTCGATCAGGCGGGCCCGATGGACAAAAAAGTAACGCCGTGACCCAAGGTCCATTTTTAGAACGGACCGGTCTGTCAGACCGTCGCGCAAGACCACCCCGCTGGCGTGTATTGCCTGAGTTGTCAGCGCCTCTTCCAATCCAAGGGCTGCGATCACGCGCATACCGTTGGGCGAGATCTGAAGACCTGCACCGACCTCGGAAATCTGAGACGCTTGTTCGTGCACTGTCACGCGCGCACCGCGAAGCGCGGCCGCGCGCGCGGCGGCGAGCCCCGCAACACCGCCCCCGATGACCGCAACAGATTTGCCTTCGAGATACATCAAGCAGCCCCTTAAACGGTGAGGCGCCGGACCATTGCTGATCCGGCGCCCCTCCTCCTCCCCGAGTATTCGGGATTAGTCGTCGCGGTGAACTTTCTCGCGACGCTCATGACGCTCTTGAGCTTCGAGGCTCATTGTAGCGATTGGTCGTGCATCGAGACGCTTGAGCGAAATAGGATCGCCCGTCTCGTCGCAATATCCGTACTCCCCATTCTCGATCCGGCGCAGCGCAGAATCGATCTTGGCCACCAGCTTGCGCTGGCGATCACGTGTGCGCAACTCGAGCGCGCGATCGGTTTCTTCGCTGGCGCGGTCGGCAATGTCGGGGATGTTACGGGTGGTGTCTTGCAGCCCTTCGATGGTCGATTTGCTATCGCCCACAAGCTCAGCTTTCCAGTTGAGCAGTTTGCGGCGAAAATATTCGACCTGACGCTCATTCATGAAGGGTTCGTCTTCGGCCGGACGATAATCGTCTGGCAAGAAAACTTCAGCTTTCATACCTGTTCCCTTTTGTTGCCCGAAGCCCGCAACCGTGTTCGGTGCAGCATCCGGCCCGGTTATTAGAGAGCGACATATCGCAGCCTGAACGTATTGTCACTAGCGATTCAGCGTATGTTGATGGATTGTCTGTCGCGTACTACCTTACCTCGACACCATCCTGACAGAGCGTTGTAAACCAAGATGAAATTTACCGGCACCGACACCTATGTCGCGACCGACGACCTGACCGTTGCAGTAAACGCGACGATCACACTCGAGAGACCCCTATTGGTGAAGGGAGAGCCCGGCACGGGCAAAACCGAACTGGCCCGGCAGGTGGCCAGTGCTCTGGGGCTCGAATTGATCGAATGGCACGTGAAATCGACAACTCGGGCGCAACAAGGCTTGTATGAGTACGATGCCGTGAGCCGGTTGCGCGACAGTCAGTTGGGCGACGATCGCGTGCACGACGTCAAAAACTATATCAAACGCGGCAAGCTGTGGCAGGCGTTCGACTCGGACAAACGCGTGGTGCTTTTGATCGATGAAATCGACAAAGCCGACATCGAATTTCCCAACGATCTGCTGCAAGAACTCGATCGAATGGAATTTCACGTTTACGAGACCGGCGAGACAATTCGCGCCAAACACCGCCCCGTTGTGATCATAACGTCCAACAATGAGAAAGAATTGCCCGATGCGTTTCTGCGCCGCTGCTTCTTTCACTATATCCGCTTTCCCGACATCGACACGCTCAAAAGCATCGTCGAGGTCCATCATCCCGGCATCAAGGAGGCGCTTCTGACTGCGGCCCTGACCCAATTCTATGAAGTGCGCGAGACCGAGGGTTTGAAAAAGAAGCCGTCGACATCCGAAGTCATCGACTGGCTCAAGCTTTTGCTGGCAGAAGATTTGAGTGCCGAAGATCTCAGGCGCGATGGTTCAGACGCCCTGCCCCGTCTCCATGGCGCCTTGTTGAAGAATGAACAGGACGTTCACTTGTTTGAACGTCTGGCCTTTCTAAACCGGCGGGGCGGCTGACATGGCCTTGATTATTCGACCGCTGGCGCGAGAGGACCGGCCAGAGTGGACACGGCTTTGGTCAGCTTATCTGACGTTTTACGAAACAACGCTGCCCGAGGAGGTGTACGAGACGTATTTCGAACGTCTGCTGGGCGATGACGCACAGGACTTTAACGGGTTTGTCGCAGAGTTGGACGGCAAGCTGGTCGGTCTGACACATTACCTGTTTCACCGTCATGGCTGGAAGCTTGAGAACACCTGTTATCTGCAAGACCTCTTTGCGCACCCCGAAGTGCGCGGCCAGGGGATTGGCCGGGCACTTATCGAGGCGGTTTACAAGGCGGCTGATGCAAATGGCACACCATCTGTTTACTGGCTGACGCAGGACTTTAACGCGACAGCGCGCCAATTGTATGATCGGATCGGAACAAAGACACCGTTCATCGTCTACCGGAGACAGTAATGCAGCGATTGGCCGCTCTCTGCCTGGCCGGCCTGTTGGCCGCCTGCGCCCCGGCGCCAGACCTGGACGTGGCAGAGCGACGGGCCAATATTCCCGCGGCTCTACCTCCGATGAAAACATTTGCGACCCCGCAAGTGACGCCAGCGCAACGATCGAACCGGGCAATTGCGTCTGATTTTCTCGACCTGACTTTTGAACTGGAAAGCGGGCGCGCGCTACCCGTCCTAACCCGGTTTGAGGGGCCGATCACGTTGCGCGTGGTGGGCGATCAACCATCCAGCCTGCAACCAGACCTGACCCGCCTTTTAGAGCGGATCCGGCGCGAGGCCGGGATCACCATTAGCCAAGTTCCGAGCACGCAATCTGCCTCTATCACGGTACAGGTGTTGACCCGGCGCGAGCTGCAGCGCGCGGTGCCACAGGCGGCCTGCTTCGTTGTGCCGAACGTCACCTCGTGGGACGAGTTTCGTCGCAACCGCCGCGACCCGCGACTTGACTGGACGCTTCTGAAAACGCGCAAACAGATGTCGATCTTCCTGCCCGGTGATGTGAGCCCGCAGGAAGTGCGCGACTGCCTTCACGAAGAAATCGCCCAAGCGATCGGGCCTTTGAACGATCTCTACAGGTTGCCCGACAGCGTCTTTAACGACGACAACTTTCACACGGTGCTGACCGGGTTCGACATGCTGATCCTGCGTACGGTGTACGCGCCCGAACTTCGCTCGGGCATGACACGCGAACAAGTCGCGGCGCGTCTTCCCGCCATTCTGGGGCGCTATAACCCGCGCGGACGCAATCGTGGATTGCCCCCGGCCGAGAAAACGTCGCGCGATTGGATCAATGCGATAGAAACCGCTTTGGGACCCCGCACCCCGGCAGGCCGTCGTCGGGGCGCCGCACAAGAGGCCGTACGCATCGCATCGGAGGCAGGTTGGGGCGATACCCGCTATGCGTTCAGTCTTTTCGCTTTGGGGCGTCTGTCGCTTGGGACAAACCCCGAAATTGCGCTGGCGTCGTTCTTGCAATCGGGAACGATTTACGCGGCTGGACCGGATATGGATATTCAAGGCGCGCATGTCGCAATGCAACTGGCAGCCTTTGCCCTGTCTGCTGGACAAGCGGAGACAACGCTGGGGATCGTGAATGCGAACCTGCCCGCCGTTGCTGATGCGGAAAATGCCGCCCTTTTGGCGACGCTTTTGTTGGTCAAAGCTGAGGCGCTGGAACTTCAGGGAAAACGGCAAGAGGCCGAGACGGTTCGGCTCGACAGTCTTGGCTGGGCGCAATATGGCTTCGGCTCAGAAGATGAGGTGCGCCAGCGCGCGGCAGAGATTTCAACGCTCAGCCCACGCGGCCGAGACGGGAGCGGGACATGATCGTCATTTTGGGGGCCCTTGGCGGTGGGGTCTATGGTTGGCAGCTGGCCAAAAAACGCGAAGGCACACACGCCGATCAGGCCCAGTATGCAGCAGGCTTTGCCATTGCATTCGGCCTTTTGGGTCTGTTCCTGACCATCTTCATAGAGCGCTCGATCTAACCCACTGAGCATTTGGCCGGCAAAGAAGTAGTGAGCCAAATCGCCACTTGTATCGTAAGAAGACCAAACGCGCCGCACCGACTGCGAAATTGCGCGAGAAATCCATCTGCGTTCCGGAGACCGCGCCGCATCATGTTCGTCAACTTTTACCAGTCGCTGAGGGATGCCGCTGTCCCGGTGTCGATGCGAGAGTATTTAGACTTTCTTGCGAGCTTGCGCGCGGGTCTGGTGACCTATGATATTGACGGATTTTACTATCTCTCTCGCGCTGCGATGGTGAAGGACGAACGCCATTACGACCGCTTTGATCAGGCGTTTGCCGCGGCGTTCTCGGGCCTTGAAAACATCTCGGTCGATCAAGTTCTGGACGCGCTTGAGTTGCCTCGGGACTGGCTGGAGAAACAGGCGGAAAAGTACCTGACCGACGCAGAGAAGGCCGAGATCGAGGCGTTGGGCGGCTTTGACAAGCTGATGGAAACCCTCCGCAAACGCTTGCGCGAACAGCAGGGCCGGCATCAGGGCGGCTCAAAGTGGATCGGAACCGCCGGGACGTCATCCTTTGGGGCCTATGGCTATAACCCCGAAGGTGTTCGGATCGGACAGGAAGAGAGCCGCCACCAACGCGCGGTCAAGGTTTGGGACAAGCGCGAATTCCGCAATCTCGATGACACGGTCGAGCTGGGCACGCGCAATATCAAGGTTGCGCTCAAACGGCTGCGGAACTGGGCGCGAGACGGCGCGTTGGAAGAGCTTGATCTGGATGGAACAATCGACGCCACCGCGCGGCACGGCTATCTTGACGTGCAAACACGGCCAGAGCGCAGAAACGCCATCAAGGTTCTGTTATTCCTCGATATTGGCGGATCTATGGATGCCTATGTCGGGCTGGTGGAAGAACTGTTCTCCGCCGCACGTGCCGAGTTCAAGCATCTTGAGCACTTCTATTTTCACAACTGCCTGTATGAAGGCGTCTGGCGCGACAACAAGCGCAGATGGCGAGATCAGACCGCGACTTGGGACGTGCTGAACACCTATGGCAGTGACTACAAGTGTATTTTCGTGGGCGATGCGTCGATGTCACCTTATGAGATCGCGATGCCAGGCGGGGCCAACGAACATTGGAACCGCGAGGCCGGCCAGGTTTGGTTGGAGCGCGCGCGGGATCAATGGGCATCGCACCTGTGGATCAATCCGGTCGCGGAAAAATACTGGGGCTATACGCAGTCAATTGCGATGATCCAGACGATCTTTGGTGCGGAACGTATGGTGCCGATGACGCTGGAGGGGCTCACCCGCGGCATGAAGGTTCTGACCTGATGGATGGCGCAGTCGTGACATGGGTGGCCACGTACGGCACGCCCTTTGTCTTTCTGGGCACGCTTTTGTCTTGCCTCGGAGCACCCATTCCCGCGGCCGTCATCATGCTCGCCGCCGGGGCCGCGGTGGCTTTGGATGGTGCGGCGCTTTTGCCGTTTTTGGTCGCGGCATACCTTGGCGCCGTCCTGGCCGGAACATCCCTTTTCGCGCTTGCCCGGCGGTACGGCGGCTCGGTTGTCGACCGGTTGGAGAAGCTGCCCGGATGGGGAGGCCTCATCCAGCGCGCGCATGCACAGGTCGCAAACTGGGGCGGGTACGCAGTTTTGATCGGTGCGTCCTTCGTCGCGCAACTAGGACCGGCGGTGAATGTTATTTCGGGGGCCGCAGGACTGGGATGGACCAAGTTCAATTTGAGCCACCTTACGGGCCGCGCAATCTGGGTGACCGCATACCTTGGTCTTGGATTTCACTTCTCGGACCAGATTAACGAGGTTGCCCTGCTCTTCACGCAGGTGTCTTGGTTTGCCGTGGGGGCCATCGGCATTGTCTTGGCCGTCTGGATTTGGCGGCAGATCCGGAAATAGTCGGGTTGGACGGTCGCGCCACCCCCTGCGCGACCGTCCGCCCGCAGCGGACCTGGTAAGCCGTCAGGCTGTCCGGCGGAACCGGGCGATGCCCATTATCCCCAACCCACTAAGCAAGAGAACAAGCCCAGCGGGCAATGGCACCACCCCGGTCACAAGATCCTGCGATCCGTCTGAGGTAAAAAATTCGAGCGTCGTCGTCCCTTCAGCTTCACCGAGATCTTCGAGCCATGTCTGTGCAAGATCGAGTGCGGGGCCGTTATGGCTGGCCGAAAACGCGCCCTTTCGCACGTTGTAGCCGGGCTTCGTCTCATAAACGATTTCCCAGATGGCCAATTGGAACGCCGCGGAGGTCGTCGGGTTGGTCTGCGCCTGAGACAAATTGTTGGTAAAGAGCCTGTTGAGCTCAGCCTCGGTTGCGTCGGTTAGGTGACCGGGACGTTCCACCGAATACGTGTCAGAACGGATCGCATCGAAAAGATCGATACACCACGCCAGAAAGCTTTGGGTTCCGTCGGACATGGAAAACCCGCCCGCCGTGACCGTGACGCGATTCAAGGGGGCTTTCACCCGCACCCGTTCTCCGACCGGAATGTCCAAACCGCCGAACGTGAGATCAATGGACACGGGCGTGGCAGCGGCGGGGGCGCCTAGGGTAAGCATGCCAGCCAAGGCCCCGGCGATAAGCGACGATTTGAACACGGTCAGACCCTTTCAGACCCGTAAGAACTGGTTACAGCGTCGTCGCCCCCTGACGACATCTGCGTGGTACCGCATAGAACACGTTCGCCATAGCCCTTGGCAGAGGAAACCGTTTGTTAAGGTTAACGCCACGCCACCATTACATTGATTTTTATGAGTTTTTGTTTGGTTTCTGGTTAAGAAACTATTCGTCACCACACGTAACACCAAGGCATCGCCGCAAGAGGGTCATTTTGCCGCCCAAGCATTGCCCCAGAGCGCCCCTGCCCCCATATCTTTGCCATGCTCAAGTTCTTTCCGATTCTCTTTGCGATTCTCTATGGCGTGGTCATGTATCGCATGTCGGCTGCCCGCACCGCGCGCGAGCTGGACGCGAATTCGACCGAGTTGATCGACCCGACGTTGCGAGAGCGCACGGACCGCATGGCCCGCGCGCTGGATCTCAAACGGATCCCGGTCAACATCTATGAAATCGAACCGGTCAACGGGCTTGCCGCGCCGGATGGGCGGATTTTCATCACGCGCGGTTTCTACAAAGCGTATCGCGACGGTTTGGTTAGCGCGGATGAGCTGTCGAGCGTCATCGCGCATGAGCTTGGGCACGTGGCGCTTGGCCATTCTCGCCGGCGGATGATCGATTTCTCGGGACAGAATGCGTTACGAACGGCGATGGCGATGATCCTGTCGCGGTTTTTACCCGGAGTCGGCATCATCATTGCAAATGCTGCGACCACCATGCTTGCGGCGCGCCTGTCGCGAAGCGATGAGTATGAGGCGGATGCCTATGCCTCGGCGCTTCTGACCAAAGCGGGGATCGGCACGGAGCCGCAGAAATCCCTGTTTGGGAAGCTTGACGAATTGACCAAATCGCGCGCTGGCGCAGCGCCTGCTTGGCTGCTCAGCCATCCCAAAACCGCCGAGCGGGTCAAGGCGATTGAAGCGAATGAAGCCAAGTGGGGCACGGCCTGATCAGGTGTCCAGCGCTTTGCCCAACCGGGGAAGGCGCGCTTTCTTCAACAGCCTTCGCATCGGCCAGTCTTCTCCAGAGAGGCGTTCAGCCTCACTGCGGACGGCCTCGACGACATCCGCGACAGCCGCGCGGTCACGCTCGAGCGCGTCCCTAAGAAACGTATCGGCATCCTGCCGCGCAAGACCTTCCTCCGCCAGAATGCCACGCGGAAAGTCCTTGGCGTTTTGCGTTACGATGACATCGGCATTTCCCGCAATCGCCGCGGCCAGCACATGCACATCGTTGGGGTCCGGAAGCCATAGCCGGTCCAAGAGCCCCTGTCCCGGGCGGACCAGAGCATGCGGAAAAGCAGCATTGATGCGGGCGGCTTCGCCCTCGGCGATTGCGCGATCCTGAGGACCATGGCGCGCCGCCGCACGACGCCATTCTTCGAGCAAACGTTCTGACCACAGAGGAGCATAAAGCCCCTTTGCAGCGACACCCAATAGGATCTCGCGCATAACCGTTGGGTAAAGAACGTTTGCGTCGAGAAGCGCGCGCATCACAGGATCCGAAAGAACAGCGCCTTGAGGTATCCGCTTTCCGCAAGCTGCGGGTGCACCGGGTGGTCCGGTCCCGCAAAGCCGGTATGGATCAGCTGGCTTTGCCGACCGGCCCGTCCGATGCCACGAATAGACGACGCGCGGAACTTTGGTAGTTCTGCCGCGTGAGAGCATGAACACAGGCCAAGATACCCACCGGGTGTAACCAGAGGTGCCGCGAGACGCGCGATGCGTTCATATGCGCGAAGTCCCGCCTCAAGCGCCTTCTTCGAAGGTGCAAAGGCGGGTGGATCGCAGATGACCACGTCAAACCTCTCGCCCGCTTCGCCAAGTTCGGCAAGGACATCGAACGCATCGCCCTTGCGGATGGAAAACCGATCCTGCGCGCCCATCTTCCGTGCACCCGTTTCCGCCAGCGTCAGCGCTGCTTGCGAGCCATCGACGGCCAGCGCGGAGGTCGCCCCCCCCGCAAGTGCGGCCAGCGCAAATCCACCCACATGCGAAAAGACATCGAGAACCCGTGCGCCCTCTGACAAACCAGCCGCAAAGGCATGGTTGGGGCGTTGGTCAAAAAACAAACCGGTTTTTTGCCCGCCCGAAATGTCAGCGAGGTATGTCGCACCGTTCATGGGGACTTCGACCGGCCCNTCCTGCCCACCAGTCCAGAAACAAGACGCATCGTCCAACCCCTCTGCTGCGCGCATGCGACCGGAGGCGTTCTTATATATCGTGCTGACACCGCAGACCCGGACCACTGTCTGAGCCAACATTTCAAAATGGATCTCGGCCCAAGCGGCGTTCGGCTGAATGACTGCGGCATCGCCAAACCGATCGATGATGAGGCCGGGCATACCGTCGGCTTCGGCATGGATGAGACGGTAGAAGGGATCGCTGTAGAGCCGGTCGCGATGGCCTAACGCGCGTGAAATCCGCGTTTCCATCCAATCCCCATCGATCTGCGCGTCCGAATCCCGGTCCAACATCCGCGCAGCAATGCGAGAGCCAACAGTGGCGGCAACCAGACCCAGCGGTTTGCGGTCGCTGTCTTCAAGCCGCGCAAGGGTGCCGGCGGGCAAGGCTTTGCTGCGCCGATCAAGCACAAGGTCGTCGGCATAGACCCATGGAAATCCATGGCGAATGTTGCGGGCGTTTGCTTTTGGGCGAAGTCGAAGTGTCGGGCGATCTGTCATGACCGCCGTCTATCCTGCCCGGACGATGTCGAAAAGCCCCGAGGGTTCCGTTCAGATCGGTCCATCGGGATAAAGGTCGGACGCGACACCCTCCAGATGATCCGTAATCCGGACTTTGGGCGTCTGGCCCGCCGCATCCGCATCCAGCGCCTGTTGGCCGCGAAGCGCATCTAAATCTGCCTGCACGCGACGCGGCCCTTCGATGATCTCGCGCGTCTCGGCATCGAACACCGTCGCGAGGAAGCGGATCGAATGCACCCCGCCCACAGAATACCGGGCGCGTTCGGTCAGAGAATGAAAGCGTTCCATCTGGATCTGAACGATCACGTCCTGTGTGCCTTCCAGCCCGGTCAGGCCGCGACCCATTCCATCCTCGACAATCGCAGCGACTTGCGCGTACCGATCACCGGGCGGATCGCCGCGCCAAACGATGTCGGCACCCGGATAGAGTGCATTTTCTTCGGACACCGAAAGCGACCCTGGCACCACGACGTCCAGACGCACGACATTATAGTCGCGAATGGCTTGCGGCTCTTCCCCCTCGAATTCTGGGGATGTGAAACCGGCGCATCCCGCCATCAAGCCAAGTATGCCGATCAAACCAAATAACTGACGCATTACATGCTGCTTTCAAAAAATCTTGCGAAGCACAATGCATCATAATTCCCAAGGTTTCGTCACCAAAAATGAAAAACCCGGCGCAACGGCCGGGTTTTTTTCAACGCTGTTGCGCGCTCACACCGTTTTGGCGCCGGGGGCAACTGGGGCGTTCATACCGCCGAAAACACGGCGGAAAAAGTTGGCAATGACCTGAGCCCGCAAGCGGCGTGCTTCGGCTTCAACCTCGGCAAGATCGATCGTGCCGTCTTCTGTCACATAGTAGTTCATTTTGCTCGTCCTTGACGTTTTTGAGTTACCGCACAGGTATGCCTGCCGCGTCACAGCCACCAGTGGCAAAACCGGTATTGCCGTTATGCTGCAGCTGCATAACTGCGTCATTCATTCCGATTGTTAGCGCTAACTGTTTGTGCTAAACATTCCGCGACAAAGCCAATGGAGCTGCCAATGCCGCTTGATTCTGCTGTAGCGACCGTCACGGACCGAATTATTGCGCGCAGCCGCGATGCGCGCACGGCCTACCTCGAAAAAATTGCCCGCGCCGCCGAGGATGGTCCGCGCCGTGCTCATTTAAGTTGCGGAAATCAGGCCCATGCCTATGCCGCGATGGGTGGCGACAAAGGCCTTTTGGCCGAAGGGCGCGCCGCCAACCTGGGGATCGTGACAGCCTATAATGACATGCTGTCGGCGCATCAGCCTTTTGAAACCTATCCCGCCCGGATAAAGGCCACGGCGCGTGCGGTCGGGGCGACGGCGCAGGTTGCGGGGGGCGTGCCTGCCATGTGCGATGGTATCACCCAAGGGCAGCCGGGTATGGAGCTTTCGCTGTGGTCGCGCGATGTGATTGCATTGGCCGCTGGCGTCGCCTTGTCCCACAATACGTTTGACGCGGCGGTATATCTCGGCGTGTGCGACAAGATCGTTCCCGGACTGATCATTGCCGCAGCCACGTTTGGTCACATCCCTTCTGTCTTTATCCCTGCCGGGCCAATGGTGTCGGGACTTCCCAACGACCAGAAAGCCAAGGTGCGCCAGCAATTCGCGGCCGGAGAGGTTGGCCGTGACAAGCTGATGGAGGCAGAAATGGCCTCCTACCACGCTCCGGGCACCTGCACCTTCTACGGCACGGCCAACACCAACCAGATGTTGATGGAATTCATGGGGCTGCATCTGCCGGGCGCGAGCTTTGTCAATCCCGGCACGCCGCTGCGCGACGCGCTAACGGATGCAGCAACCGAGCGTGCGCTCGAGATCACCGCACTTGGGAACGATTTTAGGCCAGTCTCTGACATTCTGGACGAGAAGGCTTTTGTAAACGGGATCGTCGGGCTGATGGCCACGGGTGGGTCAACGAACCTCGTCCTGCACCTACCTGCCATGGCGCGCGCTGCGGGCGTCATTCTGGATATCGAAGACTTCAACGACCTGTCCGAGGCAGTCCCGCTGATGGCCAAGGTCTATCCCAACGGGTTGGCCGACGTGAACCATTTCCACGCCGCTGGCGGATTGGGCTATATGATCGGCGAACTGCTCGATGCGGGTTTGCTGCACGACGACACCAAGACGATCGCGGGTGACGGTCTGGCGCGTTATGCGCAGGAGCCAAAGTTTGCCAATGGCGAACTGCGCTGGGAAGACGGTCCAGACGCGCCGCTGAACGACAAGATCCTGCGCCCAGCAGGCGATCCGTTCCAGAAAACCGGTGGGCTCAAGAAAATGGCGGGCAATCTCGGGCTTGGCGTGATGAAGGTCTCGGCCGTCAAGCCAGAGCATCGGATCGTCGAAGCGCCGGTGCGCGTGTTCGAAGATCAGGACGCCGTAAAGGCCGCGTTCAAGGCGGGAGAGTTCACCTCTGACACTGTGGTCGTTGTGCGTTTCCAAGG
This sequence comes from Paracoccaceae bacterium, assembly GCA_013214635.1. Taxonomy (GTDB): domain Bacteria; phylum Pseudomonadota; class Alphaproteobacteria; order Rhodobacterales; family Rhodobacteraceae; genus JABSSC01. The sequence continues at coordinate 14,112 of JABSSC010000040.1, read as the reverse complement.
CCCGAAATCGAACGGCATGCCTGAGCTTCACTCATTGACCCCGACGTTGTCTGTCCTTCTCGACCGGGGGCTGAAAGTGGCCCTCGTGACCGATGGGCGGATGTCCGGGGCGTCGGGCAAGGTGCCTGCCGCAATCCATGTTTGCCCCGAAGCGGCCGATGGCGGTCCATTGGCCAAGCTGCGCGACGGCGATTTGGTGCGCGTCGATGCGGAGGCCGGGACGCTTGAGGTTTTGGTCGAAGACTTCGATGCCCGCGAGGCGGCCACACCAGATCTCAGCGCAAATGGGGTGGGCATTGGCCGCGAAATGTTCGAAATGTTCCGCCAATCCTGTGGCCGTGCCGCCGATGGCGCGGGCGTAGCCGTCTGACAAAAGGACCCGAGACATGACACCAGCTGAGGCCAGCCAACAAACCGCCGACATCTGTGCCCTTGCCCCGATCATCCCTGTTCTGGTCGTCAAGGATGCGTCAAAAGCCAAGCCGTTGGCCCAGGCGCTTGTCGCGGGCGGCCTTCCTGCGCTGGAAGTTACGTTGCGCACGCCCGCCGCGCTTGAGGTGATTGCCGAAATGGCACAAGTCGAAGGAGGAGTCGTGGGGGCCGGGACTTTGCTGATCCCCGAAGACGTGGCGGCAGCGAAAGAGGCTGGTGCGCTCTTCGGCGTGTCGCCCGGCGCGACCGATCGACTTCTTGATGCGGCAGAAGAGATTGGACTGCCAATGCTGCCTGGCGCGGCGACCGCGACCGAGGCCATGGCGCTTTTGGAGCGTGGGTATACAGTACAGAAGTTCTTCCCGGCCGAAGCGGCAGGTGGTGCACCCGCGCTCAAGGCGATCGGGGCGCCACTTCCTCAGATCAAGTTCTGCCCAACGGGCGGCGTGTCACCGCGCAATGCCAGCGATTACCTGAGCCTGCCAAACACGCTCTGCGCCGGCGGAAGCTGGGTCGCGCCTGCTGATATGGTCGAGACCGGAGATTGGTCCGGGATCACCGCACTCGCGGCGGATGCCGCCAAGCTTAGCCGCTGACGCGCGCCTTACGACCACCACGTCGCTGCGCAACAGGGGCATCAGCAAGCCCCTGCCCCAACACGCGTGTCATCGGATGATCTGGCGCGTGCTCGGCGTAGTGATCCAAGAGCGCTCGGATCTGGGGACGCGCATCTTGGCCCACCGGCACGGCAATCGCCCAGTCGAGAAAGATCGACCGACACTCGGGTTCGCTTATGCCGTCGATGGCATAGCTGTCTTTGATCAGGCCGCGCGGGTCGAGCGTTTGTAAGTCGGGCATGCGTGTCACTCCTCTCACACTGCCTTCATGTGCGCGCCCGCAAGGCCCTGTCAATGATCGCGGCAGTTTTTGTGGCCGCGTCGTCGATATGCTCAACAAGTGCGTCTAAGCTATCAAACCCACTGACAGACGTGAGAAACCGTTTGGCCCCTGCCCCCTGTTCCGCCGTGGCTGACGCATTCAGAAGTCGATGCGCGCAGTGCACCTCCCACATCAGCGCGTATGTATTGCGCAAGTGATCGACTTCTGAGGCGTGCAATCCCAGCGCTTCCGCTCCAGCGGCCAGTTGGGCGTCCGTTTCTCGTGGCTCTGCCCCTGCCAACAACGCACCTGTTTGCGCCAATAGGTCGATGTCCTGCAGCCGCCCCGGCCCTGCGCGCATGTCCAACGGACCGGCTGATTTGCGCGCTTCGGCCAGCCGCGCGCGCATCTCTGAGACGTCAGCACGGGTCTGAGAAGGATCGCGAGGCGCAGCCAAGACTTCGGCTCTGACATCCTGCACCGCGGATGCCAGTGCATCTTCCCCGCTGATCGGCCGTGCACGGGTCAATGCGAGATGTTCCCATGTCCACGCCTGGGTCAACTGATAGTCCCGAAAAGCCGCAAGAGATGTCGCAACCGGCCCCTGTCGTCCTGATGGGCGCAGACGCATGTCGACCTCGTACAAACGCCCTTGTGCCATGGGCGCCGTGAGCGCTGTCACGAACGCCTGAGTGAGGCGCGCAAAATAGGGTCGGGTCGCCAAGGGGCGCGGTCCATCTGAGCTCTCTTCCCCTTGCGCGTCATAGATAGCGATCACGTCGAGGTCCGAGGCAGCATTGAGCGCGCGTGCGCCGAGAGACCCCATGCCCAACACCATCGCACCACGCCCGGGTGCAGGTCCGTGTTTTCTGGCAAATTCGGCCCTAACAGGCGGCGAAAGACCTTGGATCACAGCCTCGGCCAAATCGGCATATTGCCGCCCCGCGATCCGTCCGTCGATCAGCCCGCGCAGATGATGAACGCCGGTTCGAAAATGCCACTCGCGCGCCCAGCTTCGCGTGAGGTCGAGCTGGCGTTCATAGTCGGGGTCGCCGCGAAGCCGCTCCGTGAGATCCTGCACAAGAGACGCGCAGCCGGGCCAGCTTTCAAAGAAGCCACCACCGATAACCGCGTCGAACACTTGCGCGTTCCGAGCAAGGTATGCTGCGAGAGACGGCGAGATACCGGCAATATCCACCACAAGGTCAATCAGCTGAGGGTTGGCTTCGAAGAGTGAAAAGAGTTGCACACCCGCGGGGAGACCAGACAGGAAGCCGTCGATGTGCTTGAGCGTCTCGTTGGGGTCCTCGACCGTTTGCAACCGTTCAAGCAGGACCGGGCGGAGGCTTTCGAATTTCTCGACCGCGCGCGGGCTGCGGAAGGCTGGATAACTCGGCCAACGGCGCACGATCTCTTCCATATCGGAGGGAACGGGAACAACCGCCTCCGCCCGGCTGGGCGGTTGGAAAAAAGAGTCTGCGATATTGCCCACACGGTCCCGCCGATCCGCGATCTCGGCGCGCAAGTCGCTCACGTCACGATCCATCATTGCCGCGATCCGTGCAAATCCGTCCTCGTCGCGCGGCAAACTGTGGGTTTGCTGATCGTTGACCATTTGCAGCCGGTGTTCCAGCGTTCGCAACTGGCGATAATCCTCGGTCAGCGTGTCGCGGACATCCTCAGGTATCCACCCTTTCGCCGACAGTGCCGCCAATCCATCAACGGTGCGCCTCGCGCGTAGATCGGGATCACGCCCGCCGGCGATCAGTTGGCGCGTCTGTGTGAAAAACTCTATTTCTCGTATGCCCCCTCGCGCGAGTTTGAGGTCATAGCCCTCTAGTGCGTCACGATCATAAAGCCCCTTATGCGTTCTGATTTTGGAGCGCATATCGAAAGCGTCCTCGATCGCTGCGAAGTCAAGATGCCGGCGCCAGACAAACGGAGAAAGTCGGTCAAGAAACCGCACGCCTGCTTGGATATCCCCTGCCCCAGCGCGCGCTTTGATATAGGCCGCGCGCTCCCACGTGCGACCCAGGCTTTCATAATACCGCTCTGCGGCGTCCATCGACAGCGCGACAGAGGTTGCACCGGGATCCGGGCGAAGGCGGAAATCAGTCCGAAAGACATACCCGTCGGCCGTGACATCCGACAAAACGGCGCCCAGCTTTCGCGTCACCGCGATCAGCGCAGACCGCGCGGTCAGAAAATCGTCCTGCGTATAGGCATCTTCGTCGAACACCATGACCAGATCGATGTCGGATGAATAGTTCAACTCGTGCGCGCCAAGCTTTCCCATCGCAATTGCCACCAACCCTCCGCAGGGTGATGCGGTCTGAGGGAGATTGCCCCGCGAGGCCGCCTCTTCCGTTAGTCGTGAAATTGCGACATGGGTCGCCTGATCCGCAAAATCGGAAAGCGCACCGGTCACCTGATCAAGTTCCCACACCCCGCCCAGATCGGCGAGAGCGACGATCAGTGCCAGACGCCGTTTGGCAACGCGCAGATCAACCCCCATCGTCGCACCTACGACGTTGCGCACATCTGCGAGAATTGCGTCGACAGAAGCCTGAGGTTGCACCGCGAGCGCTGCGCGCAGCCACTCGTGTTCGCGCGTGATAAGACCAGCCAGATACGGGCTGCAGGATGCCGCACCTTCGATCAAAGCTTGCGCTTCTGGCACAGCAACGACTTCAGCTGCCGCCGATCCACGGTCCGCGTCAAAAACCCTTGGTGTGCGTGTCAGTGACCAGGCAAACGTCATGCCAAAGGTTTGAGAGGCTGCTTGCGCCACGTCAAGCGACTTGCGCCCCCGTCATCGGCGTGGCAGCGATTGCAGAACTGTCCAAGGAGACCACGATGAGCAAAAGCCTCAAGCGCGTCAAAGCAGCACTCGCTGATGCGGGGGTTTCCGTCGAAATTCTGGAAATGCCGGGTGAAACGCGGACAGCGGCCCAAGCGGCGGCGGAAGCAGGCTGCGAGATCGACCAGATCGCCAAGTCGATCATCTTTCGCGGCGAAACGAGTGGCACGGTGATTTTGTTCGTAACGGCTGGAGGTAATCAAGTGGATCCGGCCAAGGCGTCGGAGGTTGCCGGGGAACCATTGGGAAAAGCTGATGCCCAACTTGTGCGGGGTATTACAGGGTTTGCAATCGGCGGCGTTTCCCCCGTGGGACATCTCAATCCCTCCCCAATTTTCTTCGATAAAAGACTGGCGGATTTCGACGTCATCTATGCGGCAGCGGGGACGCCACGGCATATTTTCTCGGTTTCGCCCGCTGATTTGAAAGAAATTACTGGCGCACAAGTTGCTGATTTTACATCATAATATAAGAATATGTAAAAATCTTTTACATCAAGCCTTGAATGGCGCTCTCTGGGCTCGCATATCTGTGATGTGAAAACGCTTCACATTAAGAGAAACACTTAGACCGGAGAGATTGATGAGCACCGTCGCCACATGGCCATCCCAAGCTGAAACCTGGCTGGACCAGCGCGGGAAAGGAGCTTGGATCGCAGCGATGATCCTTGGCTTCATCCTGTTCTGGCCCGTCGGCCTCGCCCTTCTTGCATATATGATCTGGAGCAAACGCATGTTTTCTGGAAGCTGCGGCAACCGCCGCGCCCACGCACACCGCCGCCACGGCTTTAAATCCAGCGGCAACTCGGCCTTCGACGCCTACAAGGCAGACACCTTGCGCCGGCTTGAAGAGGAACAGGACGCTTTCGAAGCCTTCCTGACCCGCCTTCGCGAAGCCAAAGACAAAGCTGAGTTCGACCAGTTCATGGACGATCGCAGTCGTCAGGCCGCAAAACCTGCCGAGACCAATGGGGACGAACAGCCGGCGACTCCGGCCTGATCCCGATCAAAGATACACCGACCGGCCCCGCCTTCCCTCGCGGGGCCGCTTGCACCAATAATCAAAGACAGTGAAAATGACTTCTATGAGTGATCCATATTGGGGCTTGCCCGACCCGACGACCCAAGCGGGCTTTTATTCCGGCGTAACGATGAAGCGCCTGCTGGCGTGGGTTTTTGACATCGTCATCATCGCAGCCCTTGTATTTGTCATCGGGATTTTCACATTTGGGCTGGCCTGGATCCTGTTTCCGTTGATGTTGCTCGTGGGCTTTGTCTATCGCTGGCTCACAATCGCGAGCGGCTCGGCCACATGGGGCATGCGCATGATGGCGATTGAGCTGCGTACGCGTGAAGGACAACCGCTTGATGGAGGGACCGCGTTCCTCCACACTCTGGGCTACACGGTCTCGCTTGCGGTTTCGCCTTTGCAGCTGATCTCGGTCGTGCTGATGCTCTTCAGCCCACGTGGTCAAGGCCTTACCGATATGCTGCTGGGAACGGCGATGCTGAACCGGACCGCAACATACTGACACACCCGCTGCGCCTCNCCATAAAAAGGGATTGGCGCAGTTGGCTTTGGCGGCTAGGGTTTCATTCGACGAAACCTGAGCTGCCTTTTTTATGCGCCACACGCTGCCAATAGCGCCACAGTTTTACGTGACCGCCCCACAGCCATGCCCCTATCTTGAGGGTCGGCTAGAGCGGAAGCTGTTTACCGCGCTGCAGGGTGAGTACGCTGAAAAGCTGAATGACGCTTTGTCAAAGCAGGGCTTCCGCCGCAGTCAGAACGTGCTCTACCGCCCGTCCTGTGCGGAATGCTCGGCCTGTTTGTCGGCGCGGATCCGCGTTGCTGATTTCGAGATGTCGCGCTCTCAGCGTCGGACCTTGCGCAGGAATGCTGATCTCAAACGAGAAGCAACTTCGCCGTGGGCGACCGAGGATCAGTACGCGCTTTTCCGGGCCTATCTCGACAGCCGCCATGCTGATGGCGGTATGGCTGATATGGATATTTTCGAATTCGCGGCGATGATCGAAGAAACACCGATCCGCAGCCGTGTCGTGGAATACGCCCGCACCGACGACTCGGGCGAGCGTGAGCTTGCCGCAGTCTGCTTGACCGACGTTCTCGATGACGGGTTATCGATGGTCTATTCCTTCTATGACCCTGAGCTTGCCGGTGACAGTCTTGGCACTTACGTGATCCTCGACCATATCGAGATCGCGCGTGAAGCGGGACTTCCCTATGTGTATCTGGGCTACTGGGTGCCGGGTTCACCAAAGATGGGCTACAAGGCCCGGTTTTCGTCCGTCGAGGTCTATTCAGCCGGCAATTGGCAGGATCTCGGAAATCCCGAGGATTACTCGAGCGAGTTGCATCCGCTCTCCACCGATCCGATTGCTGAACAGGTGGCACGCATCAACCTGCCAGACACGCGCCCGACCAAGGGGTGAAGCAGTTCCTCTCGGCAGTGGCGCTTGTTGTGCCCGACTATGACGCAGGCATCGCGTTTTACGTCGATACACTCGGGTTCACACTGATCGATGATATCCAGATGTCGCCGACCAAGCGCTGGGTGACTATTGCTCCGCCCGGATCGACCGAGACGCGCCTTCTGCTCGCCCGTGCCGACGGTCCGTTACAAGAGGCTGCCATTGGCAGTCAGACCGGCGGGCGTGTTGCCTTTATCCTGACCACGGATGATTTCGTGCGAGATCACGCCGTGATGCAAGCACGCGGCGTGCAATTTGAAGAAGACCCAAGGCACGAGCCGTATGGGATCGTCGCCGTGTGGCAAGATCCCTTTGGCAACCGATGGGATCTGTTGGAGCCGTCATCTCAGAACCATTAAACCCCACCGCGCCGGGGCATGGTGGGGTTTTTTGGGTATTTCGGGACCAATGAAGGCCGTCAGCCGCCCAGAAGTGCGGGGACGATCGTCACGATGCTTGGGAAGAGCCACAACAGACCCAGCCCGATCACCTGAATGATCACGAACGGGATCACACCGCGATAGATCTGCCCCGTGGTCACACTCGCCGGGGCCACGCCGCGCAAATAGAACAGCGCAAAGCCAAAGGGCGGCGTCAGGAACGACGTCTGCAGGTTCACCGCGATCATGATCGTGACCCATTTCGGGTCCATCGTGCCGCCATAGATCACCGGCCCCACAATCGGGACAACGATGTAGATGATTTCAAGGAAATCGAGCACGAAGCCGAGAATGAACAGGACCAGCATCACGATCAGGAAGACAACGAATTCATTGTCGAACGATCGTAGGAACTGCTGGATGTAATGTTCCCCGCCGAAGGAGATCACCACCAGATTCAAGAGCTGCGACCCGATCAGGATCGTGAAGACCATCGATGTAACCTTGGCCGTTTCCCGCACCACGGGGGCCATGATCGACGCCCGGAAGAGAACCCAGCAACTGAAGAGCAATCCGGCCAGCGCCAGGTAGTAGGCGCCATAGGCCGCCGTTATCGCCACCCAATCACCGAGGCTAACGTCACCCCGGCCGCTGCGCAGGTCAAAGTTGATCCCAAGCAGGATCATGATCACGACGCCAAAGCTGCCCCAGATGATCAGTGAACCGGGCCGGTTCTCGTCCTTCAGGCGACGGTACGCCGCCAGCATGATCGCGCCAGCCGCGCCAAGTGCGGCCGCCGGTGTGGGGTTTGTCACCCCGCCAAGGATCGAACCTAGCACAGCGACAATCAGCACGAGTGGCGGGAAGACAACCCGGATCAATTCGTTTGAGCCAAGCCACGCCACCGCATATCGCGCGCCCCAGATCGTCAGCCCGAAGGGGATGGCGAGAATGGCGAACCGCGCTGACGGCGAGGTCAGCGGCGAGATAAAGGCCGCGTCCGCAACAAAGGCAAGCACGACCCCGACAGCGCCAACCAGCAGCGGGAACGTCGGCCGCGACGGAGCAACACCGCGCGCAATCGAAAAGATCAGTGCGAAGAAGCCAAAGAAGATCACCGTGCCCGACCCAATCGGCGCAACGGTGGCAAGGCGTTCTTCCAAAGCGGCCGCGACCTCTTCTTCGGTCAGTTCACGGGCTTCGGTGCTGCCGCCAGTTTCCGCGATTTCAGCGGCACGCGCGACCGAGCGATCCCACTTTTCCTGACCGTGAATTTCGATCATCGAGGCCTGGCACTGCTCTGAGACGTTTGTGCGCAGTTCAGGTGCACCCTGTGCCTGCTGAACGCCGCTGATGAGCAACCCCTGCCCCCCGACGAGGCCAGAAGTTCCAGCAAGGCCGATGGCGATGAAGATTGCAGCGGGCACCCCAAGGTACCAAGTCAGCGCCTCGTTTCGCGTTGTGATCTCTCCGCCTGAGGTGCCATCACCGAGAACTGGGGGCGCCTTGGACGGGTTCAGCAGCGCGTAACCAAAGGCATATGCGGCATAGAGACCAACGAGCATCAAGCCCGGCAGCAATGCAGCCTGGAAGAGAGTTCCGACCGAAACCACCGCTGGGCCGCCTAGAAGCGTAAGCGCGTCCGAACACCCAGCGATCAGAGCGCGGTTTTCTTGAGCGGTTGAATAGATATCGCCCGCCAGCGTCCCCAGCAAAACAATCACGATGGACGGTGGAATGATCTGCCCCAAGGTACCAGAGGCCGCGATAACACCTGTGGCAAGCTCGGGCGAATAGTTGTTGCGCAACATCGTCGGCAGCGCGAGCAAGCCCATCGTCACAACAGTTGCACCAACAATGCCCGTTGACGCGGCAAGGAACGCCCCAACCATAACGATCGATACGGCCAAACCACCCGGCAGCGGACCGAACACGCGGGCCATGGTCGTCAGCAAATCTTCCGCGATGCGCGACCGCTCCAGCGTGATGCCCATCATAACGAACATCAGCACTGCGAGGAGTGTTTCGATCGACTGACCGGCGATGACCCGCTCGTTCATACGGTTCACGATGAATGAGATGTTGCGATCAAGTGCTTGTTCCCAACCACCGGGGAATACGGGTTCCTGTACGACCGGCAACTCGGGGTATCGGAAGATACTGATCGCTTCTCGCGCAATCCCTTCCGCCAGCAAGGCTGCGTATTCCGCGGATCCGGTATCGACGGCTTCGTGGATCAAAAGTCCTGCACCATCGAGCGCTGCGATGATTGCAAAAGAAATGGCACCAGCCCCCGCGATGGCGAACGCCACCGGAAAGCCGGTCATGATACCGCCGAAGAGGCAGAGGAAAACGATGATTAGGCCGACTTCGACGCCGTCTAGTCCGAATGGCATTTCGGCTTCTCCTTAGTGGGTCGGGACGGCGTCGGAATCGAGCACGTCTTTGTCGAGGTATTTGGCCTCGGATTCAGGGCCTTCGCTGTATTCGAGATACGAGCGATAGAGGAAGGCGAGCGCCTGAAGGAGCATCATGAAGGCAAATGCCACCATGAGCACCTTGAACAGGAAATAGGCATTAAAGCCGTTCGGGCTGAACGCGATCGTTTCGACATTCCAGCGCACGACACGCGACTTTGCCATCAGGCGGTCAAACGTATCCGATGCGGACACTTTTGGTGTGATCAGGTGCCGCCACAGGAAGAACCACGAATAGAACCAGATTATCAGCATCGACGGGATCATGAAGAGCATCGTGCCCGCCATATCCATCAGACGCTTTGTGCGGAACGACATGGAGGCATAGAAGAGGTCGACGCGCACGTGACCACCTTGGACAAAGGTGTATGCACAGCACATGCACACGACCATGGCGTTATAGAGCTTCAACTCTTCCGCCCACCAACTGATTTCAAACGTGGTAGCTGTGCCGATGCCGAATGTCAGGTGTGTGGTTGCAAAGATCCGTTGCACGAACACGATAACGACTTGCTGGAGCACCATAAGGAGGCCGGCCCAAGCGAACAGGCGCCCTGTGAAGTTGGAGAAGCCCTCAAGGCCGCGGACCATGCCCCACATGAAGTTGCGTCTCCAAACACCGACCGCGGTCAGGACCAAAACGATCAGGAGCGTCGCAAAGAACAGCTCAACCGATGCGCCGTAGTACACAAATGTCAGAAGGGCTTGGGGATCACCCCAGTTTAGCCAAGCCGTCGGATGTGTGATTGCATACAGGATGTTGTATGCGGCCAGGCCGAGGTTTGTGAAAAACCACGCAATTGCGTCGATCACGTGAGATCCCCCGTCTCAATCTCTATAGAAAACCGCCGCGCCCGTCTTCCGCAGGCGCGGCGGCCGTATCATTAGGTCGTCCGATTAACCGTTGAGGACGCGGTCACGCTGACGCGTGTACTCGCCTTCCGAACGGCTCAGCCACTCCGAGCTCGACTTGAGCGAGATCTCAAAGCTTTCACGGATCTGGTCGTAGAGCGGATCGCCTGCGAATTCATCCATTGCGGTCTTCGCAGCAGCACCGAAGGATTCCCAGATGTCGTCCGAGAAGGTCTCGATGTTGACGCCAGCCGACTGGATGCGCGCCAGAGCGGCACCGTTGTTGGCGTTCGACTGAGCCGTGTTCCACGACGAGGTCGCAACGGCTGCATGCTCAACAATCGCCTTGTGTGCAGGCGACAGGTCTTCGTAGACGTCGAGGTTGAACGCGACGGCAAGAGCCGAGCCGGGCTCATGGAAACCAGCGGTGTAATAGTACTTACAGATTTCCTGGAAGCCGAGACGTTCGTCGGCGTAAGGACCAATCCACTCAGCGCCGTCGATCGAACCCGATGCGAGCGCCTGATAGATTTCACCGCCAGGAACGTTCTGAACCGAGGCACCGGTATTGGACAGTGCGCGACCACCCAGACCTGGCATGCGGAACTTCAGACCCTGCAGGTCTTCGGCCGAGTTGATCGGCTCACGGAACCAACCGCCAGGCTGAACTGTGGTGTTGCCGCAGAGGAACGACTTGAGGCCGAAGATCTGGCCCAGCTCGTCGTGTAGTTCCTGGCCGCCACCGTGGAGGTACCATGCGGTCAATTCCTGCGCCGTACCACCAAATGGAACAGCGGTGTAGAACGCATAGCCTGGGTGCTGACCCAGGAAGTAGTATTCGGCCGAGTGATAGCAGTCTGCCTGACCTGCGGTCACAGCATCGAAAACTTCGAATGCGCCAACAAGTTCGCCTGCGGCCTTCTTGTCGATGGTCAGCGTGCCGTCCGACATTGCGGCGACGAGTTCGTTAAAGTGCACAGCGGCATCATCAAACACTGCAAAGCCGTGCGGAACCGACGTGACCATGGTCAGCGTCCGGTTGCCTTGGGCGTATGCTGGTGCTGCAAGCGACGTGCTCGCTGCGGCTGCACCGCCGATTGCAGATGTTTTCAGAAATGAACGACGATCCATTCAGTATCCTCCCCTTAGGCCGCGTCGTTGTGACCCGGCGGACCGTTAAAGTAGCGCGAATTTATACAGAGCAAACCGTCGAGGGAACCGTAAATCGGCAATAATTGGTCAGAAAGCTTGGCCAATTTTCCAATAGTCGCAAAACTTGGCCAACCGGTTGCGCTAACAACTACGAAACGCTGAAGGCTTAAGCAGTTCTTAGGCGGCAAATCCATTGCTTCCGCGAATCTTGCCGCAAATTCAAAAACGTCCGTGACGCGGCCTAGCCCGTCTGTCCCATAGCCTAAATATGCAGCATCGCGCTGGTCACATAAGAACAATCAGAAGCGAGCACTGCAAAACCAATGGGGATCAATAGGAGCATTGCAAAAAGGCGTCGTGGGTAGAAAACACGATATTGTGAGAGATCTTTGATCATCTGAGTTTCCCGCAAATTCTAAACTGTACGGTTCAGTTTGCCCCTTACCGATACGGGGGTCAACTCACATTTCGAACACTTACCTGTCAGAAATTGCAGACGCTGGCAGCGGTGCATGCCAAACCGGCGCGTTCGAAAGCACCCGCTCAATCTCCTCCACTTGGGCACTGGTAATTCCTTGCGCGGGGATTGATTGCGCCAGCGCACTTCCCTCTTGCGAGTCGACCCCGAACGCCGCGGCAGCGCGGCCAGCGTCACCCTGTACGCCACAAGCCTCGAAGAAATCGCTCAAGCCTTCTGGATTGTCTGGCGCCAGGGCAGACTGGTGAACGAACGTCATGTCAACGCCTTGCGCCTGCGCTTCTGCGGCGGCGCGAAGGTTGCACGCCCAGACACAGGCCAAAACTTCAACCAATGACATTTCATTGAGGGTGCGTCCCACCCGCACCTCAGTGTCCGTTATGTCAGTGTAGCCAGTGAGCATGTCCCACAAAAACCGTTTACGCGTGGTGCCCTCTGAGGGCTGCACGTTCAGCCGTTGCCCGACCTTGTACATGGACTCCACCCACCCCACGGCACCACGATACAGAAAAACAATCTTCGCATCCGGAAAGGCGCTGGCAAATTCGGGTGCGAAATATGTAGCCTGACTGCGCGGCTTAAGCACGAAATGGTGATCATCGGGATCGCGTGGCGCGTATGCCAATCGCGTTGCGGGCCCGACAAATACGCCAACATCAGCATGCGAGACGTGTTCTCTCGACCGAGCGAGGTTCGTGTAACTGTCCGGTTCAGACAGGCTCCAAAGACCGCGCTGCGTCGCCAGTATGGCGCTGGCCAAGGTCGACCGCGCGCGCCCGGGCCCGAGGATGATTGTCAGTTTGTCGGGTTTCTTCCACCCCGCGACAATCGCTTCGAGGTCATCAAGCGCAACCTCAAGAAGCGCCTCAGCGCGTTCGTACTGCAGCATGTAGGCGAACGGCGCGTCGGCCAGATCGATTTCCGGCGCAAGGCGCACAAAGCTTGCAATCCTGCGTTCTGCCTCAATGGAGTAGAGCGACCACCCCGGCATACCAAGCTCGACCGCAGCATCCACACTTCGGCCATCAGACAGCCCAAAGTTCGCCGAGGCCGCTGCTTCAATGGCATTGCCCTTTTTGCGCTCACTCACTCTATAAAGACGACCGTTTATCATTGTTCCCACTCAGCGCGCCTCCAATTTCGCGCAAGATTATTCCAAAAATCCCCCATGTGGCGAAATTTTTTCCGAAGCAGTGTTGACGCCCCTGAAACCCGACCATAATGTTTCGCGCACGAACGCTAACGGGAGAAGATGCGGTGAAGGTCATCGTAGTCCTTGTAGGAAAGTGGTGCATGGGCCGGTAACGGACACCCTTTTCCCTCCCCATGCACCCCCCGCCGAAAACGGGGGGTTTTTTGATGCTCAGACGGACGGAGCGAGAGATGAGCAAGACAGATGCCATGACGGGCGCAAAGATGGTGGTTCAGGCCTTGAAAGACCAAGGCGTGGAAGTCGTATTCGGCTATCCCGGTGGTGCCGTGCTACCGATCTATGACGAGATTTTTCAGCAAAACGATATCCGCCATGTCCTTGTCCGTCATGAACAGGGCGCGGTGCACGCCGCCGAAGGATATGCGCGGTCGACCGGCAAGCCTGGCGTCTGTCTTGTGACCTCGGGTCCCGGGGCCACGAACGCCGTCACGGGCCTGACAGATGCTTTGATGGATTCGATCCCGATCGTCGTTCTGACCGGTCAGGTTCCAACCTTCATGATCGGCACGGACGCATTTCAGGAAGCAGACACCGTCGGCATCACCCGCCCCTGCACCAAGCATAACTGGTTGGTCAAAGATACAGACACGCTGGCCGACACGATCCATCAGGCCTTCCACGTCGCCAAGTCCGGGCGCCCGGGTCCGGTTCTCGTGGATATTCCTAAGGATGTGCAATTCGCCTCGGGCAATTACACCTCGCCCGCTAAAGCGCGCACGCAGCATTATCAGCCGCGGGTCAAGGGTGACATCGAGACGATCACCGCGTTGGTTGAAGCCATGGAAACCGCCGAGCGCCCGGTCTTTTACACCGGTGGCGGCGTCATCAATTCAGGTCCGCACGCCAGCACGCTCTTGCGCGAACTGGTCGAGGCGACCGGCATCCCGATCACGTCCA
>JABSSC010000039.1:39008-51341 GCA_013214635.1 Paracoccaceae bacterium | reverse complement strand
TGTTCCTTAGGCGCTTTGTCACCAGCACTCAGAGATACGCGCATTTCGACATCTACGGCTGGCAACCCAAACCCGCGCCGGCGCGCCCGATTGGCGGCGTTGGCCAAGGCGCACGGGCCTTGCTTGAAATGTTGCCAACGGCCCTGAACCTGTGACCGACAGACGACTGCACCCCACCAACGGACGAGTTGCGGCACGCGAACTCGAAGGCACCGTGTCGGCGGATCGGTTTGTGGACGGCGTCACAATGTGCGTCGGCGCGAGCGTTGCGGACCTTTGCGCCGCACCAGACGGACCGCGCGACCGGCAAGTGCTTTTTGGTGAACGGGTTCGTGTACTGGAGACCGTAGGGGCACATGCCTTTGTTCAGGCCGACAAAGATGGCTATGTCGGCTATCTCGACCACAACGCGTTGATGGATCCGTTCGATGCGACGCATGTCGTGTGCGTTCCGTCCACGCACTTGCTGGAGCGGCCAAAGGTGCAGGCGCCCAACATCCGCGCGCTGCCCTTTCTATCGCGGATCCGGATTGTCAGCGGGGCGGAAGGGTATTTCGAAACACATGACGGGCTGTTCGTGCCGCGTGGCCACGTTCGCCCGGCCAATCGCCCTTTCGAAGACCCGACTACGGTTGCTCAACTGTTCTTTGGGGCACCCTATTTATGGGGCGGGAACACTGTCTGGGGCCTCGACTGCTCGGGCCTTGTTCAGGCCGCTCTGATCGCATGCGGTCACACCTGCCCCGGCGACAGCGACATGCAAATGACGCTTGGAAGACCCGCAGAGTCACCGTTTAAGCGTGGTGATCTTTTGTTCTGGACGGGGCATGTGGCGATCTGCGTGGACGCACAGGTGTTGATCCACGCAAACGCGTTCACAATGTCTGTCGCTTATGAAGAAATTCAGCCGGCGATTGACCGCATCGCGGAACAGGGCGACGGCCCCGTCAAAGCACACCGGCGCCTTTAGTCAATCGCCCGGATGAGTTTGCGCTCGAGGACACGTAGAACAATCCGCAAATCATGCCCACGCTTGAGCACCTGACCATCCATGCCGACAACCGCGTACATACCCTGACGATTGCGAAGTTTGGGCCGCTTTTCAATGCGGTAGAGTGCGTGTTCGGCCGTGTGACGGAACACCGAAAAAACAGCAACGTCCTTGAGAAACGACATGCCATAATCGCGCCATTCACCCGCAGCAACCATGCGGCCGTAAAGGCCAAGGATCACACCCAATTCCAATCGGTCGAAAGCGACCTTCTCTGGGATGTGCTGAGACTTCGGGAATGGCGTCGGAGACTGAATGGTCATGGCAAAACTCTGTCTTGCGCCGGATGTGAAATCAAGCCCTGCCTAAAAATTGCCGTAAAATGAACGTGGGACAGGCCTTGTTGCTCCCTGTTGTGGCCCTGTTTCCAAGCGATCAACGGCTTGTAGCGAAGACGCTAACCCCCGGTGCCGTGGATTAACAGCCCCCACCCAGCCCGCGGCATCGGGGACTTCTCTTCAGATGAGACCAGACCGCTCGGCTTGCCCGAGGGGTTTGTCGTTTCAGGGCCTCGTGGCCCACAACACCCAAAGGCATCGGCGACGAATTGCACAGTTGGCCGCGCCACCTCGGATTCGCGGGGATTGCGCTTATGTTGCCTGTAACGGTCCAACACAGGGTATCTGACCATGTCTCAGAACGGATTGACGCGACGGCGCGTGCTTTTGACTGGTGCTGCGGCAGCAACGGCGGGAACCGCCGGTCTCTTTAGACCCGCCGCGGCCCAAGGCGTGGCCCCAACCCCGTCGATGCGCGGGGGATCCAATAACTATCGCCCCGGTGCGCCAATTGTGGATCGGATTGGCGGGGGCGGATTTTGGATGTCGGGCTCTGTGCGTCGGGCGGGTGATGGCGCCCCTTTGGCCGGACAACGGATTCAGATCTGGGCGCATACGACCGAGGGGCATGAACGCGATGCGCGTAGCCACGGTGCCACGTTAACGGATGAAAACGGCATTTTCCGTCTGGAGATGCCCCAAATCGTTCCTGCTTTTGGTCAGGCGCATGGGCACCTTGCCTATGACAGTGGTGACTTTGAAACTGTGTTTCTGCGCCCGCTCATGGCCAGCTCCAGCGACACCAGTCTCGAGGCGCATTTCGTCCTTCGCCCTGCCTGACGCGCACCCATGGGGCGTCTAGGCCAAGGACTGATTTGGGTCGTGTTCGGGGCAATCGTTCTGGGCCCGGTTGCGTTGGCGGCGACCAGCCCTCTCCTTCAATGGCGGCAGCCGATCTATATCGGCGCAGGGTTTGCAGGCATTGCCGCACTATCGCTGATGGTGGTTCAGCCCATCGTGGTGCGCGCCGGTCTACCCGGCATGACCGCGTTTCAGGGACGCCGAACCCATCGCTGGGTTGGGGCCGCGCTCATTGCCTGCGTCCTGGTGCATGTGGTCGGCCTCTGGATCACAAGCCCACCAGATGTGATTGACGTCCTTCTCTTTCGGTCGCCGACGCCGTTCGGTGTTTGGGGCGCCGTTGCGCTTTGGGCAACGCTTGGCGCGGCCCTGGTTGGAATGGCACGCCGGGCCCTTGGACTGCGTCGATTTCGGACGTTTCACATGACTTTGGTGACGGTGGCAGTTGGAGCCTCGGTGGCGCACACGCTTCAGATTGAAGGCGCGATGGAGCCCATCTCAAAGATCATTCTGTCCGTGGTTGCGATGGCGGGGGTGGTGGCCGCGCTTCTTTTTCGCAGGCCTTGGCGCATGCAGGCATAGTCACGCAAACTGACCCTGACAGAACCAGCCCGCCGACATGCCCGCCCCATGCGCATAATAAAGCCAGAGCCGTTCGCCACTTGTGGTCGTGACGCGCCAATAGTCACGCACACCCGTGCGCCAATCCGGATCGTCCAGCCACCATTCGGGTGAAATGCGTTCCGGCCCCATGGCGGCCAGAGTGTCATAGGATTGCCGCCGCCACCGAAACGACAGTGGGACCTGCGCGTTATCCTCGGCCTGCACCGGTTCGGGCCGATACAGGATCACCGGGCGTGGCACGGGCAGTTCAGGCCAGTCAAGTACTGGCTCAGACCATGCCGCAGCCAGAACCTGTTCGGCTTTTTCAGGGATGTTGCTGCTGGATGGATGGCGGCGCGTGATTGCTTCAAGCCCGATACGCGCGCCCAGTTTACCAATCAGATCGTCCAGCGCTGTATCAGCCGTAAGCCGGGCCGAGGCGGCACCTGCGGCCTCAACATGCCCCTTATGTTGCCGGTCATGGAGCGGCTCCGTGACGGAGGCCGCGATCCGGACCATGTCGATCCCAAAACCCGCGTCGATTTCATGCAGCTTCATCGCCAGCAAGGGGCGCAACCGATCCGGATTTGCAGACGGGCGCGCCAACCCCACATCGCACCATTGCATCGACTGATCCGCACGGTGACATTCCAAACGAACGTGCCGCACACCGCGCCCCTTCGATCGCAGCTTGTCGCACAGAACAGGCAATATGCGGTCAATCGCGGCCATGATATCATCCTCCAACCCGATAGGATCGGGCAGGGTCAGGCGCACCGCGAAATGCAGCGGTGGTCGCGCGGGTGAGACCGGTTCAGGCTCGACCCCCATCGCCTGATCCAACCGCCGGACGAGGGACTTCCCAAACCGCCGCGCCAGCGCCGCACGCGGTTGACCTGACAAATCTTCGATCCGGCGCAGACCCAGACGGGTCAGTTCCGCAGTTGTCTGAGGCTCAAGCCGCAGCGCGGCCACTGGCAGACGCGCAAGCGCTGTGCGGGTCTGGCCGGGGGCCGCAATCCGGTCGGCGCGCGCCACCGGCGTGGTCTGTTTGGGGGCCGGGCCGCCGCGTTCCCAATGCCGGCGTTTGGCAGCGCGGGACCGGGTCGCATATGCCTCCTGATCGATGGCATCGCCGCTGCGCTCTGATCGGGCTGGTTGCCCTGCAAACCGCGCCAACGCCCAAGCCGCGCCAACCGTATCGGCGATTCCGGACTGCACGCTGAGCCCAAGCGCCGTACAATCCGTCTCAACCTGCTCCAACAGCGGCTCTTCGCCGCCGAATAGATGGGCGCATCCGGTAAGATCAATCACAAGTGCGGCTGGCGCCTCTTCCGAGACCCAGGGCGAAAACTTTCCCGCCCAACGACGCAAAGTTGTCAGAAACGCCGCCTCGGCCTGAGGGTTGCGCAGTCGTGTTGTCAATTCGGGACACATGGCCTGCGCATCGCGCAACGGTTGGCCGACGCTTACGCCTGCAACCGACGCCTCGATCGAGACGGCGTCGAGAACCTGCATGTTGTTTTGATCGCGCACGGTCGCAAACGGCCCGGCCGCCAATCCACGGTCGAGCCTCAACAGGCGTTCGGCCCCCAGTCGCGGGAACCACAAAGACAGAATTCTGCGATTTGGCATGACCGATGGCAGCGGATATGTTCACTATATGTTCTCACTCTACTGCCCCGCATATGGAGAGTCGAGTCACCCACAGTAAAGTGCGGCAACAGTGCCATCCGACGCTGAAACGATGGTCAGGCGGTCTGGATCGGTCGCCGTCCGACGCGCACCGGGAGGCAAAAGCCGTGTCGGCCCCGGCGTTTCAATCGCCGCCACACCGACAACCGGCTGGCCCACAAACCGTGCAAGGCTTTGCGCCCCACAATCCTCGACTTGCGGTGCACTACAGGCGGAAACCAACAGGCAAAGGCCCGGAACTGTCCAAAAAAATCGCATGGCGGCCCCCTAACCCATGCATAAGGGAATTGAAAACCGAAACACCTTCAAGCAGGCTCGCGCGCAAGGAATTGCCGGGAGGACAAGATATGCGCACACGGGCTGCAGTGGCCATTCAGGCCGGAAAACCCATGGAAATCATGGATGTAAACCTCGACGGACCGCGCGCAGGCGAGGTTCTGGTGGAAATCAAAGCCACAGGATTATGCCACACCGACGACTTCACATTGTCAGGCGCAGACCCCGAAGGCGCCTTCCCAGCGATTTTGGGACATGAAGGCGCAGGCGTGGTCGTTGATGTCGGCCCCGGCGTCACAAGCCTTAAGAAGGGGGATCACGTCATCCCGCTTTACACGCCGGAATGCCGGGAGTGCGAATACTGTCTCCACCCCAAGACGAACCTGTGCCAGGCAATCCGCACCACCCAAGGTCAGGGCGTCATGCCCGATGGCACCTCGCGGTTTTCGACGCTCGATGGCGACCCGATCCTGCACTACATGGGCTGCTCGACATTCTCGAACTTCACCGTGCTCCCCGAAATCGCGCTGGCCAAGATCCGCGAGGATGCGCCCTTTGATAAGGTCTGCTACATCGGATGCGGCGTGACGACCGGGATCGGTGCGGTCATCAACACCGCGAAAGTCGAGCAAGGTTCACGCGCGATTGTGTTCGGGCTGGGCGGCATTGGCCTCAACGTGATCCAGGGCCTGCGGCTTGCCGGGGCAGATCAGATCGTCGGCGTCGACCTGAACTCGGGCAAGGTTCCAATGGCCAAACGCTTCGGAATGACCGATTTCGTAAATCCAAGCGAGGTCGAGGGTGATCTGGTTCCATATCTTGTCGATCTGACCAAGGGCGGCGCGGACTACACCTTTGACGCAACTGGGAACGTCCAGGTGATGCGCGACGCACTGGAATCGGCGCATAAAGGCTGGGGCGAGAGCATCATCATCGGTGTTGCCCCGGCAGGTGCCGAGATCTCAACCCGGCCCTTCCAGCTTGTGACGGGGCGCAGCTGGCGGGGCACAGCCTTTGGTGGCGCACGCGGCCGCACCGATGTGCCAAAGATCGTGGATTGGTACATGGAGGGAAAAATCGAGATCGATCCGATGATCACGCACAAGCTGACGCTTGATCAGATCAACGAAGGTTTTGATCTTATGCATGCGGGCACGTCAATCCGATCCGTGGTTGAGTATTGAGGCGCGCGGGGGCGTTGTCCCCGCACCCCCAAGAGTATTTTTGGACCAATGAAATGCTGATCCGTCCGGCCGCGTTCGGCGATGACGAGGCCATTTGGGCCATGCTTGAGCCCGTGTTCAGGGCCGGCGACACATATGCGATCGATCCCGATATATCTCAGGCGGATGCCATCGCCTATTGGACCGCACCGGCGAAATCGACATTTGTGGTCGAAAGCGACGGCGCGGTTCTGGGGACCTATTACCTCGTGCGAAACACCCAAGGTGGCGGCAGCCATGTGTGCAATTGTGGCTTCGTCACCGCCACCGCCGCGCGCGGGCGCGGTGTGGCGCAAGCGATGCTGGATCACGCATTGGAAGAGGCCGGGCGACAGGGCTTTCGCGCAATGCAGTTCAACTTTGTGGTCGAGACGAACGCCGGCGCGATCCGCCTTTGGGAACGGGCGGGGTTCGAAACGGTCGGGCGGTTGCCCAGGGCGTTTCGGCATCCTGACCTAGGATACGTGGACGCGCGTGTGATGTGGAAGGATTTGGCCTTTAGGCCCCATACCGCGCCATAAACATGTCCACAGCGGCGTCGACGATGCGGTCGACTTCGGCCTCTGTATAGCTGTCTTGCACATGGAACATAATGCGCGGCCACAGCGAGGCCTTGCACAACTCATGAAACTGATCGGCGGCCAGCTCGGGGTCGTCTATTTTGAGCTCACCCCGCGCGTTGGCGCGGTCGAAATACGTGCCCATCGTTTCTTGTACGCGTTCGTGGATCGACATGTAGAATTCCCGACCCAGATCGGGGAAGCGGGCGGATTCCGCGATCAGCGTTCGGAATGTTTGCTGGCCGAAATCCGACAGCAGGAATTCCATCATATGGTGCCCGGCGCGTGACATGACTTCGCGTGGCGGCGCCGAAAGATCGAGGTCTGCCATGGCGTGATCGGCCTGCCGGCTGCATTCGGTCCGGGCCACTTCGATAAAGAGGATGCTTTTTTCCGAAAAATAGCTGTAAAGCGTGGCTTTGGAGACGCCCGCGGCTTTGGCTATGGCATCGACACTCGCCCCCTCGAACCCATCGCGCAAGAATATTTCCCGCGCGCCGTTGAGCACGTGGTCGTATTTGCGTCCTTTCTTGATGGGCCCGCTGTGAACGTTCATTCCGCTTCCTAGATCCTTGAGCCTCATATAAACCGTTTAGTTTAGTTTCTTCAAGGTGTACGGGATGCTTGCGCCGCCAATGCGAAACGACTAACCGGCAGCTATGCTGGCGATCTTCTTGCAGACATTGCCGTTTTTTGCGGTGATTGCCGTTGGTTACGGTGCGGCGCGCACAGGGTTCTTTTCCACTGAAGCGACCGCCGGACTGACTCGGTTCGTCTTCTATTTTGCCTTGTCCGCAATGCTCTTTCGCTTCTCTGCGAACCTGTCGCTGGCCGAGATCATCGATTGGCCCTTCTTGTGGGCCTATCTCAGCGCGTCCCTTGCCGTCTATGCGCTTGTTTTCGGCGCAGCGATCTGGCGCGGTCGACCGGTCACTGAAGCCGCGTTTGAGGGACAATGCGGCGCGATTGGCAACACGGGCTTTCTGGGTATCCCGATGCTGGCCATCCTGATGGGACCCGAGGCGGTGCCGTCGGTTATCCTCGTGCTTGCGGTCGATCTGGTGGTCTTTGGCAGCCTTGTCGTGATCGTTGTGACCGGCGCGCGCGACGGACGCTTGTCGTTCAAGGTTTTCCGAACGGTGGGTCTTGGGCTTATTTCAAACCCGATGCTGGTTTCGGTTGCGCTGGGACTGGGGTGGGCGGCCACCGGGATTGCTTTGCCGCAACCGGTCAATGCGTTTGTGACCTTGCTTGGGGCCGCGGCGACGCCAGGGGCGCTGTTTGCTATTGGCACGTCGCTGGCTGTGGCATCGACCGAACGGTTTACGGTTGCCGCATGGTTGTCATTTGCGAAGCTAGTGCTGCACCCCGCCGCTGTGGCGATTGCGGCGCTTTTGGTCTTTCCGGTCGCGCCGTTTCCGGCCAGCGTGATGATTGCCGCAGCGGCATTGCCCGTAGCCGGCAACGTCTTCATTCTGGCGCAGCACTACGGCGTCGCACCGCAGCGCGTGTCGGCATCGATCCTTGTCTCGACCTCTGCGTCGGTCATCACTGTGTCCATTGTCATCGCCTTGGTATCGGGTTTGGGAGGATAAAATGAAAACTGTCTCGGAAAACGCGGCGTTCGGTGGGGTGCAGGGCGTCTATGCGCATGCCTCCGACGTGACCGGGTGTGACATGACCTTTGGTCTTTATCTGCCGCCAGCAGCACAGGCCGGACCCGTGCCGGTGCTTTGGTATCTGTCAGGCCTGACCTGCACGCACGAAAACGCCATGACCAAGGCAGGCGCACAGGGCTGGGCGGCAGAGGCCGGGATTGCACTTGTGTTCCCGGACACGTCACCCCGGGGAGACGCGGTTGCCGATGATGATGCCTATGACCTCGGTCAGGGTGCAGGTTTCTACGTCGACGCGACAGAAGCGCCTTGGGCACCGCACTTTGGCATGTGGAGCTATGTGTCTGATGAGCTTCCTCAACTGGTGGCGGACGCATTCCCGGTCGACATCACGCGGGCCGGGATCACGGGGCATTCGATGGGGGGACACGGGGCGCTCACACTCGCCATGGCGCATCCCGGACGCTATCGCAGCCTGTCCGCATTTGCGCCGATCGCGCACCCAACGCAGAGTGACTGGGGCAAAAAGCAACTGAGTGCCTATTTGGGCGATGACCCGGCCGCGTGGGACACCCATGACGCGACACTTATGATGCGCGCCAAGGGGTTCGACGGGCCGGTTCTGATCGATCAGGGGTCAGAGGATCAATTCCTCGACTTGTTGATGCCCGAGGCCTTGGCAGAGGCGATGATGGCCCGGCGTCAGCAGGGCAGCTTCCGCATGCAAAAGGGCTATGACCACAGTTATTTCTTTGTCTCGACGTTCATGCGCGATCACGTGCGGTTCCACGCAGAGGTGCTCAACGCGTGATCTACGTCGATGCGGATGCCTGTCCGGTCAAAGCCGAGGTCGAACGCGTGGCAACACGCGCGGGCGTCAAGGTTGCCATGGTGTCAAATGGTGGACTTCGTCCGTCGCTGAATCCACTGATCGAGATGGTTTTCGTCGATCACGGTGCGGATGTTGCCGATATGTGGATCGCCGAACGATGCGGGCCGGGTGATGTCGTCGTGACAGGCGACATCCCTCTTGCGGCCAAGGCCGTGGAGGCTGGCGCACGGGTGATCAAACACAATGGGGAGGCGTTGACGCGGGCCAATGTGGGTCAGGCCCTGGCGACGCGCGACCTCATGGCGGACCTGCGCGCGGCAGATCCGTTCCGGGCGGGGTCTGGCAAAGGCTTTACAAAAGCGGATCGCTCTCGTTTCCTCGATGCGTTGGACAGGGCACTGCGTGCCGCTCAAAGGGACA
Source organism: Paracoccaceae bacterium (assembly GCA_013214635.1). Lineage (GTDB taxonomy): Bacteria > Pseudomonadota > Alphaproteobacteria > Rhodobacterales > Rhodobacteraceae > JABSSC01. The sequence goes on along the minus strand of JABSSC010000039.1, from coordinate 41,926 downwards.
TCACATGATAGACGCGGTCATTTTCGACATCGGCAACGTCCTGATCGAATGGCAGCCCGAACGGTATTATGATCGGGTCATTGGCCAAGAGCGTCGCAAGGCGCTGTTTTCCGAAGTCGATTTGCACGGCATGAACGATATCATCGACCGCGGCGGGCCGTTTCGCGACACGATCTATGAAACGGCCGAGCGCTATCCAGCATGGCGGGAGGAAGTTCGAGACTGGCACGATCACTGGATAGAGCTTGCCGCGCCTGTCATCGACCACTCTCTTTCGCTCCTGCGCGCGCTGCGGGCAAAGGGAACTCCGGTCTTTGCTCTGACAAACTTTGGGATCGACAGCTTCGCCTACGCTGAAACGCAATACCCGTTTTTGGCAGAGTTCGACCGCCGTTATATCTCGGGCCATATGGGCGTGATCAAACCTGACCCAGAAATCTATCGCATGGTCGAAGCCGATTGCGGGATCGCGCCAGACCGTTTGCTCTTTGCCGATGATCGACATGACAATATCGACGCCGCCACCGCTCGCGGATGGCATGGGCACCTGTTTACCAACGCGCAAGGCTGGGCCGATCGTCTGGTGGCCGAAGGGCTTTTGACCCCGGAAGAGGCGCGCGCATGATCGCGACCATCGGTCCTGAAGCTGCCGAGGTGCTCGACTGGTTCCACCTGACCGATGCGATTGCAGCCGCGCATAATCTGCCAAAGGCAGAGGCGCGCGATAACATCATTCGACGCGGTGACGATACCGTGCTCAGCCGGACGGCGTGGATCGACGGGCTGGGTTTGGCGGTCAAGACGGCCACGGTCTTTCCAGGAAATACCGCCAAGGGGCTCGATTCCATCGATGGCGCAGTGACGCTGTTTGATGATCGCGATGGCCGCCCCACGGCGCTGTTGGACTTTAAGCTTGTCACCAAGTGGAAAACGGCGGGCGATAGCCTCCTTGCGGCCCGGCGCCTCGCGCGCCCCGATAGCCAAAACATCGTGATCGTTGGCGCGGGGAACATGGGGGCAGCGTCACGCGAATGCTATGGTCTGTTGTTTCCAGAAGCGCGGTTCAAGGTCTGGAACCGGACAACAGCGCGCGCGCACGAGCTGGCTGATGCTTGGCCCAATACCGAAGCGACAGCAGACCTCGAAGGTTCGGTGCGCGGCGCTGACATCGTGACATCTGCCACGATGAGCGTCGATCCCATCCTGAAAGGCGCTTGGCTTCGCCCCGGAACCCATGTGGACCTGATCGGTGCGTACCGCCCGGATATGCGCGAAGTTGACGATGACGCTCTCCTGCGCGGACGCCTATTCGTTGATTCCCGCGCAACCACCCTTGAGCACATCGGAGAGCTACGTGACCCCATCGCGCGCGGCGTGATCACGCCCGACGCGGTCGTCGCGGATTACTATGAACTCGATCGATTTACCCGTTCGCTCGATGATATCACGATCTTCAAAAATGGTGGCGGTGCACATCTCGATTTGATGACGGCACGCTACATACTCGACACGTGGCAGGCGCAATGATCTGGGCGCTGTCGATCCTCGTGATCGCAGGGATTGTCGCCCTGCCCCGCCTGCTTGAAGCACAGCGCGCACCGATGGACGACGCCCGGCGCACCGATGCGCCCGGCCAGTTCGCTGATCTGTCGCAAGGCACCACGCATTACCAATGGCACGGCCCGTCCAAGGGCCCTGTGGCGGTCTGCATTCATGGACTGACAACGTCCTCTTATGTATTCGACGAATTTGTTCCGGTCCTGACGCAGATGGGATACCGGGTGCTGACCTACGATCTTTTCGGGCGCGGCCTTTCGGATCGTCCCGATGGTGTCCAGAACCGCGGGTTCTTTCTCACCCAACTCCGCGATCTGCTCGAGCATGAAGGTATCGGCGGCGACTTGATGATCGTTGGAAACTCCATGGGCGGCGGTATCGCGACCGCCTTTTCCGCGGCAGAATGGGAACGGGTTGACCGCTTGCTGCTGTTTGCACCGACCGGACTGGCGCCGGGGATCACGGACAGAATGGAGTTGCGGCCCGTGATTGGTGACTGGCTTGCGCTGACGGTCTTTGGGCGCCGCGAAAGACGGCGCATTGCCGAGGTCGATTTACGCTCTCCCGCTTTGCCGGACCTTCCTGAACGGCAGATGGCTGAGACACGCACCCAGGGCTATGCAGCCGCGGTGTTGTCCAGCATGCGCCACATGATCTCGGATGTGATGGACCGCGAACACAAACTGTTGCGCGACAGGTTCACGGCGACACTGGCGATCTGGGGCGGACTTGACGATGTGATCCCGGGTCAGGCGGCGGGCAATCTGGCGGATTGGAACCGCGAAGCGCATCAAGTGACTTTTGACGACGCGGGTCACGGTCTGATTATCACGCATCCAGACCAGATCAGATCGGCGTTGCAGGACTGGCTGCGAGAGGTCTAGGGTCCTGACCCTAGGCCGCCGCGCCAGACGGTGTTGCTTCAAGCGGGCGTTCCCGGATCGGCAGATGCACGATGGCCGAAAACGCACCGACCGCCACGCCGATCCACCACACAAAGGTGTAGTCCCCGGTCGCGTCGTAAAGCCGTCCCCCAAGCCAAACACCCAAAAAGCTGCCCAACTGGTGGCTAAAAAACACGAAACCATAAAGTGTGCCCATATAGCGCAGGCCGTAGATGTACCCGACAAGGCCCGAGGTCAGTGGCACGGTCGCAAGCCAGAGCGAGCCCATAGCCACCGCAAAGATCAACACACTCGCCGGCGTGATCGGCATCAGAATAAACGCCGCCGCCAGAATGGTGCGCCCGGTGTAAATCCCGGCCAACAGATACTTGCGCGGGAACCGCGATCCAGCCCACCCGGCAAGGATCACCCCCCCGATATTAGCAAGACCCACGACCGACAGCGCAATCGCGCCCA
>JABSSC010000039.1:0-38998 GCA_013214635.1 Paracoccaceae bacterium | reverse complement strand
GAAATCCCGATCCCGGCCAAAAAGCCTGCAGGGTTAATCGGTCCACACATCTCGGTGACCATGGCCGGGAAATGCGCGGTCATGAACCCAAGCTGATAGCCGCAGGAAAAGAACCCCATGAAGATCAGCGCATAGGACGGATCGCGGGCCGCACGGCGCAACACCGCGCCCATCGACTCTTCAAGCTGTGCCTTGGTCGCCATTGGCGACGTCAAAACCGGTAGGACCAAAAGGGATGCCAGTATGAGACCGGCGAAAATCAGGAACACCGTTTGCCACGCAAAACTGCTGAGCAGGATTTCAGCCAAAGGCGGGCCAACCACCTGACCAAGCGACGCTGCAGCCGTTGCCAGCGCAAGCGCCATGGACCGATTCTTGTCCGAGCTTGCGCGGCCCACAATCGCAAGGATCAGGCCCATACCCGTCCCCGCAATGCCCATACCGACCAAAGCCTCCAGCACGAAATGCTGACCTGGTTCGGTGGCAAAGGCCGACAGGGCCAGACCGAACGCATAGATAAGGATGCCCAGCAAGATCGCGCGGCGGTCACTAAACCGCTCTGCCAAGGCGCCAAAGATTGGCTGCCCGATACCCCAAAAGAGGTTTTGAATGGCAATCGCCATCGAGAAATTTGCACGGGGCCAGCCAAATTCTTCGGCAATTGGTATCTGAAAAACACCAAAACTCGACCGGATTGCGAAGCTCAGAATCAGGATCACAGAGCCTGCAATCAGGACCGGCGTGACAAGTTGCGATTGTGTTGGGGCGGAGTTTGACATCGCGACACTAGTGCGCAATCAGCGCAGTCTCGTCAAATCAACAGTTTTGAGCCAACGCATCAGCTTTTCTTATCTGATCGCTTAAACTAACACCCCGGTATGAGCGAAACGCTGCGCCAGATCTACGACGCAATGGCGGCTGAAGGTAAGATTTCGGCCGACCCGGTTCAGATCGCGGCACTTCCCCATTTCGAACGCATCCGCGACGCGCTTCAAGCTCCCCCGCCGAAGAAAGGGTTTGGCGGCTTTTTCTCAAAACCGGCCGAACCACCCAAGGGGCTCTACATCTGGGGCGGCGTTGGGCGCGGCAAGTCCATGCTGATGGACCTGTTTTTTGCGCATACGGGCATAAAAGGAAAAGGGCGCGTCCATTTTCATGCCTTCATGCAAGAGGTGCAGGCCGCCCTGCATAAGGTTCGTCAAACCGGGGTCGATGACGCCATCAAACCGGTCGCCGATCAGATGGCCGATGGGCTGCGGCTTTTGTGCTTTGACGAAATGCAGATCACCGACATCGCGGATGCGATGATCGTCGGGCGGCTGTTTGAACGCATGATGGAGCACGGCGTGGTGATCGTCTCCACCTCAAACCGGTTTCCGGATGATCTTTACAAGGACGGGCTGAATAGAGGCCTGTTCCTCCCCTTCATCGAACTCCTTAAAGAAAAGATGGAGGTCGTCGAGCTCGCTTCGCCCACGGACTATCGGCAGGGGCGGCTCGATGGCGAGCAGGTCTATTTTACCCCGCTCGGAACAGAGACTTCTGAGAGAATGCGTGCGCTGTGGGCCACGATGACAGCCGGGGCCGACGTGCACCCACTGCCAATCCAAGTGAAGGGGCGCACCGTCACGCTGCCTGCCTTCGCGTCCGGTGTCGCACGGGCCAGTTTCTTTGATCTGTGCGGGCAACCGCTTGGACCGGCGGACTATCTCGCCATCGCAGAAAAAGCGCGTGTTCTGTTTCTTGAAAACGTCCCGCGGCTTTCAAGCGAAAATTACAACGCCGCTCGGAGGTTCGTCACCCTTATCGATGCACTCTACGAGGCCAGAACCCGTGTTATCATCTCTGCCGCGGATGAGCCTGAGAGGCTTTACCTAGAAGGTGATGGTGTTTTTGAGTTTGAGCGCACCGCGAGCCGCCTGCGCGAAATGCAAAGTGCGGATTGGGTCAGCGCACCGCTGTGAGACTTAAAAATGTTATAGAAGTATGCAAGCACTAGGCCCGTGTCCCCAAACAGCGGAGCTGATCATGACGCGCACATCAATAATTTCTGCTATTGCCGTGACGTCAGGCGCATTCTCGGCGCCCGCAATTGCGCAAAGCCTGGAATATACCAACGACCCAGGCGGTAAGGTTACGGCTTATGGTCAATTGAATCCGGCATATCAGTCTGTTGATGATCGTTTTTGGAACGACAGGAACTGTTGTAGATAACGCGTCGTCAAATTCTCGCATTGGTGTCAACTTCGACCAACAGCTTGATAGCGGCTCCTTTCGCTTCAATTTCGAAACGGCACTCGGCTTTCGCCAGTCCAGTGGCGTCAGTCAGGAAAGCACACCCGTCGGCTGGCAGTGGGAGATCGGGAACCTACGGAAACTGGAAGCAATTTGGACGGCCAGCTACGGCAAGTTTTATGTGGGTCAGGGCTCAATGGCGACGGACGATGTCGCGACCATAACCTATCCGGGACAACCCTTGCCAACAAGGTAACGCGCGCAGATTTCGCCGGTTCGTTCCAGTTTCGCGATCCCTCAGGCACTCTGAGCGGTATTGACGTTGGCGACGTCTTCAAGGACCTCGACGGAAGCCGTCGCGCGCGCCTGCGCTATGACACGCCATCCTTCTCTGGCTGTACTGCAGGAGCGGCCTACGGCATAAACGCCTTGTCCTCCGGCAATGGCAGCTACGTTTATGGCAACGTGGGTTATGGCGGATCGTGGCTTAGCATCGGCGATACGGCCTTTTCGGTCGACTTCTACCGCGGTACCGATTTCGAGAGCTCCGGTTCGAGTTCGGACAGTTGGGGAGTCGGCGTGACGCAAGATTTTGACGCGCAAAGCATCGAAGCCTACCTCGGCTATATTCAATATGGATTCAGTGATGCTGCGATCTCTTACGCAGATCTGACCTCGATTACGTTCGGTGCGCGCTGGAGGTTCTGACGCCGTCAGCCGTTTTCTTGCAAAACTGCACCGGCAAGATAGAGCGACCCGCAGATGAGTATTCTGGCCTCTGGGTCCTGCGCGATTATGTCCTGAACCGCCTCAAGAACCGAACCCGAGACGCGTGAGTCCAACCCGACATCGCGCCCTGCTGAGGCGGTATCTTTTGCGGGCAATGTGGCTACGGCGTCGGGAATATCGACCGCGTGGAGGCCGACTGCACGCGCGGCGATGGGGGCAAGAAATCCGATCACATCCTTGGTGCTCAACATGCCCACGATCAGATGGGTCTGGCGTTCTGGCAGCTCATCCAGTGTCTGCGCCACAGCGGCCCCTGCCGCCGGGTTGTGACCACCGTCCAGCCAAACCTCCGCCGTGCCAGCGGCGTCGACCAGCGGCCCTGTCTTCAACCGCTGCATGCGTGCGGGCCAAACCGCATCAGTCATTGCGTGCTCGCAAGCAGCCTCGTCAAATCCGAGATGCCGCAGCGCCGCCAAGGCCGCACCGGCATTACGCACCTGATGCTCTCCGCGCAGGATGGGATGCGGTAAATCAAGCAGGCCACGCTCATCCTGATAGACAAGCCGCCCGCGTTCTTCCCAGACATGCCAATGCTGGCCATAGACCAAAAGCTCAGAGCCCATGCGCGCGGCCACATCTTCGATGACCTCAAGCGCCTCGTCCCGCTGCGGTCCCACGACACAGGGCACGCCCCGTTTGATGATGCCTGCCTTCTCACGCGCAATCTTGGTGATCGTGTCACCAAGGTACTGTTCATGATCAAAAGCGACGGGTGTAATCACGGTCAGCGCCGGACGCTCGACCACATTGGTCGCGTCCAACCGCCCACCCAAACCAACTTCAAGCAGAGTCCAATCCGCAGTCGTCTCAACAAACGCCACAAGTGCGGCGATGGTCGTGATCTCAAAATAGGTGATTGCGGCGCCCGCGTTCGCTTTCCAGCAAATCTCAAGCACATCGGCCAGCTGATCCTCTTCGATCAGATCGCCCGCCACGCGAATGCGCTCGTTGAACCGGGCCAGATGGGGAGAGGTATAGGCATGCGCAGTCTGCCCGGCCCCTTCGATGCCCGCACGGATCATGGCCAGCGTCGACCCCTTGCCATTCGTTCCCGCGATATGCACCACAGGCGGCAGACGCGTTTCTGGGTGATCCAACGCCTCCAACAACCGCCAAACACGGTCGAGCGTTAAGTCGATAATCTTGGGGTGCAGCGCCATCATCTTTTCAAGGATGATGTCTGAGGTCTCGGCCCTCACGCTTTGGCGTCTCCGGCGGGCTCCGGCGCGCCGGACGCGTCGGCCTCGGGGACCGTCTCCGGCTCGGGCGTCGGCGCGGGCAGATCGCCTTTCACTTCTGGCGGCAGGGCCAACAGCATCCGCAGGATCGTCACCAATTCGTTCTTCATGTCCTTGCGGTTTGTGACCCGATCCAACATGCCGTGGTCCAACAGATACTCAGCCCGCTGGAAGCCCTCGGGGAGCTTTTCGCGAATGGTCTGTTCAATCACGCGGGGTCCGGCAAAGCAGATCAGCGCGTTGGGTTCGGCGATATGAACATCGCCCAGCATCGCATAGGATGCCGTCACGCCGCCGGTGGTCGGGTGCGTCAGGACGACGATATAAGGCAACCCGGCCTCTTTCAGCATCTCCACCGCGACCGTGGTGCGCGGCATCTGCATCAGGCTCAGAATACCTTCCTGCATCCGCGCGCCCCCGGCGGCTGAGAAGAGGATCAGCGGGCGCTTCAACGCAACGGCGCGTTCGGCAGCGGCGACAATCGCATTGCCGACATACATTCCCATCGACCCACCCATGAAGGAAAAGTCCTGACCGGCGGCCACGATGGGTGTGCGTCCGATCTCGCCCTCGGCGACCAGCATCGCCTCAGTTTCGCCAGTCGATTTTTGGGCTGTTTTCATCCGATCGGGGTACCGTTTCTGGTCCCGGAAATGCAGTGGATCAGCCAGCGGAGCCGGAACAGGGACCTCAGTGAAAATCCCACCGTCAAACAGCGCGTGGAACCTTTCACGCGGGGTGATCCCCATGTGGTGGCCGCAATTCGTGCAAACGTTGAGGTTTTCGCTCAGTTCGCGATGGAACAGCATCGTTCCGCAATTGTCACACTTGGTCCAAAGGTTTTCCGGCACATCCCGGCGCGAGAAAAGCGAATTGATCTTCGGACGGACGTAATTCGATATCCAGTTCATTCCGGTGGCCGTTCCCTGGCGCTTTTTGTTCTGCTCGCCCCAGATAAGCCGCCAAGGGGCGAATTGCAATCAGCGTGACACCGCGCGCCGCACCAGCCACCACGCCAGAATCATCACCAGCGCATCGATGATGATCAACCCGCCAAAGCCCTCTGCCTCGGCCAGCGTATAGGGTGTCCGGAACAGGGCGGCACCATCGATGCTGCCCTGCGTGGCCACAATCAACATCGCAAACGCATTGTTGGCAAAGTGAAATCCCCACGCCGCCCCAAGGCTTCCCGTCTTGGCCGTCAGGTCCCCGGCGATCAGTCCAAAGATCGTGACCCCCGCCAGCACATACCAAAGGTTCGCCCCCGCCGTGACGGGGTCATAGTGCACCAACCCGAACAAAACTGCAGGGATCACCAGCCAGATCATGGGCGAGACAAATCGCGCCGCAAGCTGCTGTTGAAGATAGCCGCGGAACACCAACTCTTCCGCGCCGGTCTGGATGACCAGTCCTAGCAAAAGGATCGGTAACCAACTTAACCAGGTCGCGAGCGACAGGTTGGGCTCGACGTCAACGACAAACAGCAGGCCCACAATGGTCAAGCCGCCATAGATCAGGGCGACAATGCCCGCCGCCTTGCCAAAGTCGCGCAAGACGCGCACCCGCGGACCAAAAAGGCTTGCCGCCGGACGCTTGTGCAGCCAGCGCACCACGATCATCGCAGCCAGCGCCATTGGCAGGAACGTGGCCAACAGCAGTGCGACCGAGGCCGGATCACCAGCCGACGCAACAGACTCAGCGAACCCAATGGCATCAGAGGTCGCGCCCAGAATCGCCCAACCCGCCACGATGACCAACGCCGCGCCAATAGCGTAAATGGCAGTCATCAAAATGATCCCGACGATCAGCCGCCACAAGGCAGGCCGCCGCCGCGCAGGGTCGACATATCGATCGAACCGAGGCTCGAACGCCGCTGCGTCCGCGCCCATCATGGGGACATCTGCCATCTCATCTCCTGTCAGATAGGGCCGAATTCAGCGGCTATCAGGGGTCTGCGGCAGGATTTGGGCACACCACCTTGACTTCATTGGTCCACAAATACCTCCGGAGCGCGAGGCAGCGCCTCGCAAAAACTCTGATCGCGGTCTCTTGTCACCCCCGTCCCCCTCGCCTAGACCATCCGGGATCACAGCCCGGGAGGTCGCCATGCTCAAGCCGAAGTTCGACAAATCCAACCTGCCTAGCCGCCACGTCACCGAAGGCCCCGCGCGCGCGCCGCACCGGTCGTACTACTATGCCATGGGCATCAGCGAAGAAGAGATCGTACAGCCCTTTGTCGGTGTCGCCACCTGCTGGAACGAAGCAGCACCCTGCAACATCGCGCTCAACCGTCAGGCGCAGGCGGTCAAGCTGGGCGTGAAACAGGCCAGCGGCACACCTCGTGAATTCACCACCATCACTGTGACAGACGGCATCGCCATGGGCCATGAGGGCATGCGGTCCTCCCTAGCCTCTCGCGAAGCCATTGCAGATACGGTCGAACTGACCATGCGCGGTCACTGCTATGACGCCATCGTCGGCCTTGCAGGCTGCGACAAATCCCTGCCAGGCATGATGATGGCGATGGTCCGCCTGAACGTCCCTTCCGTCTTTATCTATGGTGGGTCGATCCTCCCGGGTCGGCTTGAGGGCAAGGATGTCACCGTACAGGACGTGTTCGAAGCCGTGGGTCAGCATCAGGCAGGCAACATGTCGGACGAAGCGCTGCGTACACTCGAACGCGTCGCCTGCCCCAGCGCTGGCGCCTGCGGCGGCCAGTTCACCGCGAACACCATGGCATGTGTCTCTGAGGCAATCGGTCTGGCACTGCCAAACTCCTCCGGTGCACCTGCGCCTTACGAATCCCGCGACCAATACGGCGTTGCCTCAGGCGAGGCTGTGATGACGCTTCTGGAAAAGAACATTCGCGCACGCGATGTCGTGACGCTCAAGTCGCTGCAAAACGCCGCGCGCGTGGTGGCGTGTACGGGCGGTTCGACCAATGCTGGTCTGCACTTGCCGGCCATCGCGCACGAGGCCGGGATCGACTTCGACCTCGACGATGTCTGCGACATCTTCCGCGACACACCCTACTTCGTCGACCTCAAGCCGGGCGGGCAGTACGTGGCCAAAGACCTCTATGAGGCGGGCGGCGTCCCAGTAGTGATGAAGGAACTGCGCAAAGCCGGTCTGATCCACGAAGACTGCATCACCGCCACCGGTAAAACGATGGGCGAAGAGCTTGACCTGATCGAACGCGACGCCGACGGCAAAGTGATTTACGCGATCGAAACACCCATCACCAAAACAGGTGGCGTTGTCGGGCTCAAAGGCAACCTTGCCCCCGATGGAGCGATCGTGAAGGTCGCTGGCATGTCTGAGGAAGAACAAGTCTTCACCGGTCCGGCCCGCGTCTTTGAATGTGAAGAAGACGCCTTCGAGGCCGTCAAAGCCCGCCAGTACGAAGAAGGCGAAGTGATCGTCATCCGCAACGAAGGCCCCGCAGGCGGTCCGGGTATGCGCGAAATGCTGGCCACCACCGCTGCTTTGTCGGGACAAGGCATGGGTAAGAAAGTGGCGCTTATCACCGATGGCCGCTTTTCAGGTGCCACCCGCGGGTTCTGCGTCGGCCATGTTGGGCCGGAAGCCGCTCATGGCGGACCAATCGCGTTGCTGGAAAATGGTGACGAGATTACGATTAACGCGATTACTGGGGAAATCTCGGTCGCGCTCACCGAAGATGAGCTGGCCGCAAGAAAAGAAAATTGGGGTGGGCCGCGTGAAACGATCTACGCGACTGGGGCACTTTGGAAATATGCCCAACTTGTTGGCTCTGCCAAACTTGGGGCGGCGACGCATCCGGGCGGCAAGCTCGAAAAGCACATCTATATGGATCTCTAGCGCGGCGGCACTTGCCCTGCTTTCGGGCTGTGCCGAGACGGTCGACGTCACGCGCGCAGCACCCCAATCCATCCAAGTCGCGGGCGGAACCGTCGTTTCGGGCCCGCCCGGGTTTTGCGTTGATCCCCGTGAAAGCCGTAGCGACGATGCGACGGCCTTTGTCCTGATGGGCAGTTGTGCGGTGATTTCGGGGGATCGCTCGGCCCCGGCGCCCGGGCTTCCCGCTGTCCTGACTGTCGCCGTTGCGCGCGAAGGCAGTGCAAACACACCGGTCAAGAACCAGTTCCAGCGCCTTGAACGTTTGCTCGACACGCCCTCGGGCCGGTCAGCGCTTGCCCGTGACGGGCGTGCATCCAGCGTCGAGATACTTGAGACCGAACGCGAGGGTGACACGCTTTACATCCACACCCGCGATTCCAGCGGTGGGCGGCTTGGGGCCGCACGCGACGATTACTGGCGCGCGATTACGGATGTGAACGGGCGGTTGATTACCGTCTCAGCGCTCAGCCTCGATTCCAGACCCGCAAACTCCGCCGCTGCACGCGAAGCGGTTGAAGAAACGACCGAATACATCCGCGCCCTGAACCCGACGCGATCTTGAGGATTGGGAAACCATAATCATCTAGGCTAGGATCACCGAACAGGGCCAAAAGGACAGCACGCAACCGATATGGGATTGAAACCGCCAAACGGACTGACCGGGATTATCGACCGGCGCGCGCGGCGGCGATGGGCCAGCGCAGCCCGTCTTGCGCCCCAGGCTGACATTCCCTCGCTGCGATCTGTTCGCGCCGAGGCGCGGCGGCTTAAACGCCACCTCGACGATGTCCTGCATGTGGCCGAAGGTCGGTTGGCACTGCCGCTGATCGAAGCCGACGCGATCAAGGCGCCCCTGCACTCCGACTGGGCATTTCGCCCCGATCCCTGGGCCGGCCCCCTTGCAGCACCGGGACAGGCCAATGTGCCCAGCGGCGCAACCTTTGGATCGGACCTGACCGTATTTCACGACTGCCCTTTGGCGGAACTGTCCGTTCGGCAAATTCGCAACAACGCCGAAGACGACCTCGCGCCGTTCTCCCTCCGGATGGATGTCTTTCGCTTTGAGGGCTCATTTCTGAGCGCGGTGATTGATTTGCCAAGCGCCGCGGTCTCGGACTTGAAACGGCGCCATATGATCCGGCTTGAGGCATGGATAGAAACAGAACGCCCGATTGAGATTTTCGCCCGTCTGAACGTCCGGCACGGCCCCAATACCGAACAGATCGTGCGCGAATTTGGGCGCATCGACGCGGTCGAGGTGATCGAGTTCGATCTTGCTTATACCGACATCACCGAAAGCAAAGTCGAGCGGATGTGGCTCGATCTCATTTTCGAAGATCCTGAAATGAACCAGATCACCTTGCGCGACCTAACCTTGTCACGCCGTCCACGGGCCGAGCTTTGACGGCGCTCTCGCTCAGCCAGTCGCGCATTCGCGAAGGCGCGTGGGAGGCTGTCGTAGCGGCAGAAGATACGGCTGCGCCGACGCCGCGCTTCATCGTCACACATCTCGACAAACCGCTTGGCTATGCCGAGGTTGTCGCCCGCCCAACAGCACCGGGCACGTGGGCGGTCCGCTTTGCGATCCCGCCCGGAACCCTGTCCGATGGCGTACAAAGCTTTCTGGTGACCGAAGCGACAAGCGGGGACAAGATTGCCGACTTTGCTATCCTTGCGGGTGAGGCGCTTGGCGATGATATCCGTGCGGAAATTGCGCTGTTGCGTGCCGAACTCGATATGCTCAAACACGCCTTCCGCCGCCATTGCGTTGAAACCGGCTGATGTAACGTCGCGTTCTGCGTGACTTTGGATGACGCGCACGTAAATCTAAATCCATGACGCAGTATCCCAATCTCTTCCGCCCGCTCGACCTTGGTTTCGTCACGCTGCCCAACCGGGTGCTGATGGGGTCCATGCATACCAATCTCGAAGAGACCGGCGATTGGGGCCGCGTCGCGGAATTCTATGCTGAACGCGCAGCAGGGGATGTGGCCCTGATCGTCACCGGCGGCATCGCCCCGAACCGCGAGGGCGGCGTCTTCCCCGGCGCGTCTGGCCTGTTCAAGCCCGAGGATATCGCCAACCACCGCATCGTGACGGATCGCGTCCACGAAAATGGCGGACGCATCGCGATGCAGGTTCTGCACGCCGGGCGCTATGCCTACTCGCCCGAGGCCGTCGCACCATCCGCGATCAAATCCCCCATCTCTCCCTTTCCGCCGAAGGAACTTGATGAGGAAGGCATAGAAAAACAGATCACCGATATCGTCACCGCTGCCGCCCGCGCGCGTGAGGCGGGCTATGACGGGGTCGAAATCATGGGGTCCGAGGGGTACTTCCTCAATCAATTCCTCGTCACCCACACCAACAAGCGCACCGACAAATGGGGCGGCTCTTACGAGAACCGGATGCGCTTACCGGTCGAGGTGGTTCGCCGGGTGCGCCACGCCGTCGGCCCCGATTTCATCGTGATTTACCGCCTGTCGATGATCGACCTTATCCCCAATGGCTCAACATGGGACGAGGTCGTGATGCTCGCCAAAGCCATCGAAGCGGCGGGCGCGACCATCATCAACACCGGCATCGGCTGGCATGAGGCACGTATTCCAACAATCGCGACCTCTGTCCCGCGCCGCGCATTTACATGGGTCACGAAGAAGCTGATGGGCGAGGTGTCGATCCCGCTGATCACCTCAAACCGCATCAACACACCGCAAGTGGCCGAAGATGTTCTGGCCGAAGGCTGCGCCGACATGGTGTCGATGGCGCGCCCCTTCCTTGCCGACAGTCAGTTTGTGGCCAAGGCGGCACGCGGCGACGCGGCCAAAATCGCCCCCTGCATCGCCTGCAATCAGGCCTGCCTCGATCACACATTCCAGATGAAGCTCACCTCGTGCCTCGTGAACCCACGCGCCTGTCATGAGACTGAGTTAAAGATCGAACCGACCGCAGCACCCAAATCGGTCGCCATTGTGGGTGCCGGTCCCGCCGGTCTTTCAACTGCTCTGACCGCGGCCGAGCGCGGGCACGCGGTGACACTCTTTGATAAGTCCGATCGCATTGGCGGTCAGTTGAACATGGCCGCGCGTGTTCCGGGCAAGGAAGAGTTCTGGGGTCTCATCGACTGGTACAAATCCATGCTCGATGACAGCACGATTGATCTGCGGTTGAACGAAGAAGCCACGGTCGAAGCGCTTGCAGATTTCGACGAGGTCATCATCGCCACCGGCGTGCGTCCGCGTGACCCACAGATTGCCGGTCAGGACAACGCAAATACGGTTACGTATTATGATGTCCTCAAAAACGATGCCCCGGTCGGTGATCGCGTGGCCGTGGTCGGCGCAGGCGGCATCGGCTTTGATGTGTCTGAGTTTTTGGTCAGCACCGGCGACAGCGCGACCGAAGACCTCGATCTCTGGCGGCAAGAGTGGGGCGTCGACGACCCCGAGGGTACCCGCGGCGGCATCGGCGCGGCAGAGAACCCAACGCCTGCCCGCGACGTCACGCTCCTCCAGCGCAAAAGCGAACGCCCCGGCAAACGCTTGGGCAAGACCACGGGATGGATTCACCGCATGTCCTTGCAAAAGTACGGCGTGAAAATGATCGGTGGCGTGAACTATGAGAGCATTTCGGACGAGGGCCTGCATGTCAGCCATGGCGAGGATCGCAGCGACCCCCAGGTGATTGCTGCAGACACAATCGTTTTGTGTACCGGGCAAGAGCCTGAACGCAGCCTTGCCGACGCCTTGGAGGCCGCAGGCCGCACCCCTCATGTTATTGGTGGTGCGGATGTTGCAGCCGAACTCGATGCCAAACGCGCTATAGATCAAGGCACACGATTGGCAGCACAACTTTAGGCTGTAAATCTCATATTTACTGAGGCTTAATCACCGTTTCCATTGTCTCACTTTGGAAACAAACCGGGGCTATGCCCCCCTTTTCTTGCCTAAAACGATCCAACAAAGACCCCGATTTGGTCGGGGGTGTTCCGCATTGTTGCCCGATTTGGCCACGAGAACGGACGGCGCTGGAGGGTAAAGGTAAAAAAGGTTGAAAACGCATGGACCGACTGACCGAAATGGAAGCTTTCGCAACCGTTGTGGATCAGGGTGGGTTCACTGATGCTGCCAAGAAAATGGGGATCTCCAAATCGGCTGTCTCCAAACATGTCTCATCACTGGAAGCCCGCTTGGGCGCACGTCTTCTCAACCGGACGACGCGCCGAGTTAGCCCTACTGAAATTGGCCTCGCCTACTACGACCGTGCCCGTCGCGTCCTGAATGACGCTGGCGAAGCGGACGCGCTGGTGACCTCGATGCAATCTGCACCATCGGGTCTCCTGCGCATCTCGGTAGCGACAGATTTTGGTGTGAACCACCTCAGCCCAGTCATTGGTGACTTTCTTCAGGAATTCCCTGAGATCACCGTGAACATGGTGCTGAACAACCGCTACGTCGAATTGATCTCGGAAGGGTTTGATATGGCGATCCGGGTGGGTGAGCTGGAAGATTCCACACTCCGCGCCCGCAAGCTTTGCGAAACATCAAAGCGCATGATCGCCTCGCCCAGCTACTTCCAGCAATACGGGCGTCCGCAAAAGATCGACGATCTGAACGAACACAAGCTTTTGCACTATTCGAACCAGTCTTCGGGCAATGTGTGGAAGCTGACGGCCCCATCGGGTGAAAAGCGTCAAGTGCGCACGGCGGGTTGGCTGACCGTTAACGATGGCCAATCATTGCTGAACGCTGCGATCTCTGGCCTTGGCATCGCCTTCCTGCCCAGCTTCCTTTACGGAGAGGCTCTTGAGCAGGGTCTGGTCGAAGAGGCCATCCCGGATCTGCCGCAGGAGACGCAAGGCGTCTATGCCGTCTACCCCCCGGGCCGCTTCACGCAGCCCAAGGTGCGCGCATTCATCGACTTCCTTGTCCACGCTTTCGCCGAAAAGGGTCCCGAAAGCTGGTAAGACAAACGGATCGCCGAGACATCGATCCTGCCAAAGGGCGCCCATTCGCGGCGCCCTTTTGTTATTACGCCCGCAACTCGTCGTACGAGATCATGACATGCTCGGCAAAGGCCGCGCGTTCCTTCAACCTGTCATAATACGCCCTGAGTGCGGGAAGATCGGGTCGTTCGATCTCAATGTCGAAATACCGGTAAAGAAGATGGCCGAGTTGAATGTCAGCCAAAGTGAAATCCGGCCCCGCCAGAAAGGCATGTTCGCTCAATTGATGCTCAGCGACCGCCAACACCTCGGCCAATCGCCCAACCGCCTGCGCGATCTGTGGCCAATCGCGCTCTGCCGCAGGTGTCCGAACGACCGACCAAAAGATCGGAACCGTGAACCCAACAGCGACATTCAGCTTGGCCCACTCCGCCCAGCGATCGACCTGAGATCGCGCCACTGGGTCGTCAGGCCAAAAAGCGTCCGGCGCGTAGACGGATGAAAGATAGCGAAGGATCGCGCCCGTCTCCCAAATCGGCGGGCCATCGCCATCCCGGATGACCGGGATTTTGCCGTTCGGGTTCATCGCAAGAAACTCTGGCGTGTCGTTGCCGCCGAACCGGTGACCAATGTCGATCCGGTCGTACGGCAGATCAAGCTCGGCGATGCACCACATGACCGCTTGCACGTTCGAAGATGTGCGTCGCCCCCAAATCGTCAGCATAGCTCGCCCCTTCTTCAGCGGTCCAAAACGACCTCAACCCGTCGGTTTGCCTCTCGCCCTTCATCCGTCTCGTTTGAGGCGATGGGCGCAAGATACCCCACCCCCTCGGCACGGATCCGCGCGCCGTCCACCCCGTGCGCATCAATCAATCGCTGTCGTACCGCTGCGGCCCGTGCCTGCGATAACCCGACATTCGCCGACAGGCTGCCATCGGCATCTGTGTGTCCGACCAGCAAGACACGCGCTTTCTCATTTTCAACCAAATACCCCGCCAGATCGGACAGTGAGGGCACCGACCCCTCCTGAAAACGCGACGACCCCGCGGCAAAGACAACATCCGGCAAAGGCGCGTGACCGTTCTCGTTCAGCATCTGCGCAAGATCAGAAAGCGGGGCGGGTGACGGCGCCACATCGGCCAAAACCGATGTCACGGCAAGCGGCGCGGCCTCGGCATCTGTAGTCACTTCGGTCAGGTGCAAAAACGCGTCCGTCGCACTCCGGCTCACCACGAATGACACCAGCGCGTCATCTGCTTCGGCCAAGCCATAGCGGAAATTGCGCAGATCGACATGCATGTGTGGCTCTCCGATCAGATCGAGTGAGAACCGGAAATCAAACCCGCCACAGGCCGCGTCGTGGCATTGAAAAAGCGGCGTAAATCCAGCCTCTTCAATCTGACCCGCAACGGCCTCAAAAATCTGCAGCGGTGTTGCATCGGTCCCGCGCATCCTCCAGACGCGCCGCGTTACCACGCCGTCGCGCGACAGCGTCTCGACCGCACCATCGCTCCAGCCGCTGATTGGCAGCGCCACGCTTGCGCCAGCCCGGCGATCCTCCGCAACGGCATCTGCAACACCCGGCAAGGCAAGCTCCATCGCCGACGCAGACCCAGCGCATAGCGCAACCGCCACCGCAATCCTGATCCACTCGCTTAGAGCCCTAACACGCATCAACCTTCTCATTCGCAATCACGCGGTAGTGGTAGGTATCCACAGGCGTCATCCCAATGGAAGTGTAGAGCGCATTACCTGCGACATTGAGGTCCGTCACCGCAAGGCTCAGCGTCGCAGCGCCGTTTTGCGCGGCCCAGCGCCCGGCCTGACCCATCATCTGCTTGCCAACACCGCGCTTGCGCGCGTGCGGCGCCACTTCGAGCGCGTGAAGAAACGCCAGACCGTCATGAATCGCGACGAAGGCCACAGCCGCCGCGCGCCCGTCGATTCGTCCAAGCAATGCCGTTTTGGGTGAGGATGCGCGCTCCATAACCGCGATCCGCTCGGGCCCGACGCCGCCCTCGGCCCAAATCTCTTCCATAATCGCCAGCGGCGGCCAGACTTCATAGACGAGCGGCGCGTCTGGCGCGAAGGCTGCAAGCGTCTCGGCGGGCGCAGTATAGATCGTCACAGGATCCATTACGACATAGCCGCGCGTCTCAAGTTCGCCGTCCAGCGGATCGTCACCACGCAAGGCAAACATCGGCACTTGCTCCAGATTGCGCATCGCCGCCTCGGCAGCGGCAATATCGCCCGCACCCGATGCTGCACTGACCCGCTTGCCCCCGCCCTGCCCGTCACGGATGGTCCAGCCACCCCGCAGCTCCATCCGCGCGGGCGGCCAAGTGGCCTCAAAAGCTGACCAGAGCGCGGCGTTACTCATGCGGCATCCGCCCCGAACGTCTCAGTGAGCGACGCAATCGCCGCCGCAACGCGCGCGGCATCTGCGCCCCGGATCACGATCTGCGCGCCATACACACCGTCCTTGGAAAACGGATAGGATCCGACCGACAAATCCTCATACGCTGTAGCAAGTTCCGCCAAAGGCCCCGCGATATCGCCCTCGCCCCGGAAAATGCGAAGGGTTGATGACACCAGAGGATCGCCTCCGGTCAAACCCGGCAAAACCGACGCCACCATCGCTTTGAAAACGGACGGAACACCCGCCATCACATGCACATTGCCAACGGTAAACCCGGGGGCGGCTGAAACCGGATTGTCGATTAAGGTCGCAGCGTCAGGTATCCGCGCCATGCGCAAGCGCGCTTCGTTCAACTCGGTCCCAACCCGGTCGTAATGCGCCTGAAGGATCGCCCGCGCGTCCGCGCGCACATCAACATGCGCGCCAAAAGCCGCCCCGATGGCGTCTGCGGTGATGTCATCATGGGTCGGCCCGATACCGCCAGACGTGAACACATGATCATAGGCCGCACTCAACGCCCGCGCCGCATCCCCAATCGCCCCCGCATCGTCCGACACAACCCGCACTTCGCACAGGTCGATCCCACGCTCGGTCAACTGCCCGGCAAGGTAATGCGTGTTTGTGTCCTGCGTGCGCCCAGACAGGATCTCATCCCCGATAACTAGCATCGCAGCGGTGGGGTTTGGCATCATGCTCTCCTTGCCGGTTCCTGCCGTGCGGTATAGGGCGGGGCCGATGCAGTTTACCACCCCTCTCGTCCCCGCCCGGCTGATCCGCCGCTACAAGCGCTTCCTCGCTGATGCCGTTCTGGAAGCGACGGGGGAGGAAGTCACCGCCCACTGCCCCAACCCCGGCAGCATGATGGGGCTTAAGGACGAGGGGTTGCGCATCTGGCTTGAACCCAATGACGACCCGAAGAAAAAGCTGAAATATGCCTGGCGCGTGGCCGAGCTTCCGGATGGACACTATTCCGGCATCGACACCGCCGTCCCGAACCGTGTTGTTAAAGAGGCGTTACTGGCCCGTGCGGTACCCGAGCTTGCCGCTTATGGGACCGTCCGGCCAGAGGTCAAATACGGCACCAACAGCCGCGTCGATTTCCTTCTGACCGAACCGGGCCTGCCGGACGCCTATGTTGAGGTCAAGAACGTCCATCTGCGCCGCGATGGCGATTGGGCTGAGTTTCCCGACAGCGTCACAACACGCGGCGCCAAGCATTTGCGCGATCTGGCCAACGTCGTTGCCCAAGGCCACCGCGCGGTGATGTTCTATCTCGTGCAACGCACCGATTGCGCCCGATTCAAACTCGCCGCCGACCTCGACCCCGCCTATGCCACCGCTTTTGCTGCGGCGCGCGATGCAGGGGTCGAGGCGATATGCTACGACACAGCGGTCACGCCAACGGGCGTTTCGCTGCGCAACCCGTTGTCGATTGAGATCACCTGAGCCAAGCGACGCATAGGCGCAGGTCCTTTCCTTCACTTATCCGAGACCCTATATGCCGGCTCTGGTGCTTGCTGGCGCGATTGCCTAAACATGCACCGCAAGGATGGAGTCACCTGTGGACGACAAGACCCGTGGCCGCCTGACCAAGGACGGCATTCGCATTTACGAACCCTCAGACTTCGCTGGCATGCGTAAGGCCGGTGAATTGGCGGCGCGTATTCTGGATGAGGTTGCCGACCTCGTCGTCCCCGGCGCCACGACCGGTGCGCTCGACGATTTTATCCGCACCTCGGTGGAAGACGCCGGCGCAACCTCGGCCACCATCGGGTACAAAGGTTACAAGCACGCAAGCTGCATCAGCGTGAACCACGTCGTCTGCCACGGCATCCCTGGCGGCAAGGTGCTCAAGGATGGGGATATCCTGAACATCGACGTCACCGTCATTGTCGATGGCTGGTATGGCGACACCAGCCGGATGTATGTCGCCGGCAAAATCTCCCGTAAGTCGGAACGGTTGGTTCAGGTCACGCATGACGCCCTGTTCAAAGGTATCGAGGCGGTCAAACCCGGCAACACCTTTGGGGACATCGGCCACGCCATTCAGGCCTATGTCGAAGCGCACCGCATGTCGGTTGTCCGCGACTTCTGCGGTCACGGTCTTGGCCGTGTGTTCCACGCACCGCCAAACGTCCTCCACTACGGCCGCGCCGGAACTGGACCCGTGCTTGAAGAAGGCATGTTCTTTACGATCGAGCCGATGGTGAACCTCGGACGCCCTGAAACCAAAGTCCTGTCTGATGACTGGACGGCGGTCACCCGCGACAAGTCCCTCTCGGCGCAGTTTGAACATTCAGTTGGCGTCACGGCAGATGGCGTGGACATCTTCACGCTGTCTCCTGCGGGCAAGTTCCACCCGACCTATAGCTGAGGGTCAGGGTCCGCCTCGCCCTTGGCGCGGTTCCACTGAATCAAATGCTCCGGCACGCCACCGCGAAACGTGGCGACATCCCCCATCAACGCCCAAGTGCGTTTGGGCGGGGCAGCGGTTTTTTCGACCGGTGTCTCCACTGGCAATGCGCCGGGTTTGAGCACGTCGTCCATGTGGTAAGCCTACACGATTGCATCCGCCGCGCACAGCGACCTCTTAGCGCACACGCATAATCGTGATCTGCGTGCTGCCGTACGTACGGCGATCCAGCATCTCAAAGCCCTCTGGCATCGGTATCTGCTCGGCGTCTTCGACGACGATCAAGGCGTCCTCAGAAAGCCAACCGTTGCTCTTGAGCCCCGTCAGAACCTCGGGCACCAAGCCTTTGCCATAGGGCGGATCGAGGAAAACCAGATCGAACGCCTCGCTTGTGTTCGCACCCAACCGACGTGCGTCGCGCCTGAGGTGCACAGCCTCCCCCTCAAACCGCGCTTTCGCGATGTTCTCGGCAATCAAACGCCCCGCAGCCCGTCCATTGTCGACCAGCGCCGCATACCCAGAACCGCGAGATAGCGCCTCTAACCCCAACGCCCCGGTCCCTGCAAACACATCCAGCACGCGTGCGCCCGTGATCGGGTCGCCGTACCCGCCATTGATCAACAGATTGAACAGGCTTTCACGCACCCGGTCGGAGGTGGGGCGCAAATGCGCAGCACTGTCGCCCTTGCCCACGTCGGTCAGCCGCAGCCCCTTGCGCGTGCCGCCAATGATCCTCACGTGCGCAAGAGCGCCTTGAGATCGCTGGCAGGGTCCTCGATCACCGACGGTGCAGGCGACTTACCGCCTTCGATCAGGCGTTTGCCGACCATATAAGCACGCGGATCACTTATCGCGTCGACGGCCAAAAGGTGCTCACCCGCATAATACCAATGGCTCACGCTGCCCCCATCTCCATCGCGGGCAATCACGTGGTCATAACCAATGTTCAGCCCCGCAATCTGAAGCTTCACATCATACTGATCCGACCAGAACCACGGCTTGGGGTCATACGGCGTCTCGGCCCCCAGCATATTGGCCGCGACCGCCTCGGCCTGATCGATGGCGTTCTGGACGCTTTCCAAACGCAAACGATGCCCGCGATACGGCAAGTTCGCGCAATCCCCTGCCGACCAGACGCTCGGATCACTTGTGCGCCCCATCTCGTCCACGACGATCCCGTTGTCGCAGGTCAGACCGGCGGCCTCGGCCAGTGCGGTTGCTGGCGTGATGCCCACACCGACAATCACCAGATCGACTTCAAGCGCGCTCCCGTCAGACAGAACCGCACCTGTGACCACGTCTGTGCCCGTCAACCGGTCCAACCCCGTCGCTTCGCGGATCTCGACCCCATGCGACACATGCAGCGCGCGGAAATAATCTGATGTCGCAGCGCAGGCCACCCGCTGCAAAATCCGGTCCGCCATCTCGACCAGCGTCACGTGAAGACCCTTCTCGGCCGCGACCGCTGCCGCTTCCAGCCCGATATATCCGCCGCCCACGATCAGAACGCGCGCACCGGGGACAATCGCAGGGGCCATCGCGTCGATATCGCCCAGCGTCCGCACAAAATGCACCCCCGCCAACGCCCCGCCGATGGACGCGGGCAACCGGCGCGGCACCGATCCTGTGGTCAGCGCCAATTGATCATAGCCCAGAGACTTTCCACCGACCTCCAGCGTTTTGGCAGACGTATCGATGCCTGAGACAGACGCGCCTGTGATCAGCTCGATATCATTGTCGTGGTAGAAACTCTCGGGCCGCAGATACAACCGTTCGCGCGCCATCTCGCCCTTCAGATAGGCCTTGGACAAAGGTGGGCGCTGATACGGCGGATCGCCCTCATCCCCGATCAGCGTCAGGGCGCCGTCATATCCCAGCGCATGCAGTTTCGCGACCAACGACGCCCCGGCCTGCCCTGCTCCGACAACAACAATTCCCGACATCAGGTTCCCCCCTTTCCGGCACTCGGTCGCACCCTACATGGCACATCCAGAAATTTGCAATGAAAGGCACACGCCATGACCATCGCCGTTGGCGACAAACTCCCCCAAGCAACACTCTACTTCCGCGATGCAGACGGGGCGCCCGGCTCGGTCACGCTTGAAGAAAAGACCAAGGGCCGCAAGGTCGTGATCTTTTCTCTGCCCGGTCCCTTCACGCCAACGTGCAGTCAGGCGCATATGCCAAGTTTCGTGCGCACGGCGGATGAGATTCGCGCCAAAGGCGTGGATGAGATCATTTGCATCGTCGTCAATGACATCCACGTGGCCGCAGAATGGGCCAAACAGACCGGCGCAGATGACGCCGGGATCACCATGCTTGTCGATACGGGCGATTATTCCAATGAGATCGGCCTTGCCTTTACAGTCCCGCAACTGGGCTTTTTCAATCGCCCCGTCCGTTACGCGATGATTGTCGAGGACGGCGAGGTGACGACGCTCAACCTCGAAGAAGATCGCGGCGCGTGCAACTTCACGGCAGGCGAGGCAATCCGGGACCTTCTCTGATCAGCCCTGCAAAAACAACAAGGCCGCCCGACGCACGATGCGTCCGGCGGCCTTTTTCTTTGGCCCGGAAAGATCAGGCGTCTTTTTGGATCTCGATCGAGGTCGGGAACGGAATGTCGATCCCGGCGGCGTCGAATTCGTCCTTGATCGCCCGCGTCGTGTTGAACTTCAGGTCCCAGTAGTCCGCGGCGTTGCACCAGAGGCGCAGCGTGAAATCGACCGAGAAATCACCAAGGTTTGTCACCTTCACGAACGGCTCTGGATCCTTCATCACGCGCTCATCGGCATTGACGATCTTCCAGATCACCTCTTCCGCCTTCTTCAGGTCGGCGTCATAGGACACGCCAAACACCATGTCGCAACGGCGCGTGTCGTTGGCGGAATAGTTGGTGATCACGCCCGAGAACACGTCGCCGTTTGGCACAATGATCGCCACGTTATCGACCGTGGTCAGCTTGGTCGTGAAAAGCGCGATCTCGTCCACCGTGCCCATCTGACCGCCCACAACGACAAAGTCACCAACCTTGAAGGGCCGGAACATCACCAGCATCACGCCCGAGGCCAGATGGCTTAGCGTGCCTTGCAGGGCCAGACCAACGGCCAGACCAGCGGCACCGACCAGTGCGGCGAGTGAGGTTGTCTGAATACCGAACTGCGACAGAACCGCGATCCCGGCAAAGGCCAGAATTGCATACCGCACGATCGACGCGAAAAAGCGCGCGAGCGTCGGGTCAAACTCTTCCTGCTTTTCGGGGATCTTGCGAATGCGGTTCGCGACCCATCCGCTGATCCATAGCGCAAGGATAATGATCGCAAGCGCCGTGCCGACGTTTATTGCCAAATCGACCCAAACGCCTGGGTCGGTCATTTCTTCAAATTCCATGTCTCCACCTGTCCCTAATGGGGTTCCCAGTGGAATCAGTAGCGTCAGCCCGCGGTCGCGTCCATATGCGATGCCAATTCAGCGTCTAATGCGCTTAATCCCCCCGCATCATGCGTGGTGAGCGTGACGTCTACGCGGTTGTAGACGTTGAACCATTCCGGGTGATGATCCATCTTTTCGGCTTTCAGTGCCATCGCAGTCATCCATCCGAACGCCTCTTGGAAGTTCTTGAACTTGAACGACTTCTTGATGGCATCGCGCCCATCATCGGTCGCGGTCCAGCCCGCCGCCATCAGCGAGGAAAGCGCGGCGTCGCGCGCCTCTCCGGTCAGTTTCTCGGTCATTCCTGTTCCTCCTGCACGTCCCTGCGGAACGGGCCATACGTGGTTAAGACTTCGATTTCTTCGTCAACGGCGGCACGCTCGGCATCCAGATACTGCGCAATCGCGTCGCGGAAGCGCGGCTCGCCGATCCAATGCAGCGAATGGGTTTGCACCGGCAAATATCCCCGCGCCAGCTTGTGATCGCCCTGCGCCCCGGCCTCGACGCGCAACATGTCTTGCGAAATGGCAAAGTCGATTGCCTGATAATAACAGGCCTCAAAATGCAGGCAGGGGTGATGTTCAATTGCGCCCCAATACCGACCGAAGAGCGTCTCGCGCCCGATAAAGTTCAGCGCACCAGCAACGGGTCGCCCCTCCCGCTCGGCCAACACCAACAGGATGTCGTCTTGCAACGTCTCTTGCGCGACATCAAAAAACTTGCGCGTCAGATAGGGCGTGCCCCACTTTCGCGCGCCCGTGTCCTGATAGAAGACCCAGAATGCATCCCAATGCTCAGGCTTCAGGTCAGCGCCCGTCAGTTGGAGGATGTCGCCCCCAAAGTCCTGCGCGGTGCGGCGTTCCTTGCGGATGGTCTTGCGCTTGCGCGAACTCAGTGCAGCCAGAAACGCGTCAAAGTCGTCAAACTCCCGGTTTTCCCAATGGTACTGCTGCGTTGTCCGCCGCATCAGGCCCATTTCTTCCCCTGCCAGCGCCTCGTCCTCTGTGCAGAACGTCACATGGACCGAAGACAACCCGTTGTCCGACGCGATCTGAACCGCCCCCTGAACCAACGCCGCCTGCCCCGTCGCCTCATAGCCGGGCCGTACCAAAAACCGCCGACCTGTGGCCGGTGTGAACGGCACCGCCATTTGCAGCTTGGGGTAATACCGCCCGCCCGCGCGTTCATAGGCATGCGCCCAGTTGTGGTCGAAGATGTACTCGCCCTGCGAATGACCCTTGGCATAAAGCGGCGCGACCGCGATCACCTGATCATCGGCCCGCGCGACAAGGTAATGCGGCTCCCAGCCCGTGCCGACACCGACCGACCGGCTGTCTTCAAGCGCCTTGAGGAACCGATACGTCGTGAACGGGTCCATAGGCCGCCCACCATCCGCCGCTTCCGGAGCCGCGCATGCGTCCCAATCCTCTTCGCCAATGGCGGAGAGGCTGTTGAGCATGGTCACTTCGACGGCAGTATCGCGCATATTCGGGTTCCGTTGGGATGGATCACTAGGTGGGGTCGCGACCTGCCGCGTCAAGCGTCGGGACGCGCAGCGGCATAACCTTCGAATGTCACGTTGTCGGCAACAACCCGTGCCGCGCGCTCTTCGGTTTCCGACCGCGTCGTCCAGCACAAGATCGGAACACCCTGCGTTTTTAGCTCTGCAACCCGCGCCCGCCCCAGATCGCGCGTGTCATGACTGATGAACGCACATCCCAGATCGTCAAAATCGGGAATCTCCCGCAAGGCCGCCCGCCGCGCCTTGGGCACAAGACCCCAGTTCACGAACCTAAACGCGCCTGTGGTCAGCCCGCGCGTCACGTCAGGCGCGTGCGCGGCAAAGGCCCGGACACTTTCCGGATTGAACGACATCACGGCCAACGGTCCGACATAGCCAGAGACATCCTCCGCCACCGAACGTTCCAGCGGCCCGACATTCGGCCCCAAGGCCCCGTCCTGATCCTTGATCTCAACCAGCAAGGGCACCCGCCCGTCCACCAACGCCAAAACCTCGCGCAAGGTTGGCACACCCTCGGACCCGCCGGTCAGTTCGACGAGCGCCAATTCTTCCGACTTGCGCTGTTGGATCGGCCCAGACTGCCCTGTGAGGCGCTTCAGATCATAGTCGTGAAAGACCATCGCCCGATCATCTGTGCTGCGCTGCACGTCGATCTCGATGCCATAGCCCGCGTCGATCGCGGCTTGCACCGCCGCGCGAGAATTCTCCGGGCGACCCGCCGCCACATCATGCAGAGCGCGATGGGCCAGCGGCATCTTTACGAAAGACGGGTCGAGCGGCGGGCTCATTCGATCTCGAAAATGCCTTCAATCTCGACCGCGACGCCCAGTGGCAACGCTCCGGCCCCCATGGCCGACCGCGACGGGCGCCCCGCGTCGCCCAGCACCTCAACAAGAAAATCCGTGGCTCCATTGGCCACCAAGTGCTGTTCACCAAAGTCTGGCGCCGAGTTGACGAAGGCTGTCAGTTTGACGATCTGCTTGAGCCGATCAAGGTCACCGCCACACGCCTTTTTGACCTGCGCCAGAAGCTGAATTGCGCAAAGCTTGGCCGCAGCCGCGCCTGCGGGAACCTCCATGTCTGCGCCAAGTTTTCCGACCGTCAAACCGTCTGGCCCCAGCGGCAGCTGACCGGACACATAAAGGATGCTGCCCACCTGAACATACGGCACATAATTGGCCGCAGGCGCCAAAGCGTCGGGCAATTCTACACCAAGTTCCGCAAGTTTTGCCTCTACCTGACCGGCCATCGAATCTCTCCT
This sequence comes from Paracoccaceae bacterium, assembly GCA_013214635.1. GTDB lineage: Bacteria > Pseudomonadota > Alphaproteobacteria > Rhodobacterales > Rhodobacteraceae > JABSSC01. The sequence continues at coordinate 14,865 of JABSSC010000039.1, read as the reverse complement.
CAGTCTTTCATTCTGCGCCAAGCTATCGGCGGGCCGCCGCCGGCGAAAGGCCATTTGTCGCCACCCGGACACAACACGAATTCATGCGCACCTCTAGGCTATCGTTTCGAAATACCTAGGTGTAACGTCGTACGGAATTGAAGCGACTGGATTTTCAAAGTGTCCGCCCCCCGAACGATTGCCCTTGTCCTGACCGTTGGTCTGGCCGCGTGTTCCGTGCCGGATGAGCCTGTGGACATTCACGACCCATTTGAGAATACCAACCGGGCCGTCCATGAATTCAACAAGAGCTTCGATCAGGCCATTTTGCGGCCCAGCGCCAATTACTATGCCGAAACGCTGCCCCGCCCCATCCGTGGATTGCTCAGCAACCTTGCCGATCACATCTCGATCTCGGGCGATCTTGTGAATGACATTCTTCAGGGCAACGCCGAAGACATCGGGCACAACTTTTCCCGCTTTGCGGTAAATTCGACCGTGGGCGTTTTCGGGATCTTTGATCCGGCTACGAATGACTTTGGGCTTGAACGGCGCGAAGCACGCGTTGGGGAAACGCTGGCGGTCTACGGCGTGCCCGAAGGGGCCTATGTCGAACTTCCCTTCCTCGGCCCTTCGACCGAACGCGAAGCGATTGGCCGCGTCGGGGACTTCTTTACGAACGCATTTTCCTACGTCCTCGAAGGCCCATCCGCATTGGCCGCAACCGGGGTCGGTGCGGTGGACCTCTTGAATGACCGGGCCGAGTTCGGCGATGCCATCGACGAAGTTTTTTATGAAAGCGCGGATAGCTATGCGCAAACAAGAAGCCTATATCTACAGAACCTCCGTTTCGAACGAAGCGGCGGAGACCTGGAAGAGCAATTTGGCGATATCTACGATGAGCTTGAATTCGAATAAGATTTCCCGACGCGGCTTTGTCGCGATGCTGACCGCTGGCGCAGCCGTAATGGCGCTGCCCAAGGGTGCTTTCGCGATCACGACAGCCCGCGCAAAGGCGCTGATTGATCAGGCCGCGGCCGAAATCAATGCAATTATCTCGTCCGGAAAATCGCAAGCTGCCATGAACCGGGACTTTGAACGCGTGCTGGCCAAGTACGGCGACGTGCCGACGATGGCACGCTCAGCACTTGGTCCCACCGCGCGGAGCGCAAGCGCCGCCCAAATGCGGTCGTTCACACAAGCCTTCCAAGGATACCTCGCCGCCAAATACGGTAAACGGTTCGGAGAGTTTCAGGGCGGCCAGATCGACGTCCGCGACGCCCGCCCGCTCAAGTCGTTCTACGAAGTCCGCGCGACCGCCCGCCTGCGCGGCCAGTCGCCCTTTGCCGTCAGCTTCATGGTGTCGGATCGGTCCGGCAAGGATCTGTTCTTTGATATGGTGATCGAAGGCATCAGCCTGTTGAAATCCGAACGCACGGAAATCGGCGGAATGCTGGACAAACGCGGCGGGAACCTCGACGCTGTGATCCGGGACCTGCAGGCGGTCTCCTGACGCCCGGACACGCTCCGGTCAGCACGAAACACGGCCGGAGACGTTCGATGAGCACCTTCAATCAACCGCTTGGCGGCAACGATATGCCCCGCTTTGGTGGTCCCGTCACCATGATGCGACTGCCAAGCGCGGATACCGCGCAAGGGCTCGACGCGGCCTTTGTCGGTATTCCTATGGACATCGGCACCTCGAACCGCCCGGGCACGCGGTTAGGTCCACGCCAGATCCGCGACGAAAGCCGTATGCTGCGCCCCTATAACATGGCTACGGGCTCCGCCCCGTTCGAGCGGATGCAGGTCGCCGATATCGGGGACGTTGCGATCAACACCTTCGATCTGAAGAAATCGGTCGATATCATCACGGACGCCTATACCGACATCCTCTCCCACGGCACGATCCCTCTTACGCTGGGGGGCGACCACACGCTGACATGGCCGATCCTGCGCGCGGTACGCGACCGTCATGGCCCCGTTGCGCTGATCCATGTCGACGCACATGCCGATATCAACGACGAGATGTTCGGCGAAAAGGTCGCCCACGGATGCCCGTTTCGCCGCGCGTGGGAAGACGAATGTTTGCAAAACGACAAGGTGTTCCAGATCGGCTTGCGCGGCACGGGCTATGCCGCCGACGATTTCGACTGGGGTCGGCAACAGGGGTGGACGGTCGTGACGGCGGAAGAGTGCTGGTACAAATCACTCGCCCCACTGATGAGCGATATCCGCGCCAAGATCGGCGATGCGCCCGTTTACCTGAGCTTCGACATCGACAGCCTCGACCCCGCCTTCGCGCCGGGCACCGGCACGGTCGAAGTTGGCGGGCTCAGCACGTGGCAAGCGCTTGAGATCGTGCGCGGCTGCGCGGGCCTCAACCTTGTGGGCTGCGATCTGGTCGAGGTCTCGCCGCCCTACGACCCCTCCGGCAACACCGCCTTGATCGCGGCAAACCTGCTTTATGAGATGCTTTGCGTCTTGCCAGAACGATGAGTGGCGTCACTTATCACCTGCTGACAGCCGAAAATGCGGCGCTGCTGACGGAGGCTGATGTTTTCGACAATCCGGTTGCGCCTGCGCAACTCCAACGCTTTGTCGATGATGCCGGTCATCACCTGATCTTCGCGACCAGCGCAGACCGCGTGATCGGCTTCGCCTCCGGCACGGTGCTTTTACATCCCGACAAAGACCCCGCATTTTTCGTCAACGAGGTTGATGTCACGCCCGATATGCAACGGCAGGGGATCGCAACCGAGCTTTGCACGCGCCTCGTCAACCATGCCCGCGCTGCCGGATGCCGCGGCATTTGGCTTGCCACAGAGGGCGACAACACCCCCGCCCGCGGCCTCTATCGCAAACTGAACGCAAGAGAGACCGGCGATATCGTGGTCTATGATTGGGACGGCGCGATGGACGTGCCCGCCTAATTTGAGGGCAACGTCCCGACCGCGCCACCAACTTGATCGGCAAGCGCAATCAGCGCCACCAATCCGATCACCGCGACCACAGTCGCCCCATTGGAGGAGAGCGACCCACCATTGGCGGTCAGGGCTTCCTCCTGAATGGTGTCGTCTACGGCTGCTTCACGGAAATCATTCTGCATCGACACGCGCGGCTCCACTTGCGGGCTGCACGCCCCAAGAGCGACGGCCAGACCTATTGCCAGCACGCGTCTCATGGGCGCGGCCAAAGTTGTGGGAACATCTCTCCGGTCAATGCATCCCCCTCCCCGTATCCCGCCGCCTCAAAAATCGCGCGGTCGTCCTTGGCCCAATCACCGCGATAGCGGATCATCCCGTCGGGCGCCGTCATGCGCAACGTGAACCGCCGCACCGTCTCGGTCGGGGTCGTATCAGACAACCCACCGTGCAACGTCCGCATGTCAAAGAAAATGCAGTCGCCCAGATCAAGATCCCACTGCAAAAGCTCGTACGCACCGGGGTCGGCGGCGACTTCTGGCGGCGGGTGATAGGTCTGCCCTGCCACGTCCTGAGGCTCAAAACTCGGATGCCCGTCCTTGAATCGCACCCGCATGAACAGCTTGTCCCACAAGTGCGACCCCTTCACGAACGCGATCCCATTGTCCTTGGTCACCGGCTCCAACGGCAACCACAGCACGCACATCGTGCCTTCGAAATCGAAATAGGCGAGGTCCTGATGAAACGGCGGGCGTGAGGTCGACCCCGCTTCCCGCAGAAACCAGTTATCCATCACCAGATTGACGCGCTCCGCCCCCAACAGCCCCGCAGCAAGCGGCGCGCAGGGCGAGTTGCGCACAAACTTCTCGAATTCAGGAATTTTGCTCCACGCCCAGAAATCCTCCAGATAGGCGGGCGCGTCGGGGTCCTTGGTATGGCGGGCAAAATTCGCGGTCGGGTTGGCCAGATCCGCGTCGATGCCAGCGCGCAGCATCTCGATCCACTCAGGCGCAAACTTATTCTTTAACAGAACCGCACCGTTGCGCTGGAATGCAGCGACATCTTCGGCAGTGACTGTCCCGGTTTCGGTCATGGGCGATCTCCTCACCCGATACGCAATCAGACCCTACCTGTTCCCGAAAATCGACCCCAGAACGTCCAGAATGATCTGCTCGGCGATGTTGTCGCCCCGCCGCTGAGTTTGGGGCCGGGTGGTTTGGGCGACTTGCTGCGACGCTTTTGGTGTCACCATCGGCAGAGGCGTCGCGGGCAAACCTTCGTGCACACGGACCATCGTTTCGCGCCAGATTTCGGCAGGAAGGCCCCCACCGGTCACGCCCGTCAGCGGGGTGTTGTCATCATACCCCATCCAAACACCAGCGACGTAATCCGCCGTGAAGCCCACGAACCACGCATCGCGCGCGGCCTGCGTCGTCCCGGTCTTGCCTGCGGCCTGACGGTCCGGCAACGCGGCCCGTCCCCCAGTGCCGTTGGTCACGACCTCGCGCATCATATAGACAAGCTGCCCCGCCGCATCGGGCGTGATCACGCGTTCACCCATGCCACCCTCTTGCCCGATCAGCGCGGAGTCTTCCCCTTGCAGGCGCAACTCAACCAGCCCATAGGGCGCAACCGCCGTCCCACCGTTCAGGATCCCGGCATAGGCCCCAGTCATTTCCAGAAGCGTCGCCTCGCTTGCACCCAAAGCCAGTGCCGGGCCGATCGCCAGATCACTGTCCAACCCAAAGGACTGCGCAATGGTCCGCACATTTTCACGGCCCACGGCTTCGGACACCTTTACAGCGGGAATGTTCAGCGACTGCGCCAAGGCCTGGGTCAGCGTCACCCTACCCTGATAATCGTTGGTATAATTGCGCGGGCTCCACGGGCCCGAGCCGGGGATGTTGAGGGTAAAGGGCTCGTCCACCACGATATCATTGGCGGAATAGCCGAGATCGAGCGCGGCGGCATAGACAAAGGGTTTGAACGCCGACCCGGTCTGCCGGTTCGCCTGAATGGCGCGGTTGAACTGGCCCGCGACACCCTTGAACTTGCGTCCGCCCACCATGGCGCGCACGGCGCCATCGGCGCTCATGACGATAACGGCAGCCTGTGCTTTCGATCCTTCGCGCACCTTGTTCTCAAACACCCAGGCCAGCGCCTCTTCGGCCGCTGTCTGAATGTCCTGATCAAAGGTTGTGCGCACAATCACGTCTTCGGTCGTGTCGCGGGTCAGGAAGCTCGGACCAAGATCCATGACCCAATCGGCAAAATATCCGCCTGCCCGTGCTTCCGCGGCGGCAGACAGTTGCGCGGGGTTCGCCCGGGCAAAGCGCGCCTCGGTCTCGTCGATATACCCCTGCTCTTCCATCAGCCGGATCACGACCGCCGCGCGGTCCTGACTGCGCTGAAGATTGGCCGTGGGCGCATAGCGTGTCGGCGCGACCAGAAGACCGGCCAGCATGGCCGCTTCCGCCGGTTCCACTTGTGACGCCGATTTCCCGAAGTACCGCTGCGCTGCGGCCTCAAACCCGCGCGTGCCCGCGCCCAGATACGCCCGGTTGAGGTAGATCGTCAGAACCTCATCCTTGGAATACCGCGCCTCCATCGCCATTGCATAGATCGCTTCCTTGATCTTGCGCGTCATCGTCGTGCGGCGGCAGTCGGCCTCGTATTCCGCTTCGGTCATGCCCGTGTCGGGATCGTAAGGAACACCAAGACAAAGAAGCTTTGCCGCCTGCTGCGTGATGGTGGAGCCACCGTGGCCCGATAGCGGGCTGCGCCCTTCGGAAAGGTTGATCCGGATGGCCCCGGCAATCCCAATCGGGCTGACGCCAAGGTGGCGATAGAACCGTTTGTCCTCGGTCGCGATCACCGCGTTCTTAAGATGCGGGCTGACCGCCTGAGCATCGATCTGGCCGCCAAACTGCTCGCCACGCCAGGCATAAACCTCGCCATTGCGGTCCAGCATCGTAACCGATCCGCGGGCACGTCCATCGAGAAGCTCGGTCGCGGGCGGCAGGCTGACCGCGTAAAAGAGCACCGCAAACCCGATGATCAGGCCCACAACAACGCCCACGCGCCAACCGATCGACCACAGCAACCCCACGACCCACCGCACAAAGGCCAGCGGCCAGGCAATGAAGAAGGGCCGCTTTTTCGCGGGCTTGCGTTTGCGTTTCGCGGGCGCAGCTTTCTTGGCGGGCTTGGCCTTGGGTTTGGCCTTGCCCGTCTCCGCATAGCGACGCTCCGCCACAAGAGGCGGTTTCTTACCGTTTTTTCCGCTCATACTGCCCGTCTTAGAAAGACTGTTCTTTTGCAGCCACCATAGGCAAAGACGAGTCGATTGTGGAGACCGTTCGATGACAGGTCTGTGAAGGTAGACGTCTTCAAACAGCCTAATTTTTCATCATAACGCGTATTTTGTGCAAAAATTGTGCAAAAATCGCCTGAACACCCGTTTCGGAATTGGTCCCATTGCTTGAGTTCCCCCGGCGCAGAGTTCCCTTTTGCCGCGTGAACGAAGCGGGAGTGCTGAGTCTCTCGCGTAACGGAAGGGGATGACAGTGAAACTGATCATTGCAGCGATCAAGCCGTTCAAGCTCGAGGAGGTGCGCGAGGCGCTCACCGCAATCGGCGTGCGCGGCATGATGGTGACCGAAATCAAGGGCTTTGGCTCGCAGTCCGGTCACACCGAAATCTATCGCGGCGCGGAATACGCCGTGAACTTCGTGCCGAAAGTGAAGATCGAAATCGTATGTGCGGCCTCCATGGCTGACCAAGTGGTCGAAACGATCGCAACTACTGCCAAGACCGACAAGATCGGCGACGGCAAGATCTTCGTGCTCGACGTACAAAGCGCCCTGCGCGTGCGTACCGGCGAAACCAACGACGACGCGATCTGATCCGCGCAAGGTCAAGGGAAACGGACTAATGAACTTCAAAACACTCCTTCCGGTCGCCGCGCTTGTAGCGCTTCCGACCATGGGCTTCGCTCAGGAAGACGCCGCGCCGGGCTTTGACGAGATCGGCCCCTATATCATGACAACCCTGCTGTTCCTTGTGGGCGGCTTCCTGGTGTTCTGGATGGCTGCGGGCTTTGCGATGCTCGAAGCTGGCCTTGTGCGCCAGAAAAACGTCACGATGCAGCTGACCAAGAACATCGCGCTCTTCTCGATCGCGTCGATCATGTATTGGCTGGTGGGCTTCAACCTGATGTATCCGGGCGACTTCAACGGCTACTTCGCCTTCAACTTCGTCCCAACATCGCTTGAGCCTGTTGGACTTGGCGCAGAAGACGCCGCGCTCGACTATGCATCTGTCGGCTCGGACTTCTTCTTCCAGCTGATGTTTGTGGCCGCGACCGCCTCGATCGTTTCGGGTGCTCTGGCCGAACGTATCAAGCTGTGGCCGTTCCTCGTGTTCGTCATCATCCTCACCGGCTTCATGTACCCGATCACGGGTTCGTGGCAGTGGGGCGGCGGCTGGCTGTCCGAGATGGGCTTCTCTGACTTTGCTGGTTCGACCATCGTGCACTCGGTCGGTGGCTGGGCAGCACTTGCAGGTGCCATCGTGCTTGGTCCACGTCTGGGCAAGTACAAGGACGGCAAAGTGAACCCGATGCCGGGCTCGAACCTGGCCCTTGCAACGCTGGGTACGTTCATCCTGTGGCTCGGTTGGTTCGGCTTTAACGGTGGTTCGCAGCTTGCTGCTGGCACCGTCGGCGACATCACCGACGTCAGCCGCATCTTTGCCAACACCAACATGGCCGCCGCGTCTGGTGCTGTTGCAGCGCTGATCCTGACGCAGGTGATGTACGGCAAGGTCGACCTGACCATGGTTCTCAACGGCGCACTGGCCGGCCTCGTGTCGATCACCGCTGAACCGCTGGCTCCGTCGCTGTTCATGTCGCTCGTGACAGGCGCAATCGGTGGCGTCATCGTGGTCCTGACCGTTCCGATGCTGGACCGCATGAAGATCGACGACGTCGTCGGCGCCATCCCGGTTCACCTCTTTGCAGGTATCTGGGGCACGCTGGCCGTTGCCTTCTACACCGGCAACTGGGGCGCTCAGATCACGGGTATCATCGCTTACGCCGTCTTCACCTTCGTGATCTCGTTCATCGTGTTCACGATCCTGAAGGGCGTCATGGGCCTCCGCGTCAGCGAAGAGGTCGAGATGAGCGGTCTCGATGTCGGAGAGCTCGGCATGGAAGCCTATCCGGACTTCGTAGCTAAAGGCTGATCTCCCTTCCAGTCAGCCAAAACTGGCCCGGGCGGTTCTTCCGCCCGGGCTTTTTCTTTGCGGAAACTCAGGATGTAGCTCGGCGCCGACGTCATCCATGTGAAACTGGTCGTCGCCACCGCGCTGATGGCGGTCGCGCGAAAGATCATCACACTCGACGACAAAAGCCTCGAACCGCAGTATTTCGCAGGCTACGCGGCCATCGCCTTTGCACTGGGTCTGACGTATTGGCTTTTGGCGAAGAAGCCGGGGTAACCCGGCAGGGAAGCCTTGCCCAAACGCGTCCACATGCTGACCTTTCGTCGAACGCCTGACAAACGTTGGGAACCTTTTGGACAAACTGTCGCAGTTCCGGTGGAACGGTCATCCAGACGAGGACCCAAAACGTATCCTTAGTGTTTTTATCAACAATCTTCACAATAGGAGACGTTACATGACTGCTATCGATACACTCGCCAGCCAAAGTATGCGCCTGCCAACCATCCGTAGCGCGGATTGGTTCCTGCGGATCCCGCTCGCCGCCATCATCATCGAACAGGGCGCATTCAAGCTCCCCGGTTTTGCAGCACAAGCCGAAAGCTACGGTTTGCCGCTTATCCTTTTTGGTCTGGCCGCGTTCGCCGAAATCGCGGGTGGCCTCGCCATTCTGCTGGGCGGTGTAATCCGCAATAACTGGATGAGCGACGCCCTTACCCGTTTGGGTGGCCTCGCCATCGCCTCGGTCGTGGCAGGGGTCATCGTGATGATCTATTTCGGCCCGTTTGCGGGATGGCAGCTTCAGGGCATGCTTCTGGCGGCCGGTCTGTTCTTCCTTTTCCGCGGGAACGGGGACGTCAAAGACCGCAAACTGATCTGATATGAGATTGGGATCAACACGCCCAACGCCCGCGCTTGTGCGCGCGGGCGATACTTATTTTGCCACTTGACCTGCCTCCAACACCGGCTTCCCGTTCCGCTGGTGCCGGGCCACCAGTTGCCGTTGCATCCGGCGGCGCGGGATCGGCACGCGGGACGCGGGCTCGTCCTCAATCGGCAACAGGTCCGGGAAGAGCGTCGCGATCTCATCCTGAAAGGCTTGCGGCAGCGACTTTAGCGCCTCTTCCCCCAGATAGAGGCTTTCGGTCGGGGCATCCTCGGCAAAGATGACCTCGTGATCTTCAAACAGCAGGTGGAGATAGGTCACCGACTGCACAGATGTGTCCACATAGATGCCGGGCAATTCCGTAAGCCGCACCGCCGCCACCAGAACCTCCGGCACACCGAACATGCGCTCCACGATCTGTGACGCGACCAGCATCCGATGCTGGCGTGATACCAGCAGGTCGCGCGATGGCACCCCGTCGCCCAAGGCGCCTGCCGTGATCCGCACCGGGTAGAGCGCGGGCGCCTCCGCCATCTCAGCCGCGTCCAGCGTGCGGCTATAGGAGGCGGCCAGCACTGCCGTTCCCCCGCTCAGGATCGTCACGGTCATACCGGGCTGCAACTCTTCGACCAGAACCGCGCCCTGAGGCGTCTGCACGCGCGTCCCAGCCGTCAGGCAGGGAATGGTGCCGGGGTTGGGGTCGGTTTGCGTGAAATACGTCAGTCCACCGTCGTTCGATTCCAGTGACTCGCCATTTCCCGCAATCCCAATCGGGGTCGCGGTCAGCCCATCCGCTGGTCCAGCCGTCGCCGTCAAAGGCGTCGTGCGGTCGTCAAAAGTCACGAAAGAATAGACCGTGGTGTCATCGGACAGCGACACACCGTTGAACCGCCCCAACCCGTTGAACGGCACGGGAGAGGTCGTGTCGATGACATAGACATCCTTGTTACCAATGGTGGTCGGGGTCAGGTCACTGACGTTGTTTGAGGATCGGACGCTGCCGCCATTGTTATAAACCGTCACCACAAGGTCCGAGACATCCGTGCCCGCATCCACCGTGATCTCGATAAAGTCGAGATTGCGGTTTCCCAGGTATTTCAGCTCGGACAGAAACGGATCGGCCATGGCGCAGCATCGCGGAAAATGGTTAATTTTTGAAGCGCCTTCGGCCCACCGTACGCTGGCGTCACAACTTTTCAACGCCCGCGCGCTATACCCGCTTCCCGAACGTTCACTGCCCGGTTTGACGCACCGGGCGGACCCTCAGGCGACCCGGCCCGATCACGGGCGGTCCGACCCAAGCGCGACGCACCAGTACGGGTGCACTTTAGGATTTCGGGGGGCTTCCCCCGCGGGTGCCGGATGTGGCGCCACGTCCTTTCTGACATAGCCGCCGGATACCCGGCCCTTGCAAACGCAAGCATGACTGAGGCACCTTTCAAGCGAAACCGCTTGAAGGGAGGCTTTGGCATGCCGTGCAAAACCGCACTGACCACGACCGCACTGATTGTCGCGCTGGCAACGCCTCTTTCCGCGCAGGAGCGTCCTGCATTGATCGTTCAGATCACGGTCGATGAACTGCCTGGTGATCACTTGTCCCGGTTTGACGGCAGCCTTGGTCCCGACGGCCTTCGCCGGCTGCCCGAAAGGGGCGTCTGGTACACCAATGCCCACCACGCCCACGCCAACACCGAAACCATCGTCGGCCATACGACCCTGGCGTCAGGCGCAAAGTTGAAACCGTCGATCTGGCAGTGACGCTGCCCGACCTCTTTGGCACCGGCCTTCCCAGTGGGGCGTCGGGTGTCGTTCTGCCGGAGGTGGTCGGGAACTAACCCCGCGCATAAAGTGCAGCGGTGGCGTCCTTGTACTTGGCGGCGACCTTGGGGCGTTTGACCTTGAGTGTGGGCGTGATCAACCCGTCCTCCAGCGACCACGGCTCGGTTTCCACCACCAGCCCGCGCACTTGCGCAAAGGGCGGGATATCAGCCATCGAAGGCCGGATGCGTTTGAGGATCGCGCTGGCTGCGGCGTCTTTGTCCGCCGGATCGAACCCCTGCTCGCTCGCAAAATCCGCATAAGCCCCCGGTTCGACAACCACGACCGCACTGCACCACGGGCGACCATCGCCCAGCACGCACAATTGATCGATCATCGGGTCCGCGCCAATGGCGGCCTCGATCGGCTGCGGGTTCACATTCTCGCCGTTGGACAAAACGATGATGTCCTTGATGCGCCCGCGAATGAAAATGTAGCCATCCACGATCTCGCCCGCGTCACCGGTCCGCAGCCAGCCATCCTCGGTAAACGTCTTGGCGGTCGCGTCGGAAAGGTTCCAGTAGCCATCCATGAGACCGGGGGAGTTGATCTGAATTTCGTCCTTCTCACCCACGCGCAGGTTCGCGCCGGGCAGCGCATATCCCACACTGCCGATCCGGGCATCCGGCACGCGGGAGCCTGTGGCCGCCGGTCCCGCCTCGGTCAGACCGTAGCCCTCAACGATGGGGAGTTGCATCCCCATCAAAAAGCGCCCCGTTTCCTCCGACAGCGGCGCACCGCCTGAGATCACCGCCTTGAGCCGCCCGCCAAACGCCTCACGCACACGGCCCGCGACGGATTTGCCAATAGCGGCCCAGTAGAGCTTGCCCAAGAGCCCCGGCCCCGGCCCGGTCCCGTCGGCCTCTTCCCGCAGGGCAACGCCCACGGTCTCGGTCCGTTCCATCAGGAACTTCTTCACCGGTTCTTTGCGGACGTCGGCCACCGCCTTGGCGTGGATTTGTTCAAACAGGCGCGGCACAGCGAGGAGGACCGTGGGCCGCACTTCGGTCAGGTCCTTGCGCAGCGTCGCGATGGAGCGGTTGAACGCCACGCGCCCGCCCCCGAACATCGGGGACAGCATGCCCAGCGTGCGCTCAAACCCGTGGGCGAGCGGCAGGAAGGACAACAGCGTGTCCTCGGCATTGATGTGAACGATCTGCAGGACCGAGCCCGACGTCCAGATCAGCGCCCTGTGGCTCAGCATCGCGCCCTTGGGCGGTCCGGTCGTGCCGGATGTGTAGACGATCGTCGCAAGGTCATCGACCGGCGCGATATACGCCGTCTCGGTCAGGGTCATACCCGTGGGTTCGGGTGCAACGCGCGGGTCATCGCTTGCGGCCTCCGCTCCGCCCACAACCCAGACCGCGCCAACATCCTTAAAGCTGTCCCAATGCTCGGACAGACCTTTCCAGCGCGCGACGTCATCGATCAGGCACAACTTCATCCCGCTGTCGCGCACCACATGCGCGACGTTCGCCGCACTGTCCTTGTCATAGAGCGGGACCGTCACCAACCCTTCGGACATCGCGGCGAGATCCGTGGTGATCCAGTCCACGCAGTTGCGCATGAAGATCCCCACCCGGTCCCCCGGCGCCAGGTTCAGCGTCTTGAGCGCGGCGCGGCGGGCAGCGACAATATCCGCGGCCTGCGTCCAAGTTGTATCCTGCCAGTCGGAGCCAACTTTCTCGGAATAAGCGACGTTGTCGGGGCTGGCGGCAACCCGCGCGGCAAAGGCCTGCGGCACGGTCTCAGCGTCAGACCAGACGCCTTGGGGATCGTAGTCAATTTTCATACGATCAGACTACACGGCAATGGCGATCTGCCAACGGTTTCTTTGACCCAGGGTCAACTGCGGGGTTTTGCCACGCCCGCGAAACGCCAAAACTGGCCTAGCCTGTTCTCGTGCGCTGGACTGGTCCGTTCATGGCTGTCGCGCTTGCTGCGGCCCCTGTGCCCGCCTTGGCGGGGGAACGCCTGTCGGACAGTTTCGCGTGGTGCACCGGGCTTTTTACCGCGCTGCGCGATCACCAATGGATGTTTGCCGATCCCAAAACCGATGAGACGAGCGTTCTGACGGCTGAGATGACCGCGCTTTTGGGTGCGGTGTGGGAGCCGGGGCGCGCAGACCACCTGAGATCAACGCGCGACGGGGCACGGGACGGGATGCGCGATCTGATGAACCGCGCATCCTTTAACGGGGATTACTCAGACGCGCTTTGGGCGCGCGACCGCATCGACCGCCAGCTTGCCCCGTGCCGGGACATGCTGGGGCATCCGTCGAAACCCTAAATCGCCTCACACACCCGCGGCGACGATGGCCTCGGCCAGAAGCGGAACGGTCTTCGCGTTCAGACCCGCGATGTTCATGCGGCTGTCCCCGACCATGTAGATCGCGTTGTCGTGGCGCATGGTCAGGACCTGTTCCTGCGTCGCGCCAATGCGCGAGAACATGCCCCGGTGATGGGCGATGAAGTCGAACCGGTCCGAGTTTGTCCGCTGGCGAAGCTCGCTGGCCAATTGCTCGCGCAGGCCCAGCATGCCGGTCCGCACCTCTTCCAACTCGGCCTCCCAATCAGCCCGAAGCGCGGGATCGTTCAGGATCATCGTCACCAACCGCGCGCCGTGGTCGGGCGGGAAGGAATAGTTCTGACGGTTGAGATAGGCGAGCGTGCCTTGGGTCGTCTTCGTGGCCTCGGCCGTTTCCGACATCACCATCAGGCAGCCCGTGCGTTCGCGGTAGACACCGAAGTTCTTGGAACAGCTTGCGGCGATCATCAGTTCTGGCACGCGGGAGGCGATGTGGCGGGTGCCGAACGCGTCGGCCTCAAGCCCGTCGCCAAAGCCCTGATAGGCGATGTCGATCATTGGCGTCGCGCCGGTCTCCAACAGGATATCCCCCACGGTTTTCCACTGGTCCTGCGTCAGGTTCGCGCCGGTGGGGTTGTGGCAGCAGCCGTGCAGCAAGACGAGATCGCCCGCCTTGGCCCCTTTGAGGTCCTCGGCCATCCCGTCGAAATCCACCGCGCGGGTGGCGTTGTCGAAATAGCGATACTCCACCATCTCGATCCCGAGATATTTGATGATCGTCAGGTGGTTCGGCCATGTGGGGCCTGAGACGAAGATCCGTCCCTCGGGTGAGGCCATGCGGAAAAGCTCAAAGGCCTGACGCACCGCGCCGGTCCCACCCGGTGTCGCCGCCGACGCAATGCGGTTGGCGGGCGCACTGTCGGCCAGGATCAACTGACGCATCGCGTCCGAAAACGCCGGATCCCCCACGAGGTTGACGTAAGTTTTGGTCGTCTCCGTCTCCCACAACTGCTTTTCCGCCGCTTTGACCGCGCGCATGACCGGGGTCACACCGTCGGCGTTTTTGTACACGCCCACGCCCAGATCGACTTTGGTGTCGCGCGGGTCGTCGCGATAGAGCTGCACCAGCTCAAGAATTTTGTCGGCGGGTTGTGGTTTCAGAGCGTTCAGCATGGGCTTGCTGCCTTTTTCGGTCAGGTCGGGATACGGGTCAGGTCACGGGGACGTTTGAGAATACGCGAATGGTCTTCGCGGCGAACGGGGCTGAACCCGTTCTTTTGGTAATTCTGAAGCGCGCGAGGGTGGTCGAGCGTGCAGGTGTTCACGGTCAGCCGGCTGACATCTTCGCGGTCCCACGCGGTGTGGATCGCGGTTTGCAGCAGGAACTTTCCCAGCCCCTTGCCCACCGCCTCGGGCACCAGCCCGAAATAGGCAAGGTTGCAGGTGCCGCGCTCACGCTCATCAAGCATGAAGAACCCCTGCGGCCAGCCGCGGGCGTGGAGCGTATAAAGCTCGACCATCGGGTCATCGAGCCACGCCTGAATGTCTTCCTCTTCGCGGTCATGGGCATCTTCCCATGCATAGTCACGACCCACGGCATCGTAGAGCGCAAGGAAGTACCACGCGGGCGGCGCATCGGCTTTGATCAGCGACGCAGGGTGCGTGGCGGGCAGATGCGGATACGGGTACGAGGGGCGCGCTGCCATCTCAAGATAGGTGACGGTATAGGCG
>JABSSC010000004.1 GCA_013214635.1 Paracoccaceae bacterium | reverse complement strand
CTGCTGGACTATGGCGCCGATCCGAATGAAGCGGTCACCGGTCATCCCAGCGGGCAACCGGTCGATACGATTCCGGCATTGCCTCTGCCGCCCAAGCGTTGGGAGTTGATCCGATGCATCTTGCCACAGCAATCAGCTACGAAACTTCGGGTTCCTTCAATCCAACCCAGCCGGGGCCCGTAACGCAGCACGGTCAACACAGAGGTTTTATCCAGTGGGGTGAACCTCAAGCCAGAGATCATGGTGTTGACTGGAACAACCCTATCGGAAGCCAGCTTGGGTCTGATGGAGCTATCGTCAGCTACCTCCAACAGCGTGGCGTTCAACCCGGCGATGGCCTCCTAGAAATCTACTCAGCCATCAACGCAGGTGGCGTCGGAGAAGAGTTCTATTCTCGTACAGATGCTCACAACGGCGGGATGCCCGGTACGGTTCGGCAAAAGGTTAATTCCCAAGAAATGCAAGAACACGCCGCGAATGCATACCGCTTTATGTATGGCGCTTGAGCGGTTAAGGGCGCAAACCTGTTGCGCCCTTAGTCCTTACAGAATGAATTTTCTTTGATCTGATCAGCCCGAATTCTTGGGCTTCAACCCTAGCTGCTCGGCCAAAACTGGATCTTGCCCAATCATCCGGGCGAGGCTTTCGCTTGAAAGGTCGAGTCCGCCGTAACTTTTCGAGCCCGCTTGATCTACCACATAGACGTGTTCGTCCGAACCGCCACTCTTGATGTCGGCAGACATGCCGGATCGCTTTTGTCGAACTGCTAGAACCACGATCAAGGTGATCACGGCAGTGAAAACTAGCACGAAAATCGCATCCATTGTCGCCTCCTTGCTCGTTTGTTGTGCTTCTTTCGGATCGACTCATATCACAGTGGCCCCAAATCGCGAAACCCCACCGTCTGACAGTCTGAAATCGAACTTTGGACCCGGATCTGAGCCACGTGAACGACTATGGCGGCGACCTGATCGGGACGATCATCCACGGGTCTGAGAACCGTATCGACACTGATAAGCGAGATCATGTGGCGTGTCTAAAGCTGGCACTGGACGCGGGCGCACCGCTGCGCCGGTCCGATCTTCAAGGTGCGATGGATGAAGAGGTCGTCGGATTCTTGACCGAATGGGCCGAGGCCCATCCCGATCGAATTATCGACGCATAGCCAAAATACGGGGCTGAGGTGAGAGGCTGGACAACGACCCAAGCGGGGCTCGTTACGGCTGCTTCCTTCCGGACCTGACCGGGTTGGCGAGGCGCTCGCCCGCGCCAACCTCTCACCGCGCGATATAGAGACTCATGGCGCCCCCTGCAAGGCGTCTCGCGCCTAGTGTTCGGGGCGTTCGGCCCAGCCCGCGAATGTCCGTTCCAGGAAAACCACCACGTAATAGAGCGCGATCCCCAACGCCGCGAGCGCCAGAAGGACGGCGAACATCAGCGGGAAATCGGCGTTTGTTTTGCCGCTGTCGAACAGCGCGCCAAGGCCGCGACCATGTGGGCTGACGATCTCCATCAGGTTGGTGCCGATAAAGGCCAGCGTGACCGAGACTTTGAGCGCCCCAAAGAACTCCGGCAGGGTTTTGGGCAATGCGATCTTCCAAAAGATCGTGAGGTTCGACGCGCCGAGCGATCTCAGGATGTCGCGGTATTCCGGTTCCAGTGTGGACAGGCCGATCGAGACGGAAACCGCGATCGGAAAGAACGAGATCATGAACGCAATGAGGATCGTGTTCAGGTCGTGTTGCCCCACAAACATCAGCGCGATGATCGGGACGACTGTGGCCTTGGGAATGGCGTTGAAGCCTACGAGCAAGGGGTAAAGAGCCTCGCGCATCGTGCGCGAAAAGCCCATCACCATCCCCAAAAGAATACCTACGATCACGGCGAGGCCGAGACCCACGACCGTGCGCCAGAGCGTTTCCCAGCCCTGGATCAGAAACAACTCACGGTATTGCCAGAAGGCAGGCCAAAGATCGGATGGCGAGGCCATTTTGTAGTTGGGCCAGCCATTGGCCCAGACCAGAAGCTCCCAAAGTATCAGAAAAATCACGATTGCTGCGAGCGGGACGCCGATTTTTCGTATCATGCCGCAACCCGCCCCTGTGCAATTTCGATCTGGTGGCGCAGCACGTTCAGCATCTCAGCCGCTTCCGGCGTGTAGAGGTGATCGATTGTGCGGGCCCCTTCAAAGGCTACTGGCAAGCGGTATTGGGTCGTGGCCGGGCGACCGGACAAAACGACCACTTCATCGGCCAGGAAGATCGACTCGCGCAGATCATGGGTGATCAGAACGCCGGTGAACGGCTCCTTGGCTTTGAGCGCGTGCATTGTTTGCCAGAGGTCCTCGCGCGTGAAAGCATCGAGCGCGCCGAACGGCTCATCCAGGATCAACACGTCGGGCTTGTGCACGAGCGCCCGGCAGAGCGATGCCCTCTGACGCATGCCGCCCGACAGTTCCGAGGGGCGTTTGCTCTCGAACCCCTCAAGCCCCACAAGCGCCAACAGCTCTTCCGCGCGCGCTTCCTTTTCCTTGCGGCTCAGCTTGGTCGGCACAATTTCAAGCGGCAGGATCACGTTGTCGAGGATCGACCGCCACTCCAAAAGGACGGGGTTCTGAAACGCCATACCGACGGTTGAGCGTGGCGACGTCACGCGTGCGCCATGGAGCCAGACCTCGCCCTCATTGGGTTTCATCAATCCCGCGATCAGCCGCGTCAGCGTGGACTTTCCGCAGCCCGATGGGCCGACAACGGCGACAAACCCGCCTTCTTTGACCGAAACATTGAGATCATCCAGGACCGGTAACGGGCCGGATTTGGTCTTGTAGGCATGGGTCACGCCCTTGATATCGATCAGAGCTTCGCTGCTCATGCGCGCCTGCCTGTCTTCTTTGTTTTGAAAATACTCTCGCCGAAGGCGGTCGCGGGCGCATCAAGCGCCCGCGACATCTGGATCACTTCAACATGAACCCGCCGTCAGGCAGGTACGCGTCGGTGAAATAGGCGGCCGGGTCAGGCGTCCCGACAAACTCATAGGTTTCGCCCAACTGCTCGATGGCGCGCTCAAAGCGGGCGCTGTCAATCGCACCCATGCCGTTCGCGGTGGTAAAGTCGGTCACCACATTGGCGTCGATCGCCAGTTGCAGACGGCGCTGTTCCAGCGCGGCGTCGGCGGCTGGGTTGCGCTCGATCAGGCTTGAGATGGCGGTCTCTGGATCGGCAATCGCGTCCTTCCAGCCCATCGCAACCGCCGTCAGGAAGCCGCTGACCAGTTCAGGATTTGCTTCCGCAAAGTCGGTATTGGCGATGATGGCGTTGCCATAAAGCTCAAGCCCGTGATCCGCCATCAGAATGGTCGAGATGTCGTCCTCTGGCACGCCAAGGCGCACGAGGTTCAGATAGGACGAAAAGGAAAACCCGGTGATCGCGTCGACTTTACCTTCGGCGAGCATCGGCTCGCGCGTTGGAAAGCCGACGGGCTCAACGGTGATGTTTGCCACGTCGATGCTGTTGGCGGTTGCGAATGCCGGGAACTGGGCCCATGCCCCATCTGGCGGCGGCGCACCAAGGATCTTGCCCTCAAGATCGCCGGGGCCGGAGACGCCAAGGCTCTTGCGACCCACGACGGCGAATGGCGGCTTGTCATAGACCATCATCACCGCGGTCACGGGCGCGCCGGGGTTCTGGTCAAGGAATTTGATCAACGAGTTGATATCGGCAAACCCCATTGGGAATGCGCCGGTGGCGACTTTCGGAATTGCGTCGAGCGACCCCTGACCGGCCTGAATTTCAACGCTCAACCCGGCTTCAGCAAAGTGTCCGTTGTCGATGGCGGCAAAGTAAGGGGCCGACGGCCCTTCAAATTTCCAGTCGAGCGCGAATGGCACTTCGGTCTGGGCGTGCGCGGCAACGGCCATGACGGCCCCGGCGCAGGTGGCGATGATACGATGAAACATGAAATCCCTCCTCAGGCGGTATCGCGAGCGTGCAGATCAGGCGGAGGTCTTCCCCGAGAGTCAAAGCCCCACGCCCAATAATTGAGCGTGAGGCTAACAGCGCCTAAGTTTTAGGCAAGTTTTTTCGCCGCTGCGTGGCGAAACAGCGGTCAAAGCTGAATGCGGAACCTTGCAAAGCCGTCCGGGCCGTCACCCGCCGGTTCGATTGTCAGACCATCCAGATCGTCGACATATCCTGCCGCAGCCGGTCCGGTATCAAACAAAACGCTCGTGCCGGGCAGCGGTGCAAAGCGCCAGTTGCTGTCAGCCTTGGGACTGATGGTGCCTTGTTCAACAATGTAGCGCACGATGACATCGCGGTTTGTATCAGGCGCTTCGAGGATGATCGTGTCGCCCTTGGCACCGGGGAAAGATCCGCCACCGGAGGCACGGTAGTTGTTGGTGGCGATGACGAATTCCATGTCATCGGTCACCGGCGCGCCGTCAAAGGTCAGGTTCTTGATCCGGCTGGCCCCGGCATCGGCCAGTTCGCCCTTGGGCGCGAACTTGGATGGTTGGCTGAGGTCAATCTCATAACTCACGCCGTCAATCACGTCGAAGTTGTAGCTTGGGAATTCGGGGTTCAGCAGAACCTGATCGGCCTCACCGGCATTGACCTGATTGAACATGCCCGCCGACCGCTCAAGCCAGTCGCGCAGCTCGGCGCCTGAGACTTTTACAGCGCGCACGGTGTTTGGATAGAGGTACAGGTCCGCCACGTTTTTGATCGCAACATCGCCGGCTGGAACGTCCGTGAAGTATTCCGGACCACCCCGACCGCCTGCTTTGAACGGCGCGGCAGCGGAAAGAACGGGAAGCCCCGCATATTCTGTGCCTTTCAGCATCTCGCCCACATACCATTTCTGGGCGATGGACACGATCTGAACCGATGGATCATCCGCAACCAGCGCGAAATAGCTGTGAAGCGGCGCGTCGGTTTTGCCAACGGCGCGGCGGACATATGCGAGCGTTTCCTCATGATCGGTCGCCACGGCGGCAAGGACATCGGGATCGCTTTCGACCAGCGCCGTGACCGAGCGGTCCTCGTTCCGCTTGCTGATCGGGCGCGTCGTCGCTTCATGCCCCAGCACCCGCCATGCGTTGCCGTCGCGTTCAAGCATCAGATCGATCACGCCCAGATGCGACCCCCAAAACCCGCCCATCACGGCAGGTTTGTCGTGGATCGTGCCCGCGTCGGCATCGACCGCTGCAAAATCGGCATAGCTCGGCGAGGGGAACACAAGGTGGCTGTGCCCGGTGACCAGCGCATCGATTCCGTCAAGCTGTGCCAGTGGCACGCTGGCGTTTTCCATGCCATCGGTTCGGTCGGCGGAGCCAATCCCGGAATGGCTGAGCGCGAGGATGATATCGGCCCCTTCTTCGCGCATCTGTGGGACATACGCCTCGGCCGTTGCAACGATATCGCGTGCGGTGACATTTCCTTCGAGATGGCGGCGGTCCCAGTTCATGATCTGCGGTGGGACGAAGCCGATGATCCCGACCTTGATCGGATGCGTCTCTCCCGCGCCGTCGGTGATCATGCGATCGAGGATCACATAAGGTTTCACCAGCGTCTTATCGCCGGTCGGCGACGCGCCTTCTTCCAACACGACGTTGGCCGACACCACGGGGAAGTTTGCGCCCGCAAGCGATTTCATCAGGAAATCGAGCCCATAGTTGAATTCGTGGTTGCCGAGCGTTGATGCATCGAAGCCAACCGCGTTCATGGCGGTGATGACGGGGTGCATGTCGCCGTCTTTCATGCCGCGCTCATAGGCGATGTAGTCGCCCATTGGGTTGCCCTGAAGGAAGTCGCCATTGTCGACGAGGATGGCGTTCGTGGCTTCGGACCTGATGTCAGCGATGTGGGCGGCCGTACGTGCAAGGCCGACAGTGTCGATCTCACGGTCGGAATAATAGTCGTAGGGAAAGATATGAACGTGGAGGTCAGTTGTCTCCATGATCCGCAAATGCGCCGTCCCGGCACTTGCCTTTGCGGAAAATGGGTGCAGAACGACAAAAGTGGCCGATGCAGCCGTCGTGGTCAGGAAGGCGCGGCGGCTCATTGGCGGAAATTGATTTGTGGGCATGGCAGTCTCCGGATCGCAATGCTGAATGAATAAGCAGGCCGGATGACTACGATATGACGCCGGGAAAACATCTCTGTAGAGATGACGCGTCGGATGCAATAGTCAATCTGGAGTTGAAAGGAAGTGCCCAGTGAAGATAGCTGAGCAGGTCACGTTCGGGACGAGCGGATTGGATCGTGCCGCACCTCTGCGGGCCGATTGGCGCGCAGCGAAAGAGCCCGCGAAGGCTTTGGTTTTCTGGCGTGGCAAAGTCCTTTTTGATACAGTCGCGGATCGTGCAACGCTCTTGACCCCAGACCATCCGATCTTTGCGGATGCCACGGAAGAGCCNATGTTCATCGGTCTGAGCGATGGCGTCGCCGTCTTGGCCCGCGACATCTCTGCTTGGGAACCCGAAGAGGCAGCAGATACCGTCGGTGCGTTTCACGATCCTTCGGAGCAATGGCACCCAACGGTTGATGGGGCGCACCGTTTTGTTGAGCTTCGCGGCGCGATGATGCGGCTGACGCCGCGCGATGCTGAACTGACGGCAACGGCCCGGTCGCTTTTGGAATGGCACCGGNTTCACCGGTTTTGCGCCAATTGCGGCGCGCCAAGTGACGTGGCCCAAGCGGGATGGCAGCGCAACTGTCCGTCCTGCGGGCGACATCACTTTCCTCGGGTTGATCCGGTAGTTATTATGTTAATAACAAACGGTAATTCCGTATTGATGGGGCGCTCTCCCGGCTGGCCAGAAGGGATGTATTCGCTCCTTGCCGGGTTCATCGAACCGGGTGAGACGGTCGAGGCGGCGGTACGGCGTGAAACTTTTGAAGAGGCGGGCGTCATGGTGGGCGAGGTGGACTATCTCTCCTCACAACCCTGGCCCTTTCCGGCGTCGCTGATGTTTGGGTGCCGCGGGCGTGCAACGAGCCGCGAAATCAAGATCGATCCAGCCGAGATCGAAGATGCGGAATGGGTGACGCGCGAGCGCATGATGGATACGTTTGCGGGTCTGGTGCCGGAACGAAAACCCGCGCGGCGGGGTGCGATTGCGCATTTCCTGCTTCAGGCTTGGCTGGCCGACCGGCTGGAATGACGTAATGGGCGGCAGCGGGAAGGAATGGGTATGAAGTTTTCCTACAACAAAGACGTTGATCTGCCGATTGATCGCGTTTTTGCCGGACTTTCGGATTTTGACTATTACGAGCGTCAGATCTTGCGGCGCGGCGTCAAGCTTGAGCGGTTGGATGACGGGCAAGCGGCCGGTATGGGCGTCAAGTGGCGGGCCAAGGCGGATTTTCGTGGGCGCACCAAGACACTGGTGTCAGAGGTGACAGCGTTTCATCCTGGCGAAGGTTTTGAGATTACCACCGATGCGGGTGGCGTTACGGCGTTCACGTCGATCGACCTCACTCAGTTGGCGGTCGAGAGGACGCGGATCACGGTTGGGTTGGATTTGCGGCCCGAGTCGCTGTCGGGGCGGCTGTTCATCCAGTCGCTCAAGTTTGCCAAAGGCAACTTGACGAACCGCTTTAAGAAACGGATCGATACGCTGGCGGCGGACCTTGTAACGCGAAATGCGCAGACCTAGCGCGAATGATCGGTTGGGTAGACGCCGAGGATTTTCAGCTCGGTGGTAAAGAACTCAAGCTCTTCCAAGGCCAGTTGCACGCCACGATCGTCGGGGTGGCCTTCGATATCGGCGTAGAATTGCGTGGCTGAGAATTTGCCATCCACCATATAGCTTTCCAGCTTGGTCATGTTGACGCCGTTCGTCGCGAATCCGCCCATCGCCTTGTAAAGTGCTGCGGGGATGTTGCGAACGCGAAACACGAATGAGGTCAGCATCTGGTTGCCGCGACGCGAATAGTCCGGTTCGGGCGCCATGATAAGGAAGCGCGTGGTGTTCGTGTCGTGATCCTCGATGTGCCGAGCGAGCACGTTGAGCCCATAGATATCTGCCGCCAATTCCGAGGCGAGTGCGGCAACACCCTTGTCCGTCTGTTCGGACACTTCACGTGCCGCCCGGGCGTTGTCGGGGCTCACTTTCCCTTCGATCCCATGCTTACGTAGGAATTCACCGCATTGCGGCAGCAGCACCAGATGCGAATGCGCCTCGCGGATATCGGACAGTTCCGCACCCTCAATGCCGAGCAAGTTGATGTGAACCCGCACGAAAGCTTCGCCGATGATGTGCAGTCCGCTATCGGGAAGGAGGCGGTGGATGTCTGCCACGCGGCCATACGTGGTGTTCTCGACCGGCAGCATGGCAAGGTCGGCACCGCCAGATTTCACCGTCTCGACCACGTCCTCAAACGCCCGGCATGCGACGGCTTCGAGGTCGGGGAAGGTTTCATGGCACGCCTGATGCGAGTAGGCGCCGAGTTCTCCCTGAAAAGCAATGCGTTGCATGGTATCACCAGTTTTGTCGCGTTTTGGGCGTTTGGTCGCGCCTGTTATCTCTTGAAGACTCCTAAGGGAAGCGGATAGACAGCGCATCAAATATCAAGGAACCGGACGAGACATGTACGACACAATGACGATGACCAAGCTTGCTGCGTCTTTCTGCGGTGCGCTTTTGGCGTTTTTGCTGGTGGCTTGGGCCTCTGAGTCGCTTTTCCACACTGGCGTTCACGGTGAGCCGTCGTTTGTCATCGCGGTTGATGAAGCTCCGGCAACCGAGGAAGTGGTTGAAGAGGTGCCCTTCGCCGAAGTGTTCGAAGTGGCGGATGCCAGCGCGGGTGAAGGGCTGTGGCGTCAGTGTCAGGCCTGCCACAAGCTGGACGGGACCGACGGTGTTGGTCCCCACCTAAACGGTGTTGTGGGCCGTGATATCGCAGCGATTGATGGGTTCGGATATTCCAGCGCGCTTGCCGATCTTGATGGCGCATGGACGCCGGAAGAGCTGAACGCGTTTCTTGAGAAGCCGCGTGATTATGCCCCCGGCACGGCGATGAGCTATAACGGGATGCGCGACATTGAAGACCGCGCCGACCTGATCAAGTATCTGGAAGCCAGCAGCTGATCATTTCATTACCCTGCTAAAAGGCCGCCCCAATCGGAGGCGGCCTTTGTCGTTTATGAACGCATCCTCATAAAAGGTAAGTGAGGAGTTAAGATATCGTACGTATACAACTTGCACATTCGACATTGCCGAATTTAGCTTAGGTTATGTGGTGCACTCCGCACTGAACGAGCCAAGAAGAGGACTATGTCCATGCAAGACACCCGCGCCCGATTGGAAGCAGGCACACCCAATGGGTTCCGTCCGAAGGCCGCCAGAATTGCTGGAGCGATCAGTGTGGTCGTTTTGGGTATCGCGGGCGCAACGGCCGTCGTGGCTGAAGGGCACGAAGAGGTGATCGTTTCGCATGGCTACACGAATTTTGGTGAGCTCAAGCATGGTCCGGACATTCCATATCTTCCTTATGTGAATCCCGAAGCCCCCAAGGGTGGCGAAATGAGCCTGTCGGCGGTCGGGAATTTCGACAGCTTCAACCCTTACACGCGGAAAGGCGTCGTGGGCGCGGCCACGGATCTGATGTGGGAAAATGTTCTGGTTGGTACGGGGGACGATCCTTACGGGTCGTACTGCTATCTGTGTGAGACGCTGGAATACCCCGAAAGCCTGGACTGGGTGATCTTCAACCTGCGCGATGACGTGAAATTCTGGGACGGCAGCCCGATGACCGCCGAAGATGTGAAATTCACCTTCGAGCTGTTTCTTGAGCAGGGCATTGCCGAGTTCCGCAACGCCTTTGCCGGGTTCATTGATGAGGTCGAGGTTCTTGATACGCACAAGATCAAGTTCTCGTTCACCGAAGCGGCCCCACGCCGGGATGTGGTTGGGTTTGCCGGCGGGATCCCGGTCTTTTCCAAGGCATGGTTTGAAGAGACGGGCGCCCGGATCGACGATTCGACGCTTGAACCGTTCATGGGAACGGGGGCCTACAAGCTTGGCAGCTATGACGTCGGTCGGCAGCTTGTCTATGAGCGCGACCCGAACCACTGGGGTATCGATCATCCGTTTAAGGTTGGCCAAAACAACTTTGACAGCATTCGCTATGAATACTTTGCCGACAACACCGCCGCACTCGAGGGGTTCAAATCAGGCGAATACCTGATGCGGCTGGAGAATTCGTCCAAGGATTGGGCGACGGCCTATACGTTCCCGGCTGTTGAAAGCGGCGATGTGATCAAAGAGACGATAGTCGACGGCAATATCGGGTCAGCGCAGTCGTTCATCTTTAACCTGCGTCGAGAGAAATGGCAGGACCCACGCGTTCGTGAAGCCGTTCGGTTGATGTTCAACTTTGAATGGTCAAACGAGACGCTGTTTTTCGGTCTTTATGAACGCGTGAATTCGTTCTGGGAAAATTCGGCGCTCGAAGCGCGCGGATTGCCGTCCGAGGAAGAGCTTGCCATCCTCCAGCCGCTTGTTGACCAGGGATTGATCGACGCGTCGATCCTGACCAGCGAACCTGCCATGGCGCCGACATCGGGTGCACGCTCGCTTGACCGGGGCAACCTGCGCCGCGCTTCTGCCCTGCTGGACGAAGCGGGTTGGTTGCCGAATGAACAGGGCATCCGCGAGAAAGACGGGGAAGAGCTGACGGCGGTCTTTATCTCTTTCAACCCTTCGTTTGACCGGATCGTGAACCCTTACATCGAGAATCTGATCCGACTGGGCGTGTCGGCAAAGCTCGACCGGATCGATACCGCGCAATACGTCGAACGTCGGCGGAGTGCGGATTACGATCTGACGACGCACACGTTCTCTATGACGCTTGAGCCCGGCAATTCCCTGCGTCAGTGGTATGGATCGGAAACCGCGGAAGATAGTTCGCGCAACTTGATGGGGCTTCAGAACGAAGCGATTGACGCGCTTCTTGTCCCGGTGATTGAGGCCAAGACGCTGGCCGACATGACCCCGGCTGTGCATGCGCTGGACCGTGTTCTGCGTGCTGAAGGGTTCTGGGTGCCGCAGTGGTTCAAGGATGTTTACACGGTCGCCTACTTTAACTTGTACCGTTATCCCGACCCGGAGTTGTCGCCTTACGCGCTGGGTCATCTTGGCTATTGGTGGTACGACGAAGCCGCAGCTGAGGTGCTCCGCGAAAACGGCACGCTGCGCTAGGCCCGGGGCACGGCATGGGCGCCTATATCCTTCGACGGTTGTTGCTGATCATTCCGACGCTGTTCGGGATCATGGTCATCAACTTTACCTTGACGCAGTTCGTCCCCGGTGGGCCGATCGAACAGATCATTGCCCAGATCGAAGGCGGGGGAGATGTTTTCGAGGGTATTTCGGGCAGCAGTTCCGAGACATTCGATACCACTGCGTCCGATGATCGGTATGTCGGTTCGCGCGGGCTGCCGCCCGATTTCATTGAACAGCTTGAGAAAGAGTTTGGGTTCGACAAGCCGCCGCTTGAGCGGTTCGCCAATATGATGTGGAACTATATGCGGTTCGACTTTGGTGAGAGCTATTTCCGGTCAATCAGCGTGGTTGATCTGGTCATCGAGAAGATGCCGGTGTCGATCACGCTTGGCCTGTGGTCGACGCTGATTGCGTACCTCGTCTCAATCCCGTTGGGGATCCGTAAGGCCGTTCGTGACGGATCGACCTTTGATACATGGACCTCCGGACTGATCATCGTGGCGTATGCGATCCCGGGCTTTCTGTTTGCGATCCTTTTGCTCGTTTTGTTCGCCGGTGGGTCATACTTCCAGGTCTTCCCATTGCGTGGTCTGACGTCGGAAAACTTCGATCAGCTTTCGTTCTTTGGAAAGATCGCCGACTACTTCTGGCACATCACTTTGCCGGTTCTGGCC
The DNA here is from genome assembly GCA_013214635.1 of Paracoccaceae bacterium. GTDB lineage: Bacteria > Pseudomonadota > Alphaproteobacteria > Rhodobacterales > Rhodobacteraceae > JABSSC01. Next base: position 23,645 of record JABSSC010000004.1, on the reverse strand, counting down.
TCGACCATCGGGGCGTTTGCCACGCTCACCTTGCTGACGAAGAACAGCTTTCTCGACGAGATCAAGAAGCAGTACGTGATCACGGCCAAGGCCAAGGGGTTGAGCGAAAGCCGCATCCTTTATGGTCACGTGTTCCGCAACGCCATGCTGATCGTGATTGCCGGGTTTCCGGCAGTGTTTATCGGCGTATTCTTTGGTGGGTCCCTGATTATCGAGACGATCTTTTCGCTCGACGGCTTGGGGCGGCTTGGGTTCGAGGCCGCCGTCGCGCGCGATTACCCGGTCATCTTTGGCACGCTGTTCTTCTTCGGTCTTGTCGGTTTGGTCGTCGGTATCCTCAGTGATCTGATGTACGTCTTTATCGATCCGCGCATCGACTTTGAGACGCGGGAGAACTGAGATGGCGGTTGCAGAGCCTCTTCCCGAACGTCAGGACCCGCAGCCCGCAGAGCTTCCGCAGCCCCGAAAGGGGCGGTTTACGTTGTCGCCGTTGAACCAGCGCCGCTGGCGAAATTTTCGCCGGAATTCGCGCGCCTACTGGTCGCTTTGGATTTTCGCCATCATCTTTGGCATCACGCTGTTTGCTGAATTCATCGCCAACGACAAACCTTTGCTGGTGAGCTATCGCGGCGAATTGCACGTGCCGATTTTTCAATTCTATCCAGAGACCCGGTTCGGCGGAGATTTCCGGACCGAGGCGGTTTACGGCGATATCGAAGTCCAGTGCCTGATCATCTCAGGCGGGTTGGAAAGCTGCTTCGACGACCCTGAGGGTGTCATCGAGCAGGCCGCAACGGGGATCGTGGACGGAGAAGAGATCGCGAAGGGTTGGATGCTTTGGCCGCTGATCCCTTACAGCTTTAACACCATCGTCGACAAACCAGGCGTCGCCCCGGGACCTCCGGATGCCCAAAACTGGCTGGGGACCGATGATACATCGCGCGACGTGATGGCGCGGGTGATCTATGGCTTCCGGCTTTCGGTATTGTTCACCATCATCGTGACCTCGATCGCGAGCGTGATCGGGATCGTTGCAGGGGCGGTGCAGGGGTATTTCGGGGGCTGGATCGACCTGTTCTTCCAGCGGTTCATCGAAATCTGGGTGAGCACGCCGTCGCTTTACATCATCATCATCATGTTCGCGATTTTGGGGCGAAGTTTCTGGTTGCTGGTCTTCCTGACGGCTCTTTTCGGGTGGCCGGCCCTGGTGGGTGTGGTTCGAGCCGAGTTCCTGCGCGCGCGCAACTTTGAATATGTTCGCGCGGCCAAAGCCTTGGGCGTGTCGAACTGGACGATCATGTTCCGCCACATGTTGCCAAATGCGATGGTCGCGACGCTGACGATGCTGCCCTTCATCATCACGGGGACGATCGCAACGCTCGCGTCACTTGATTTTCTGGGTTTCGGGTTGCCGTCCTCGGCGCCGTCGCTAGGCGAATTGACCTTGCAGGCCAAGCAGAACCTGCAGGCCCCGTGGTTGGCCTTCACCGCCTTTTTCACCTTCGCGATCATGCTGTCGCTTCTGGTCTTCATCTTCGAAGGCATCCGCGACGCCTTTGACCCAAGGAAAACCTTCCAATGACGTCGCCGGTTCTTTCCGTATCTGATCTGCGCGTCCGGTTTCGTCAGGACGGGCGTGAAACAGACGCCGTGCGCGGTGTATCGTTCGAGGTGGGCAAGGGCGAAACGGTTGCGCTGGTGGGCGAAAGCGGCAGTGGAAAATCGGTAACGGCACTGTCCACAGTGGCGCTTTTGGCGGACAACGCGACGGTCACGGGTTCGGTGACCTATGGCGGGGAAGAGATGGTCGGCGCGGATGAGTCGCGGCTGCGCGACGTCCGTGGCAATGACATCAGCTTTATCTTCCAAGAGCCGATGACCTCGCTCAATCCGCTTCACACGTTGGAAAAGCAATTGGGGGAAAGTCTGGCCTTGCACCAAGGCTTGGTCGGGCAGGCGGCGCGTTACCGGATCATCGAATTGTTGATCAAGGTCGGTATCCCTGATCCAGAGACCCGGCTTCAAAGCTATCCGCACCAGCTGTCTGGCGGTCAGCGGCAGCGGGTGATGATCGCAATGGCCTTGGCCAATGGGCCCGAGCTTTTGATTGCCGACGAACCCACGACAGCGCTTGATGTGACCATTCAGGCGCAGATCCTTGATCTGCTGGCAGATCTCAAACGGTCTGAGGGGATGAGCATGCTGTTCATCACTCACGACCTTGGCATCGTACGCCGGTTTGCCGACCGTGTCTGCGTGATGAAAGACGGCGAGATCGTTGAGGCCGGATCGACCGAGGAAATCTTTTCCAACCCTCAGCATGCCTATACCCAAATGCTGCTGTCCGCGGAAAGTACGGGCCGCCCCGATCCGATCCCGGACGGCGCGCCCGTCATTGCTGAAACCGACGCGCTGCGTATTTGGTTCCCGATCCAGCGTGGTCTGTTGAAGCGCACCGTGGGGCATATCAAAGCCGTCAATGCCGCGAGCCTCAGCGTGCGCGCGGGTGAGACGGTGGGGATCGTTGGGGAAAGCGGTTCGGGGAAGACGACGCTCGCCTTGGCCATCATGCGCCTGATCTCTTCCGAGGGCCCCGCGATCTTTATGGGGCAGAATATCCAAGGGTTGCGCTCGGGCCAGATGCGTCCGTTGCGCCGTGAAATGCAGATTGTGTTTCAAGATCCTTTTGGGTCACTCAGCCCACGCATGACGGTGGAAGAGATTATTGCCGAAGGGCTTGAGGTGCATGGCACCGAACCGGGCGTAGATCCGCGGTCTCTCGTGGCCGAGATCATGACCGAGGTTGGGTTGGACCCGGCCACCATGCATCGCTATCCCCACGAGTTCTCAGGCGGACAGCGCCAGCGGATCGCGATCGCCCGTGCGATCATTCTGCGCCCAAAGCTCATCGTTCTGGACGAGCCGACGTCTGCGTTGGACATGACAGTGCAGGTTCAGATTGTTGAACTTTTGCGCGCACTCCAACGCAAATACCAACTGGCCTATCTCTTCATCAGCCACGATTTGCGGGTCGTGCGTGCGTTGTCCCATAGGGTGATGGTGATGAAGCAAGGTGACGTCGTTGAAAGCGGAACTGTTGATCGCATCTTTGACGCGCCCCAATCCGACTATACGCGTGCGTTGATGGCAGCCGCCTTTGCCGATGACCGCGTTGCCTGAACTTCATTGGTCCTGAAATACCTCCGGGGGAGCGCGCCGAAGGCGCGCGGGGGCAGAGCCCCCATGTCCCGAACGGTACTTAGACTTTAGCCGGGCCCAACTGGTTGGCAGCTTACGTTGCGCGCCGCAAGGCGACGACAGGCCAGTGCGGCTTCTTCCTCAGAGAACCCGACGAAGTTGGCGTCAAAGCTCCCGTTGCGGGGCACCACCTTTCGAAGGGCTTCGTCGAGCGTTGCCAATTCAACAAGCGCGGTTTGTAACAAAATCCGCTCCGCCTGATAACGGCTGCCATAGCTGCCGACATTGATTGACCAATGTCGTCCGCCGGATGTGGACATACGCGTCACAATCTCCGGACCATCGGCCCGCGTATCTGTCGGGGCGGAGGCAAGGATGACCTTGTTTGGACGTGGTCGGGGCGCTGCGGCGACCCGCACTGTGGCGATGGGCTGTGCGCGTATTTCCAAGGCGTCTGGCGTGTCCTGCACAGCCGCAACTTCCACCGGTTCCGCGGCAACTTCGGCCAAGGTCTCTTCGATCTCCTCTGCCATCGCGACCAGCACATCCGTGGGCAACGGTATGGCGGGCCGGGCCATGGGGCGCGGGCTGACCGCCACAGCACGCACGACACGCACAGTCTTGGTAATGCTGCCGCCGCCGTTTGGCTGATAGGCTGGGCGCGCGGGTTTGCGGACCGCGACGCGGCTCGGGGCGCGCGAAAAGCCCATATCCAGAAGTTCGGCCACCCGCGCATTCCGGGTCGCGCCGGATTTTCCGCCGAAGACTGTTGCGATGATGCGTTCCTGCCCGCGCTCCGCAGAGGCCACGAGGTTGTAGCCTGCGGCGCGCGTATAGCCTGTCTTGATCCCGTCGGCCCCGCGATAGGCGTTCAGCAAGCGGCGATTTGTGTTGTTTACTGTCTTGATGCCCGCATGGGTCGAGCGGCGTGAGAACAGGTTGTAGTACTCTGGATAGTCATAGAACACATGCCGCCCAAGGATCGTCATATCGCGCGCAGTCGATAGGTGCCCTTCCTGGGTCAAGCCATGCGCATTCTTAAAGGTCGTCTTGGTCATTCCCATCGACTTGGCGGTGCGGTTCATACGGCGTGTAAAGGCCGCTTCGGAGCCTGAGATTGCCTCAGCAATGGCTGTCGCAGCATCGTTGCCGGATTTCACCGCGGCTGCGCGCAAGAGATAGCGCAGCTTGATCCGCGACCCCGCTTTGAGCCCAAGCTTTGACGGAGGTTCGGCCGCGGCCTTTTTCGACACGCGCACCATCGTATCAAGTGTGATTTCGCCGTTCTCGACCGCCTCAAAGGCGACATAAAGCGTCATCATCTTGGTCAAAGACGCCGGATGGAGCCGCGTATCGGCGTTGCGCGAATGAAGCACCTCGCCGCTGCGCGCATCCATCACCATGGCCGCATATGGGGCCGCGTGAACGGAATAAGTCGTTAAAGTCAGAAGTACGGCTACGAATCCAAATAGCCGGACGGATCGCTCGATCAGAGTCGCCACGTCGCTTACCTTTTCACTGCCTCGTGCAAGGTCATAAATCGCCCTGCTTCGCGCGAAGAGTAACATGAGAGGCGGCACCGGAAAACAGTTTTGTTTCAATGCCTTCTGGGGTGTGGCGGGAAGGCGCGCCCATATGTTGTGGCTCCAAATCGGTGAACCACTATATGTGCGAATTCTAAAGGGTCGCGATTAATTCGGGCAGGTCCGCCAAGGACGTGATCTGATGAAATCGCTCGGAATTTCCGGGCGTATCCGCGCGTTCGTAGGACCAGGTCAGATCATGCGGAACATGCACGGCATGGGCCCCCGCCTTGAGCGCCGGGAGGATGTCGGATCGTAAAGAGTTACCCACCATGACCGATTGTGACGGCGTCATGCCCGGGCGAGAGAAAGCGTTTTGATAGGTTTGGGGCGTCTTGTCCGAGACGATGTCGACGCCGTCAAAATACTCACCCAGACCGGATTGCGCGAGTTTGCGCTCCTGATCCAGAAGATCGCCCTTGGTGATCAGGATCAGCGTATGGGTCGCGGCCAGAGCCTTTACCGCATCGGCCGCACCCTCAAGAAGGTGAATGGGGTGCTGCAGCATATCCTGACCGGCATCGATCAACTCGCGCACGACCGATCCCGCCACCCTGTTTTCCGTCACATCAAGCGCGGTTTCGATCATCGACAAAACGAAACCTTTGATGCCGAACCCATAATGCCCAAGGTTGCGCATTTCGGCCTCGGTCAGGCGTTCCATCAGGTGATCGGGGTCTGCGTAGTCTGCCAGAAGCGTCACGAATCGTTCTTGCGACAAACGAAAGAACGCCTCGTTTTGCCAAAGCGTATCATCCGCATCGAAGCCAATTGTCGTGATCATTTGCGGTTTTTCCCCAAATCGAGCCGAGAACGGGTGCCCGACCTCTTTTCAGGCGCTTCGTTGCGCTTATATTGTCGCGACAAACCCCTCAAGCTACGAAAACCGGGACCGCGAGAAATGCTCGATCGCCTTGTGATGATGTCGGACAACGACGCCCCCAACGGGCCTGAGGAAGATCTCCTTACCGAGACCAAGACCAAGACTGCCAAGCCGCCGCTCTATAAAGTGATGCTGCTGAACGACGATTACACGCCGATGGAGTTCGTCGTTCACATCCTTGAACGCTTTTTCGGGATGAGCCATTCGCAGGCCTTCGAACTGATGCTGATCGTCCACAAAAAGGGCCTGGCCGTCGTTGGTGTGTTTTCCTTTGAAGTGGCTGAGACCAAAGTCAGTCAGGTGATGGACTTTGCGCGGCGGCACCAGCATCCGTTGCAATGCACCATGGAAAAAGAATAGCGCCCCGCGCCCGTCCGAGATGTTTGTCGAACGATTGACCCTCGCGCTGGAAGACGGCGTGACCATCCCAGATGCCGGGCGTATTGCGGTTGTGGACGCGCCTGCGGACGCGTTGGCCCAGTTTTCCAAAGATCGGACGACATTTATTTCGCGACAGCGCACGCTCTACGATGCTTATCAGGCCGCCGGTGTTGACTGCGCCCCAGCGCCGACTGGTGCGTATGCGGCGGCGTTCCTGTGTGTGCCCCGAGCAAAAGACGAAGCCAAGGATATGATCGCACGACTGGCGGCGTCGACGGGTGGCGAGATCGTGGTGGACGGACAAAAGACTCAAGGCATCGATAGCCTTATCAAGGCGCTTCGGTCCCACGGCGATGTTTCGCGGGTGATTTCAAAAGCCCACGGCAAACTTGCCGCTTTGCAGGGGCTTACTTTGGATGACTGGCGCGCCGAGCCGACGTTTGTCGATGGCTTCGTTACGCGGGCAGGTGTGTTTTCTGCGGATGGGATCGACCCCGGATCGAAACTGCTGGCGGAGGCTCTGCCACACCTCAAGGGCCGTGTCGCTGATCTGGGGGCTGGATGGGGGTATCTGGCCGCGTCAGTTTTGAAGAGCCCGGATGTGACAGAAATCGACCTTGTAGACGCGGACGCCGTCGCAATCGAATGTGCGCGGGAAAACGTGACAGACCCACGCGCCGCGTTCCTTTGGGCGGATGCGGTCACGTGGCAAGCAGACGTGGCCTATGACGCCGTGGTGATGAACCCCCCGTTCCATCGGGGCCGCGCGGCAGATCCTGGGCTTGGCCTATCCTTTCTTCAGACCGCAGCAAGGGTATTGAAACGCCGCGGCGTTTTGTGGATGGTCGCAAATCGCCACTTGCCGTATGAAGCGCGGCTGGCAGCCTTGTTTCGTTCGGTTGAAGAAGTTGCGGGTAACGCGTCGTTCAAAATAATCCGGGCCGAGGCACCAAAAACGCCGGGCTCGCGCTGAGGAGAGGTCATGAGCTTTTCGATTGAGGGCAAGACGGCGGTCGTTACGGGGGCCGCGAATGGGGTCGGACTTTCGATTGCGCGCCATTTCGTTGAACGCGGGGCGAACGTGATGTTCGCCGATATGGACGAAGCACGGCTGGAGGCAGAGCTTGATGGGGCGGACGCCCCCAACGTTGCCTATTTCGCGGGTGATCTGCGCGAGAAACTGACGATTGCGAACCTGCTCTCGGCGACAATTGATGCGTTTGAGCGGGTGGACATTCTGGTCAACGCGAACCGCCAAATGCTGGCCGGGGATCCGCTACAAGCGGCCGAAGATCGGGTGGCGCATCTCTTGGAACAGAACCTGATGACATCGCTGCGGCTGACCCAGAGTTTCGCCAAACGGATGATTGCGCAGGCAGAGGATGAGGACGATGACGGGGCGACGCTTGGATCGATCATCAATATGTCATCCATCGCCGCGCGTCGTACGCAACCGGAGCTATTGGGGTACTCGGTCGCGTCGGCAGCGGTTGAACAATTGACCAGATCGATGGCGGTTGCGCTTGCCCCCCGTCGGATTCGCGTCAACGCAATCGCGCTAGGATCGGTGATGAGCGCGTCGCTGCAGAATGCGATGAAGGAAAACGAAGATTACCGCGAGACCATCATTGAAAACACGCCGCTGTCGCGGATCGCGGCACCGTCGGAATTGGCGGATGTTGCGCAATTCCTGGCCTCGGACGGATCGGGTTTCGTGACGGGTCAAATCATGACGGTGGATGGTGGACGCACGCTTGTTGATCCGGTCGACGTCCCGGCTCACTAACCCGCGAACTGGGCCTGACACGCAGCGAGCTGTGTCCGAGTTCTGGCTTCGACCGCGCCGCGCTGTTGTTGGAGACCGTCCAGCTTTGCTTGTTCCTCTGCCACGTTGATTGCAACGGGCGTGCGTTGGATGCGGGTTGAATTGTTCGAGCAGAAGCTGACCCCGGCATTGTAGCCATAGTTCCCAAAGCACCAGTTGAAGCTGGGAACCGTCACCACATCTTCGCGAATGGCATAGCCGCGTTGAAGGTTTTGGGTCGTCTCAACGATAAGGCTGTCGATAACCTGAAGGTCGCGGGTTGCGTTGCTGACGCATTGCTGCTGTGGCGTGGCGCAGGCGGCCAAGCCCATCAGGCCGAGAATCAAAAGTGCCGGTTTCATGCGCCGAGTGTAGCCGTAGCAAAGGCAAAGGCGAAGAGTGAACGATGCGAAATCAGTGGGTTGGCATTGTGCGTCAGGCAAGGTTTACTGCGCAGTGAAAATTGGAGTGAACAGTTTGTCCGATACCATGGATCAGGAAAAACAGGCCGCATCGCAGTGGTTTCGCCAGTTGCGTGATCAGATTGTCGCGGCATTTGAAGGCTTGGAAGACAGCCAGGTTACCGGCCCTTTTTCCGGTGAGGAACCGGGCAGATTTGAAGTGACCGAGACCAAGCGCACATCCGAGGATGGAAGCGACGCAGGTGGCGGATTGATGAGCGTCATGCGCGGCGGGCGTGTCTTCGAAAAGGTGGGCGTCAACGTTTCGACCGTCTACGGAACACTGGGCGAACGGGCGCAGGCAGCGATGGCGGCGCGCAAAGGTATTCCCGGAATGAAAGATGACCCGCGCTTTTGGGCCAGCGGCATTAGCCTTGTTGCGCATATGCAAAACCCGCACGCGGCTGCCGTCCACATGAACACGCGGATGTTCTGGACGCCGCACGCATGGTGGTTTGGCGGGGGGTCGGATCTTAACCCTTGCATCGAGTACGACGAGGACACGCAGCACTTTCACGAGACGCTGAAGGAGCATTGCGACCGGCACAACGCCGAATACTATCCACGCTACAAGGCTTGGGCGGACGAGTATTTCTATGTACCGCATCGAGGGCGCGCGCGGGGTGTCGGCGGCATCTTTTATGATGACCACAACACCGGCAACTGGGCCGCAGATTTTGCGTTTACACAGGATGTGGGGTCAGCATTCCTGCCCGCGTTTTTGCCGGTGACCGAGCGGCGCCGCGACACGGCGTGGACAGACGCCGACAAGGATACACAGCTTGTCCATCGCGGGCTCTATGCGGAATACAACCTCGTTTACGACCGTGGCACAAAGTTCGGTCTGGAAACCGGCCACGATGCAAACGCTGTGTTGATGAGCCTGCCGCCGCTGGCCAAGTGGATCTGACGCTTATTCTCCCGGTGCAGTAAGGAAGTTTGCTTCGCCTGCACCGCGGAATGCGTTCCCGCCGCGCAACACGGAAGGTGCGTCGCCTGAACCGCTGGCATTGTCGTCACCCGAAAGCGCGCCGGAAACCCGCGCGAACAGGCCGGCGCGTTCTGCCGCCTCTTCCGGATTGGCGGCGCTCACATTGCCGAGGATCGAATTGTCGACACCCGCCGCGCGTGGCCCGACCCAAGCAAGGTAAGCAACCGCAGCAATCCGTGCCGTATCCGGCTTGTCCTCGACGTCAAATGCGGAAAACTCAATCTTCTCAATCACGCAGTTTCCACGCTCTTCGCGCAGCGAGTTGCAGGCCGTCATTGCGTCAGAGTACATCAGCGCCTTGATTTCCTGGACTTTGTCTTGCGGAATTTCGGTCATCAGCTGATCGCGGGAAAGACTAACCGTCACGCGGTAGAGGTCGGTCGCGCCCTCTTCCGGGAAGGTGCCCAGATCATGGTCGGGGCGATATGCCAACGCCGACGTCAGTCGGAACGAGCCATCGCGACGCTGATCCACATCCACCTTGGCCGACACACAACCGGTGGCGAATGTTTCGAGGATCAGAGGGCAGTTTCTCTCCATTTCGTACAAAGGTGCGCGCGCTTCGATAAACATCTTGTGGAACTCGGGCGCAGGCGGCTCTTCGCCCTCGGCCAATACGTCGGTGATCGCGATATCGCTGACGAACGTCACGGCGCGATTGCGGTTCAGTTCTGTTGGATGGAAGAGGGACGAGATCTTTCGGCCTTCACGTATGTCACCGAAGAGGCTGTCGGCCCGCTGCCCGATCGAGGCGATGGAGGAGGGTACCACGGTCTCGCCATCAATCGCCTGTTCGAATGCTGCCTGTCGTCCAAGCGCGACGAGGTTAATGTAAAGAAGTGGACCACCGATGACGACGGCGCCCAGCAGGCTCATGATCAGTCTAGCGCTCATTGGTCACGCTCCATCGGGGCTGGGGTAAGTCGGGCGATATCGCCGCCAGCAGCGCGGGCTGCCAGTTCCAGTTGGGCGGTCTGCTCTTCTGCACGCGCCGCGGCTCCGGCGGTGAAAAAGAAGTTATCCGATGGAGTGTAGAACACGGTGCGGTCGGTGATCGGTTGATAGGCCATGCCCGTGCCAGCCTCAGACTGCGGCACGGCGCCGATCAGCAGGTTTGACACTGTCCACGCTCCAACAGCTCCGACTTCGGACGGTTGGCCAAACTGGTCTTCGAACCAGGCATTGTATGTCTGGTAACGGCGGATTGCGCGGGTTTCGTACGTGCTGTCTGACACACCATGCACGATTAGGCCCCAATGCCCAGCCGGGGCACGTGACGGGGCCGGCGCGCAGGTCTCACCGACTTCGAGCGCCGTGATCTGATCGGATGTGATCCCTTTAGGTGGGACAACTGTCTGGCCGGGATAGCCGATCATGACAATCTGTGCGATTTCGAGGTTGGGTGACGTTTGGAGGTTCCAAACCACAGGCTCGACACCAGACTGCAGCACAAAATAAAGCGGTCCCGCGGCTTCGGTCACGGCGACATTGACCATGCCCGTGGACGGACCTGGATCCGGCGCGTCGTCGACATAGCTGCTGCGCAGTGTCACCTGGCCGATCCAATCGCCCACAAGCTGGGCCATTCGGGTATTCGAATACTGTTTGAACGGGCTGGCGAGGTGGGATTGGCCGACATGCAAGTTCACAAGCTGCGCGCCCTCGGGAACCGGTGGCAAAGTGCACTCAGCCGAGACCGTTAGCTGTTCCGCCGTTTGCGGCACGGCATAGTCGGCCTTGGGCAGTCCGGTCAGCACCTCATGCGCAAAATGCAGGGTGCCGGTATCCGAGATCATGGCCGGATGACGGATGTCATATCCGTAGGATTCCGTGCGTACGGCCTCTTGCGGTGTCTTGAAGTTTGAATTGCTGGCTGTCGAAAGGGAGCCGCTGAAAAGACCCCCAAGTGCCGAGGGCGTCCGAATGGCCAGTTTGGGTGCCGAGCTTTCGGTCTGGGTTGCGACTTCTTTCTGAGGTGCGGCCGAAAAATCGCCGTTGAAGAACATCGCGCCTCCGGCCACGACCAGACCGCCCACCAGAAGGCCTCCGAGAAGAATATTAGGGTTCATGTGCCGCCTGCACCTGCTGCTCAATGCTTCAGGTATGCCGTGCCGTTGCGGCAATTTCGTGGCACTTGTCGGGTAATTCCCGCGCGTCAGCGGGGCGTGCGGACCGTGTCGATCATCAACTGCACATTCTCCGGATCGGCGTCAGGCGTGATACCGTGGCCGAGGTTAAAGATGTGCGGCCCGCCGGAAAGTGCATCGACGATGGCGCGCGTTTCACGAACCAGATCTTCACCACCAGTGACCATGTGACGCGACGCAAGGTTGCCTTGCACACATCCATCGACCTGCACGTGTTCGGCAATCCATGCTGCATCGACCGCATCGTCAGTTGCGACACAGTCTGCGCCCGTTGACTTGGCAAATCCCGCGTAGCGTTCGTTGGCGCCACGCGGAAACGCGATGACGGGGACATCGGGGTGTTTTGCTTTCAAAGCAGCAACGATGCGTTCTGCAGGGGCACGGCAGTAATCATCAAAATCCTGTCCCACCAGTGATCCCGCCCAACTGTCAAAGAGTTTGACCACCTCTGCGCCCGCGTTGATCTGAGCTGAGAGGTAGACAATTGTTGCCTCCGTCAATCGGTCTAAAACGGCCTCGAAAAGAGCGCGATTTTCGGACTTGAGTGCGTGTGCTGGGCCTTGGTCCGGTGTGCCGCGCCCGGCAATCATGTACGTGGCAACAGTCCAGGGCGCACCGGCAAAGCCGATCAGTGTTGTCTCGCTCGGCAATTCCCGCGACAGGATGCGCACCGTTTCATAGACCGGGGCAAGGTGGTCATGGATGTCGTCAGGCCCTTTGATCTTGGCAAAGTCTTCCTCGGTTGTGATCGTCGACAGGCGCGGGCCCTCACCCGTCACGAACCACAGGTCTGCGCCAAGGGCATCGGGGACCAGCAGAATATCGGCAAATAGAATGGCCGCGTCAAAGCCGTAGCGGCGGATAGGTTGCAGCGTGACCTCGGCGGCGAGTTCCGAATTGTAGCACAACGACAAGAAGTCGCCGGCCTGCGCGCGCGTGGCGCGATATTCGGGCAGGTACCGCCCAGCTTGCCGCATCATCCAAATCGGAGGGACTGGCAAGGTTTCTCCGGCAAGTGCGCGGAGGAGAAGTTTATCTGTCACAATATCAACCCTTTGCAGCCTGCGATGTCACGTCGCACGGCGTCGCAACCGTCGCCAAGACGGGAATGGTTGTCAACCCAGCCTTACATCCTTAGACGTGACATATGGCATTTGAAGACCCCACTCCGACCGCGCCGTTTCGTATCGGCACACGTGGCTCACCTTTGGCGCTGGCACAAGCCTATGAAACGCGCCGACGATTAAGCACGGCCTTTGATCTGCCGGAGGACGCGTTCGAGATTGTGGTGATCAAAACCACTGGTGATCGTGTGCTTGACCGCCCGCTTAAGGAGCTGGGTGGCAAAGGGCTTTTCACGCGTGAGATCGAGGACGATCTGCTGGCAGGCAAGATCGACATCGCCGTTCATTCGATGAAGGATATGCCTGTCGATCAACCCGGTGGTCTGCTTCTTGAAACATATTTGCCGCGCGAGGACGTCCGGGACGGCTTTGTGGCCAACGGACCCAAGGGGCTGGCGGATCTGGCCGCTGGGGCGCTTGTCGGCACCTCGTCGCTGCGCCGGAAAGCACAGGTTTTGAACCGCCGCCCAGATCTGAAGGTTGTAGAGTTCCGGGGCAACGTCCAGACACGGTTGAAGAAACTCGAAGATGGTGTGGCCGAGTGTACGTTTCTTGCGATGGCGGGACTGAACCGGTTGGGAATGTCCGACATCGTCAGCGGGGCGGTAGACGCTGACGACATGCTTCCAGCCGTCGCGCAAGGTGCCATCGGCATTGAACGGCGCGCGGATGACGCGCGCGCGGCCGAGATGTTGGAGGCGATTCACGACACTCCGACTGGTCAACGGCTTGCATCGGAGCGCGCGTTTCTGGCCGCACTGGACGGGTCTTGTGAAACTCCAATTGCTGGGTTGGCGGAACTTGATGGCGGATCGCTGCGCCTGCGTGGCGAAATTCTCCGCACAGACGGTTCTGAGGCCCTCGCAGACGAAGTCACCGGCGCAATCGAAGACGGAGCTGAGATGGGGGCGTCGTTGGCCCGGTCGCTTTTGGCGCGGGCGGGTGACGGGTTCTTTGATTGGCGTTAGATCGCTGGGCTGTGACCAGATTCCGACACGACGTATGCGTCGATGTACTGTGCGATCAGCCTCACCGCTTCAAACGCCTCTCGCCTGATCTGAATTGTTGAGCCGGACCGCGCGGTCATTTCGGGAAACCTCCGCTCGATTCCGTCAAAAAGCCGCTCGATACGCTCAGGCGTTGACTGCGTGCGCTCGGCGAGACGTTCAAAATTAACCTCGAAGTCGCACATCAGGCTTTCAATAACTGCGGCCCGAACAATGTCTTCGCCGCTGAACTGATGGCCGCGCAGCGTGGCAAGCCGGCCTTCGTCCACCGACGCGCGATAGACTGAGGTTGCTGCGGCATTCTGGGCATATCCTTGAGGAAACCGCGAGATCGCTGAGGCACCAAGCCCCAACAGAACCGGGTACAAATCGTCCGTGTACCCTTGGAAGTTGCGCCGCAGCCGTCCGGTTTGAGCGGCAAGGGCCAGCCCGTCGTGTTTTTTCGCGAAGTGATCAATTCCAATCTCTTCATAATTGTCCCAGATGAACAGCTTGCGCGCCGTTTCGGCGAGAACCATGCGCTCTTCTGGTTTGGGCAACGATTCGGTTGGGATCATCGACTGTCGGCGGGCCATCCACGGCACGTGCGCATAGCCATATAGGGCGACCCGGTCTGGTGACAGTGACAGAACCTTTTGCACACTTTCCGAGATGCGCTCAGGTGTCTGATCGGGCAGGCCGTAAAGTATATCGACGTTGAGCGAAGGAATTCCGCGCGCGCGCAACCCGTCGATCGCGTCGCGGGTCAGGTCAAAGCTTTGCGGGCGCCCGATCGTCTTTTGGATCGAGGGGTTAAAGTCCTGAACGCCAACGCTCGCGCGGTTCATACCGTTCGCCACCAGCGCGTCCATGCGTTCGTCATCGATCTCGTTTGGGTCAATCTCAACCGAAAATTCGTAGTCGTCCGAGAAAGGCAGCGTGTTCGTGATGTTATGAACAAGCTGTTCGATCATGTCGCGCGTAAGGAGCGTGGGCGTACCGCCGCCCCAATGCAGGCGACCCAGTGAGACGCCTTTAGGCAACATGCCCTTGATCAGTTCGATTTCGCGGTAAACAGAACCAAGATAGGCGGCGACCGGTCGGCTGGACGGTGTCCCCTGCGTCCGGCAAGCGCAAAACCAGCACAACCGCTTGCAGAAGGGGATGTGGATATACATCGAGACGGCACTGCCGGGCGGAATGTCGGCAAGCCAGCTTTCCATATTGGTCGCGTCAACGTCTGACGTGAAGTGGTCTGCGGATGGGTAACTGGTGTATCGAGGCACGCGTGCGTCGAAGAGGCCCATCCGCCGGAGTTGCGCAATCCTATCCATGCCGATTAAACTAAAAGGAGAACAGGGAACAAACCTTGATCCTGATCAAGGGTGGAGAAACGTCGTGGGAGACCAACAGCCAATTGTTGATCTAAAGTCATGCGCGGAATGCCCAATCCGGCACAAGGCCGTTTGCGCCCGCTGCGAACCCCACGAACTTGCCGATCTTGAACGTATGAAGAGCTATCGCAGCTACCGACCCGGAGAAGCGATCGTTTGGGCCGGGGACGACATGGAGTTTGTGGCTTCGGTTGTGACGGGCGTGGCAACGCTTAGCCAGACCATGGAGGATGGCCGGACTCAGATGGTCGGCCTTCTCTTGCCGTCAGATTTCATAGGGCGTCCGGGGCGCGAAAAGGCAAAGTATGATGTCACTGCAGTGTCCGATGTGACCTTGTGCTGTTTCCGAAAGCGTCCGTTCGAAGGTTTGATCGCGAGTACGCCCGCCGTAAGTCAGCGGCTTTTGGAAATGGCGCTTGATGAATTGGACGCGGCACGGGAATGGATGCTGTTGCTAGGGCGAAAAACGGCCCGCGAAAAGATCGCCAGCCTGATTGCAATCATCGCGCGCCGCAGCGAGGCGGTTAAGTCGCCCGAGGCGCGTGACACTGCGCTCGAGGTTGATCTTCCGCTCACCCGCGAAACGATGGCGGATTACCTTGGACTAACGCTTGAAACGGTCAGCCGCCAGATCTCAGGTCTCAAGCGCGATGGCGTTATTCAGCTTAATGGGAAGCGGCACGTGATCATCCCTGATCTTGACGCGCTGCTTGCCGAAACCGGCGATGATTCAGACGGCGGTTTTCTGTCCTGATCAGGTTTGCCTGATCTCCTTTCAAATCATTGACATGGATCAAGGCCCGCGCGGGTGAATCGCGCGAGGAATAGGTCAATGTCGGTCCGGCGGGGCTTTCGTGCTGCGCCGGGTGCGAGGTGAAGGGAACAAAAATATGTGGGACTACCTCAAGTTGGTGCTCCTCGGGCTGGTCGCCGTGTTTGCCGCAGTTGCGGCGAACTATGCCCGGGACGTGGCCTATATGGTGCACGCTCTAATCATCATGGCCGTGGCGGCCGGGATGTTCGTCTGGGTGCTTCGGCGGACCGATGAATACGAACTGCCGAAAGAGCGAAGTCTCTCATATATGGACGACGTCATTCGGGCCGGGGTAATCGCAACCGCCTTTTGGGGCGTCGTTGGCTTTTTGGTCGGCGTCTATATTGCGTTCCAATTGGCCTTTCCGGTGCTCAACCTCGAATGGGCGCAACCCTACGCAAACTTCGGACGGCTAAGACCGCTGCACACATCGGCGGTGATTTTCGCATTTGGGGGCAACGCGCTGCTCTGCACGTCGTTCTACGTGGTGCAGCGGACAAGCGCGGTGCGGCTTTGGGGCGGCAACCTCGCCTGGTTCGTGTTCTGGGGCTATCAGCTGTTCATCGTATTGGCGGCTACCGGCTATCTCCTGGGCGGGACGCAGTCCAAGGAATACGCGGAGCCAGAGTGGTACGTGGACCTGTGGCTGACCATCGTTTGGGTCGCCTATCTTACCGTCTATCTCGGCACGATCCTGAATCGGAAAGAAAAGCACATCTATGTGGCGAACTGGTTCTTCCTGAGCTTCATCGTCACCGTTGCTATGCTGCATGTGGTGAACAATCTTGCCGTGCCGGTGTCGATCTTCGGCTCCCGCTCGGTTCAGGTGTTTGCCGGTGTGCAGGACGCCATGACCCAATGGTGGTATGGCCACAACGCGGTGGGCTTCTTCCTGACCGCAGGTTTCCTGGGCATGATGTATTACTTCATCCCCAAACAGGCAGAGCGACCGGTCTACAGCTATAAGCTGTCGATCATCCACTTCTGGGCACTGATCTTTCTCTACATCTGGGCCGGACCTCATCACCTGCACTACACGGCGCTGCCTGACTGGGCATCGACGCTGGGCATGGTGTTTTCGGTCATTCTGTGGATGCCGTCCTGGGGTGGCATGATCAACGGTCTGATGACGCTTTCAGGCGCATGGGACAAGCTGCGCACTGACCCGATCATTCGGATGATGGTGGTGAGCCTTGGGTTCTACGGCATGTCGACCTTTGAGGGTCCGATGATGTCGATCCGGGCGGTGAATGCGCTGAGCCACTATACCGACTGGACTATTGGCCACGTGCACTCTGGCGCGCTGGGCTGGAATGGGATGATCACCTTTGGATGTCTCTACTTCCTGACCCCACGCCTGTGGCAGCGGCAGGGGCTTTACAGCCTGTCGCTCGTCAACTGGCACTTCTGGCTGGCGACCATCGGCATCGTGCTCTACGCGGCGTCGATGTGGGTCACCGGTATCATGGAGGGCCTGATGTGGCGCGAAGTCGACGCGCAAGGGTTCCTCGTGAACTCCTTCGCGGACACCGTTGCGGCCAAATTCCCGATGTATGTCGTGCGGGCTTTGGGCGGGGTTCTGTACCTCACCGGTGCGATCATCATGTGCTATAACCTCTGGATGACCGTTCGCGCGGCACCGGCCAAAGACGCCGCTGCCCCCGCGATGGCTCCGGCAGAATAAGGGGACCGGAGACATGGCAATTCTTGACAAGCACAAGATCCTAGAGACGAACGCGACCCTTCTGCTGGTATTCAGCCTTCTGGTCGTGACCGTTGGTGGCATCGTGGAAATCGCGCCCCTGTTCTACCTTGAGAACACGATCGAGGAGGTGGATGGCGTCAGGCCATACTCACCACTCGAACTGCAAGGGCGCGAGGTTTACATCCGCGAAGGCTGCTATGTGTGCCACAGCCAGATGATCCGCCCCTTCCGGGACGAGCATATGCGCTATGGCCATTACTCGCTGGCAGCGGAGTCGATGTATGACCGTCCGTTTCAGTGGGGGTCAAAGCGGACGGGTCCTGACCTGGCGCGCGTCGGCGGAAAGTATTCGGACGCCTGGCATGTGCAGCACTTCATTGAGCCGCAATCGGTCGTGCCGGAATCGATCATGCCGAAATATGCGTTCCTCAAGGACAACATCATCACGGCAGACAGCATTCACATTCAAGATCTGATGGAAACGCACCGACTGGTTGGCGTTCCCTACACCGATGAAATGATCGCGAATGCAGCGCTTGATTTCCGCAATCAGGCGGACTTTGACAGCGATTGGGATGCAACCGTGGAACGTTATCCCGGGGCTCAGGTTCGGAACTTTGACCTCGAGCCTGGGATTTCCGAAATGGACGCCCTGATCGCCTATATGCAGATGCTCGGTACGCTGGTCGATTTCTCTGACTTCGAACAGACGCCCGACGGCTGGCAGCGCTGAGGAGGGAAAGATGGATACCTATACCTTCCTCCGCCAGTTCGCCGACAGTTGGATGCTCTTGGGACTGTTCGGGTTTTTCCTGTTCGCAGTTCTGCGTGTGTGCCTGCCGTCAACCAATGCCGCGCATCGCGACAGCAAAGAAATCCCGTTTCGGCACGAAGACGCACCTGCGCCTGAATTTGACGACGCGACCCCAGAGGAGGCGCGATAATGAGCAGCGACGACAAAAAGAGTGAGCTTGGTCATGGCACAACGGGCCATAGCTGGGACGGGATCGAAGAGTGGAACAACCCGCTGCCGCGCTGGTGGCTGTGGACCTTCTACGTCACGATCATCTGGGGTGTGCTGTTTACGATCGCGTATCCTGCCTGGCCGCTGATCAGCTCTGCGACAGGCGGCTTTCTGAGCTACTCCACCCGCGCGAACGTGGATGCTGAGATTGCTGCGGTTGCCGAGCGCAACGCGCCGCTGAATGAACGGCTGGTTGCGATTGACCTCACAACCATTCGCGATGATGCGGAACTTCATGGGTACGCTGTGAACAAGGGTGCTGCGGTGTTCCGGGCGAACTGTTCGCAGTGTCACGGCGCGGGTGCTGCTGGTGTTCAGGCTTCGGGATATCCAAGCCTTCTGGATGATGCCTGGCTATGGGGCGGTGAGATCGATCAGATCGCCTACACCATCCGGCACGGCATCCGGAACGAGCAAGATCCCGACGCGCATTGGTCTGAAATGCCAGCCTATGGTGACATCTTCACGGACGAAGAGATTTCGCAGGTTGTCCATTACGCGCTGTCACTTTCAGACAGCCCCGAGCATGACCCGGCCCTGGCGTCGGCAGGCGAACAGTTGTGGTTTGACAACTGTGCCGCCTGCCACGGGGACGAGGGGATGGGTATGGCCGATCTGGGGGCGCCCAACCTGACCGACGCGATCTGGCTCTATGGTGGCAGTCTGGAGACTGTGACCGAGACTGTGACACACAGTCGCTTCGGGATCATGCCGGCCTGGGGTCTGCGGTTGACGGATGCCGAGGTGGCAGCAACCGCGGCTTACGTTCACCAGTTGGGTGGCGGTCAGTAAGTATATGATTTCGGGGCTTAAATACCCTGAATGGCCGATCCGATCGCGGACCCTGTTCGCGCGTTTCCCGCGGTGGGATCGACAGGGCGGCGGTACCTTCGGGTGCCGCCGCTCCAACTTGATACAGGTCAACGCGTGGCAGGTAGGATGCTGCCATATATGATGGTGCGAACAGAGATGACCTCCGGAGCTTTTTGAATGAGCACCTCAGAGCCACCACAGCTCTATGCCGCACGCGAGCCGGTTTTTCCGCGCCGTGTCAGTGGCCGGTTTCGCACTCTGAAATGGTGGATCATGGGCATCACGCTCGGGATCTATTATCTGACACCATGGATCAGGTGGGACCGCGGTCCCAACCTTCCGGATCAGGCGGTGCTGGTCGATCTTGCGAACCGCCGTTTTTACTTCTTCTGGATCGAGATTTGGCCGCACGAATTCTATTTCGTAGCGGGCTTGTTGATCATGGCCGGGCTGGGGTTGTTCCTGTTCACCTCCGCGCTTGGCCGTGTTTGGTGCGGCTATGCCTGCCCTCAGACGGTCTGGACCGACCTCTTCATTCTTGTCGAACGATGGATTGAGGGCGATCGGAACGCCCGTGTGCGCCTTTGGCATGCCAAGTGGGATGCGCGCAAAGTTCGCCTGAGGCTAATGAAGTATCTCTCGTGGGCTGTAATTGGCCTTGCGACAGGCGGGGCGTGGATCTTTTATTTTGCCGATGCGCCCACATTGCTGCGTGATCTTGTGACGCTGAACGCGCGCCCGGTTGCCTACACAACAATGGCGATTCTGACCGCGACCACGATTCTGTTCGGCGGCATCGCGCGCGAGCAGGTATGCATCTACATGTGCCCATGGCCTCGCATCCAAGCCGCCATGATGGACCCTGACACAATCACCATAGGCTATCGCGATTGGCGGGGTGAGCCGCGCGGCAAACACCGCAAAGCCGAAGGTGCAGAGGATCTTGGCGATTGTATCGACTGCAATGCCTGTGTGAACGTCTGCCCGATGGGGATCGACATCCGCAACGGTCAACAGATGGAGTGCATCACCTGCGGGCTTTGCATCGATGCTTGCGACGACATCATGGACAAGGTCGGCAAACCGCGCGGTCTGGTCGGTTATTTCGCCCTGACCGACGAGGTGCGCGAGTGTGGTGGTGAAAAACCCATCCCCGTCTGGCAGCATGTTTTGCGCCCGCGCACCATTCTGTATACCACGCTGTGGTCCGGCGTTGGGGTCGCCTTGGTCTTTGCGCTGTTCATCCGGCCCGAGATCGACATGACGGTCTCGCCCATCCGTAACCCAACCTTTGTGACGATGTCGGACGGCACGATCCGCAACACCTATGACATCCGCTTGCGCAACAAACATGGCGAAGCGCGTCCGTTCAATATCACGCTTTATGGCGATCCGCAGTTGCGGCTTGCGATCGAAGGAACGCCGTATTCAAGTGTCGAAGTGCCACCGGACTCAACGCAGCTTTCGCGGGTCTATGTCATGGCACCGCGTGGGTCGGATGCGGCCATGCTAGACCGGACCGAGATCCGGTTTTGGGTTGAGGACCTGGCAAATGGCGAACGCGTTTCAAAAGATTCCGTCTTTAATGGAGATGCCCGATGAATACTGAAAAGAAGCTGACCGGATGGCATGTTTTTGCGGGATTTGCGGCGGCATTTGGCATCATCATCGTCGTGAATTTCACAATGGCCTATAAATCCGTGTCGACCTTTCCGGGCTTTGAAGTGCGCAATTCCTACGTTGCCAGTCAAAAGTTCGAAGCTGAACGCGACGCAATGCAGGCGCTTGGTTGGACCAGCGACGCGCAGCTTGCGGCAGATGGCGTATCGATCGAACTGAGGGACAAGTCGGGTGCGACTGTGATCTCCGACACGATCGAAGCCAAGATCGGCCGGGCGACACATACAGGCGATGACCGTGATCTTGTTCTGAGCCTCAAGGATGATCGTTACGTCGCAGATGGCGAGTTTGGAACGGGCACATGGACTCTGTTCCTGACGGCCACCGCCGAAGATGGCACGCTCTATCGCCAGCGCTTTGCCTTGGTGCTTAACGAAGAGTCATGACTTTGGTCGACGCCTCTCATCCGGCGGCTTGCCCGGCCTGCGTGGCCGGTGACGCCATGGATTTGGTTTCGGAGACGTCAGAGGCGCGACCGCAGGATATACGTCTGTCGCTTCCAACCATTCATTGCGCGGCCTGTATTTCGGGCGTTGAGCGCGCGCTTTCTGCGACCCCAGGTGTGAATGAAGCGCGGGTCAATCTCACCATGAAGCGCGCGCGCATCGACGCCGTGCCGGGTGTAACCGCCGATAGCCTGATCGAGGTGCTGGCGCGCGCCGGTTACGAGGCGCATGAGCTGGATCCAACAGCTCTCAGCGCGACAGAAGCCGACAAACAGTCTCGCGATCTTCTGATGCGGCTTGGCGTGGCCGGGTTCGCGATGATGAATGTCATGCTGATGTCGGTCGCGGTCTGGTCGGGTGCGACCGAGGCCACGCGGGACCTGTTTCACTGGATTTCGGCGACGATTGCCGTGCCCACGGTGGCCTTCTCGGCGCAGCCGTTCTTTAAGAGCGCCTGGAGTGCGCTCCGCGTTGGTCGGTTGAATATGGATGTGCCGATTTCGCTGGCGATTTTGCTGGCAACGGGAATGTCGATTTATGAAACCGCGCAAGGCGGCTCACACGCATATTTCGATGCAGCCTTGTCATTGACCTTCTTTTTGCTGGCAGGGCGGTATCTGGACTATCGCACGCGACATACGGCCCGTTCAGCGGCCGAAGAATTGGCCGCGCTTGAAGTGCCGCGTGTGACCGTGTTGCGCGACGGGGTTGAGTTAGAGGTGCCCTTGGCCGACGTTGGCGTCGGTGAGCTGTTGTTGATCCGACCCGGCGCGCGGATGCCCGCCGACGCGCGTGTGGTAACCGGCCACAGCGAGTTGGATTTTTCGCTTTTGAACGGCGAGACCCATCCGGTGGCTGTCGCGCCGGGGGCAGAGGTTTCGGCTGGGGTGATCAACCTCACCGGGCCTTTGGAAGTTGAGATTGTCCGCGCAGCAGAGGACAGCGCGCTGCGCCGCATGGCTGATCTGGTCGCCGTCGCAGAAGAAGCAAAGTCACGCTACACCTCGCTCGCTGACCGCGCGGCGCGTATCTATGCGCCTGTGGTGCATTTGCTGGCGCTTGCCACATTCATCGGCTGGTTCAGCGCAAGCGGAGATTGGCGTCTGGCGATGAATATCGCGGTTGCCACGTTGATCATTACTTGCCCTTGCGCGCTGGGCCTTGCGGTTCCGGCTGTGTCCACTGCGGCCTCCGGGCGGCTTTTTCGCAAAGGAATGCTGATCAAGCATGCCACCGCGCTCGAACGTTTGGCGGAGGTTGAGTGCGTTGTCTTCGACAAGACCGGTACTCTGACGCTTGGCACACCAAAACCCGATGATCTTTCTCACGTCGATGCAACGGATCTGGCGATTGTGCGGACGCTTGCGGCGGCATCGTCGCATCCGCTTTCGACCGCCCTGGCCGAGGCCATTTCTGCGCCTGGTGCGGTTCTGTCGGACCTCCGTGAAGTTCCTGGCTTCGGTGTTGAGGGGTGTTGGGATGGGCGTCTTGTCCGCCTTGGTCGTGCAGAGTGGATTGGTGCAGAGCCGGCCAAGAAAACGGCAACCTACCTAAAGGTTGGGGACGCAGCGCCCCTTACGTTCACATTCACGGACAGTTTGAGGCCCGGTGCGAAAGAAGCCGTCGCTGGCTTCAAAGCGGCTGGGTTTGACGTGATGCTCTTGTCGGGCGACACCGAAGCGGCTGTTCAAAACGTGGCGGCCCAGCTTGATATTCCTGTCGCCCGTTCGGGCCTGCTGCCGCAAGAGAAGGCAGCAGAAATCGCCGCTTTGTCACAGCGTGGCACCAAGACGCTGATGATCGGGGATGGACTTAATGATACGGCGGCGTTGGCTGAAGCGCATGTCTCGATGTCGCCCGCCTCGGCTCTTGATGCGAGCCGCGTGGTGTCAGACATCGTTGTACTAAGCACGTCGTTTGAAAGCTTGCCGGATGCCGTGCGAACGGCCACACGGGCGCGGCGGCGCATTTTGGAAAACTTCGGGATCGCTGCCACCTATAACGCGATTGCCATTCCGATCGCACTTGCCGGGTTCGCGACGCCGCTGGCCGCCGCCCTGGCCATGTCGACGTCTTCGATCCTCGTGTCGCTCAATGCGCTGAGGGTGCGCTGATGGAAGTCTTGGCAATCCTCATTCCGGTGTCGTTGTTTCTGGGCGGGCTGGGTCTGGTCGCATTCTTCTGGACGCTCAAGATGGGTCAGTATGACGA